>NZ_JANJUE010000180.1 GCF_024710765.1 Pseudoxanthomonas sp.
GACAGCGAGTGGCGCAACTACGCGGTGACCTCGCCGCCGGTGGTCGCCGACGGCGTGCTGGTGGTCGGCAGTTCGGTCGGCGACAACCGCGCGCACGCGCTGGAGCAAGGCGTGGTGCGCGGTTACGACGCGCGCAGCGGACGGGAACTGTGGCGCTGGGATCCGGTGCCGCGGGATCCGGCCGAGGCGGCCGCGCAGGGCTGGCGGCCGGAACAGGCGCGCACCGTCGGCGCGGCGAATGCGTGGGCGCCGCTGTCGGTGGACCCGGCGTTGCGCCTGGTCTACGTGCCGACCGGTTCGGCCAGTCCCGACTACACCGGCGCCGAACGCCTGGGCGAGAACCGCGACGCCAATTCACTGGTGGCGCTGGATCTGCACAGCGGCCGGCGGGTGTGGGCGCAGCAGCTGGTGCATCACGATCTGTGGGACTACGACCTGGCGTCGCAGCCGGCGCTGGCCACCGTGCAGACCGCGCAGGGTCCGCGCGAGGCGGTGCTGCAGGCGACCAAGACGGGCTTCCTGTTCGCCTTCGATCGCCGCAGCGGCGAACCGGTGTTCCCGATCACCGAGGTACCGGTGCCCGCCTCGGACGTGCCGGGCGAACAGGCCTGGCCGACCCAGCCGATGCCCGAGCCCTCGCTGCGCCTGGCGCGCCACGCGCCGCTCACTCCGGAGGACGCGTGGGGTCCGACGCCCGGCGAACGCCGCGACTGCGCGCGGCAGATCGCGCAGCTGCGTTCGGAAGGCATCTTCACCCCGCCCAGCGTGCGCGGCACCATCGCCCTGCCCGGCTGGGCCGGCGGAGTGAACTGGGGCGGCATCGCGATCGATGCGCAACGCCAGATCGCGATCCTGCCGGTGTCGGATCTGCCGATGCAGGTGGCGCTGATTCCACGCAAGGCGTTCGACTGGGACAAGGACGACGCCTTTCCCGAGCAGGAATTCAACAGCATGGACGGCACCGGTTACGGCATGCGTCGCGGCGTGCTGGCCTCGGCCAAGGGAACCCCGTGCGTGGAGCCGCCGTGGGGCCGGGTGGTGGCGGTGGATCTGCGTGCACGCAAGGTGCTGTGGGAACGCCCGCTCGGCACGCTGGAGGAAGAGCTGCCGTGGCTGCCCTTGAACATCGGCATGCCGGTGCTGGGCGGCGCGGTCACCACCGCCAGCGGCCTGACCTTCATCGGCGCCTCGGCCGACGCGCGCTTCCGCGCGCTCGACAGCGCGACCGGCAAGGTGCTGTGGGACGCCAAGCTGCCGGCCGGCGGACAGGCCACGCCCTCGGTGTACGCGGTGAACGGCCGCCAGTACGTCGTGATTGCCGCCGGCGGTCGCGAAGGCCTCGGCCCGATGGGCGACTACGTGATCGCCTACGCGCTGGACGGCGAAGGCGAGGAAGTAGTGTTCCAGCACGGCGTCGCGGTGCGGATGAGCGTGCTGGGCGCCGGCGCGTTGCTGGTGCTGGGCGGCGTGTTCGCGCTCTGGCGGTACTGGCGACGCCGACGCGCAAAGCGCGCCGCCGCCTGACGCACGATCATCGCATCGCCGCGCGAATGCGGCGCTGCGATGCACCCAGCGCTACCGTTCCGCCCAGCCCAGGCCTTCCGGCGAGCCATCCGGATGCGAGGCCCAGAACAGCCGGTTGCGCCCATCCGGACAATCCGTGCCCTGCGTGTATGCCGCCAGCGCGCCGCCTTCGGCCGCCATGTCCGCGCTGTAGCAGCCGCCATGGGAATCACGGAACCGGTAGCGTTGATCGCCCAGTTGCTGATCCGCATCGATGGCGACGTTGGCCCGGTGCTCCAGGCGGGTGTAGTAACGAACCACGCCGGGGCGCGAATGCGCGCCGTTGCGGGTGAACGCCTGCTGCAGATCCAGTGATGCGCCGTGGTAGTCCAGCACCAGCGGATAGGCGAAGGTTTCCGTGTCCTCGGCCAGCACGGTGACGCCCCGGGTCCGCCGGCTGATGCCGGTGATCGTGCTGTCCAGGCGTACCTGCAATCGATAGTCGTCCTGTTCTCCTTCACCGGTGCCCAGCGCGTCGGGCATCAGCCGGTTGTCGAACGCCAGGCGCTGCTCGACGCGATGCTGGATGCGTCCACGCGATGTTTCCACGTAGCCCTCGATGACATGGCTGTGCGCGAATGTCGTGGTCACCGTGCCGCCGACCCGGCCGGTCGCGGCATCGCGCGCCAGCGAGGTGTCGACGATGGGATCCAATGACGCCCCCGCCAGGGTATTGCCAGTGACCGCGCCGGTGATCTGCGGCGTGCCGGCATCGCGATAGACCAGCAGCGTGCCGGTGAGGTCGAAGGCGGTGATGGTGCCGCCGCTGACCATGGACAACGCGACCTTGTGCGGCTGGCCATCGCTGAGCTTGCCGGCGAACGGCGACAGATCCACCCGGTAGGGCATGAAGTTCAGCGCCAGCGGCGGCGGCGCGGGCTGCGCCAGCCGTGGACCGCGATCCGGATTGACCTGCGGATACAGGCGCGGAAACACCGCGGCCAGGCCCGCCGGTTCATCGTCGATGCGCACCAGCACCTGCCGGAAACTGCCGCCGCGACAGCCCTGGCTGGGCAGATCGCCTTCCAGTCCGCGCCGGTTGGGACCGATCGCCAGCCGGCTGGCGAGTTCGGGGAAGGCGCTCATCGCCGCATCGGGCATGCAGGTGAACCAGAACAGGTCGTTGCCATAGGCCGGGTGCGCCATCACGTCCAGATAGGCGCGCTCGACGTTGCGCGGCAGGGTCAGCGTCGTGCCCACCTGATTCGCGGGCGTGCTGACCTGCTGCCAGCCGTTCGACGTCAGCGGATGGACTTCATCCGCCACGCGCGGGACGCGGTTGACCGGCGTCGGCGGATAGAACAGCAGCGTGGCCGACGCGTAGAAGGGTTGCTGGAAGTCCGGCGGGTAGCGCGGCGAGGCGCGGGCTTCCAGGGTGCCGTCGCCCGGCTGCGCCAGCAGCGCGCTGTAGTCGGTGACGTCGCGCTCGACCCGCCAGTGCGTCGGCACGTCGTTGTCCTGGCCGCCGCCACTGTAGAGCGGGACACCGGCCAGCGACACCTGCGCGAGCATCAGGCCATCCAGATAACTGGCGGGCGCGTCGTTGCGGAAAGACACCTTGAGGATCACCTTCGCCCACGGCCCCGGGCATTGCGCGGGAGGCGCATATGGAAAGACGCCATCGCCGTTGAACCAGGCGATACCCGCTTCCGGCAACGCGGCGTCGCGGAACAATTCAACCACGCACGGCGTGCCCGACGGACGCGGCACCGGCGGTCCGATCAATACCGTGTCGCGGGTGCCGGCGGGCGGTATGGCGGTCGCGACGAGATCGAGCGCCTCCCCGGGCGCGGTCCTCGCAGGTGCGAGCGTCGCCGGTGCATGGCTCGCATCGGCGGAAGATCGCGGCAGTGCGGCCGCTCCGCCCGCGCCCTGCGCGTACGCGCCCAGGAAGGCAACCGCGATGGCGGCGGACAGGATCAGGCCCAGCGAATGGCGCGTTCCACGCGGCGAACCGGTCATGGCGCGATACCTCGTGACGGGATTGCGCGGCGGAGCCTAGCAATGCGCGCGTGTAGGCACGGGTCACGTCTTCGAACAGGGCGCAGAGGCGATCGCGGCGTTCACGATGGCGGGCTCAGGCATTGGTTCAACCGTTTTCGCCGTCCCGACTTCTTGCCTGCTTCACACAACCGCCCTGTTTGCTCCATGTTCGCCTCGCACGCTGGGGACACCTCTGGAGGGAGACTCGATCATGGCCGCAGACACGCAATACCCCCGTGGTCCGCACCTGCCCGGCTGGCGCCTGCTGATGTGGGGCGGCGCCGCGACCTTGTTGTTGCTACCGCTAATCGCCATGCAGTTCACCGACGAGGTGGACTGGACGCCGTTCGATTTCGCCGTGTTCGGCGCGATGCTGGCGCTGGCCTGCGGCGCCTGCGAACTGGCGGTGCGGCTGAGCCGGGGCAATCGCCTGTATCGCATCGGCGCGTTCCTCGCCGTCGCCGCCGGTTTCCTGCTGGCGTGGGTGAACCTGGCGGTGGGCTTCGTCGGCACTGAACGCAATGCCTACAACCTCTGGTACGCCGGCGTGCTGGCGGTGGCCGTGATCGGCGCACTCATCGCGCGTTTCCGTCCGCGCGGCATGGCCGCCACCTTCACCGCCGCGGCGATCACGCAGGCGGCGGTCGGCCTGGTCGCCCAGATCAATGGCATGGCGCATCCGTGGCCGGCGACGGTGGCGTTCACTGCACTATGGCTGGTGTCGGCACTGCTTTTCTGCGCCGCCGCGCGGTCCGGCACGCATACCCTGCCTTGACACCGCGATCGACCGGCGGGCGTCTGACGAACGGCGAAGGAAGCGCATGGGTTCCAGTGGCAGAATCCAGCCACCGGACCGGAACGCCATCCAACAGGAGCAGGCGAGACTCCCATGAACAGCGAACGCCTGGAACGCATCCGCGACGGACGCACCGATCTGGTCTTCGAGCACATCGCCGACGGCCACGCGGCGACCGACACCGACGCCCATGGCGTCCGGCTCATCCGCTGGTGCGCCTACTACGGCGATGCCAGCGCCGTCCGCTTCCTGCTCATGCATGGCGAAACACTCGCCTCGCTCGGTGACAACCTCGGCTTGGGCGATGCCGTCTTCCACGGCCACTGGCCGCTGTGCCAGTTCCTGCTCGAACAGGGCGCGAGCGCCGACCATGTCGTGCCCGAAACCGGCGAATCACTCCCGCACCTGGCACTGTGCAAGGCCAACCGTCCCGCTTACGACCTGATCCTGGAACTGCTGCTCGCGGCAGGCGCGAATCCCGATCGCGCCACCCTGCCCGGGGTGGAAACCGGCGGTTTCATGCGCGATGTCCGCACCCGGGGCGAGACGCCGCTGCATCGCGCGGCGGCGTTCGGCAGCGAGAAGGCCATCGACCTGCTGCTGGCGGCGGGAGCGCGCGTCGATGCGCGCGATCGCAATGGCGACTCGCCGCTGGGCTGGGCGAGCTGGCACCTGCGTCCCGACGCCATCCTGCGCAAGCTCTGCTTCGGCGATCACTTCATCCACCCGGCGCGCAATTCCACCTACGACCACGGCACCGGTTGGGGCGCGATGGGCGTGGGCCGGCCACACCTGCGCACTCGCCCATGAGGTGCCGCTAGCGCAGATCCATGCCGGGCTGCCAGCCACTGCGCGCCAGGAACTGCCTGGCGTCGCGCAGTCCGATGATGTCGCGCAGCGCCTGGCGCTTGTCGCTGGCGTTCCGGTAGTAGGCTTTCACGATGCGATAGCCGACCCAATAGCCGAGGTCGCCCGGATTGCCGGGCTTGCTGTTGTAGATCCAGTCGGACAGATCGCGCTTGTCCATGTCCGCCTGGAACTTGGTCTCGATGGCCTTTTCCAGGCCCTTCGTGTTGTGCTTGAGATGCAGGTAGGCCACCTCGCCGGAAATCAGTTCGCCGACGAATTCGGCGGCGCCTTCCATCAGCGCGCTTTCCAGCACCGTGGCCTGTTCGGTCTCCACGAACGCCGGCAGCTGCTGGACGTGTACATACTCGTGCGCGATCACGTAGACGAAGCGGTCCTCCACGTCGGGGTTGATCCAGTCGGTCGCGCACAGCGCCTCCAGGCCGATCTGCACGCCGGTATCGGCGCTGGCGGTGCCGACCGGCTTGCCGCGGCCCACTGCGATGGTGACCGCGGGCACGCGTGCCTCCGGATACAGCTCGACCAGCTTCTGCAATGACGCCTTGAGCCGGGCCCTGCTGGCGGGCAACACCGCCATGCAGCGTCTGGCGTCCACGTAGACCTGCGGGTTCCTGGCCAGGTTGGCGGCGATGGCCTCGCCGGTGATCCGGCGTGCCTTGGCGAACTGGTGCAATCCCGCGGAGCCACCGTCCAGATAGTCCCGCTGCAACTGCTCGGCGGTCGGCTGTCCCTGGGTCCGCTCGTACAACCGGTAGAAGCGATCGACATCGCTGATGTCGATGACCGGCTCGTTCGCCTTCGGCGCATCGGCCGCGCCCGCGGGCAGCGGCAGGCCGCCCAGCACCATGCACACCACCATCGCCTTCAATGCCACGCGCATGTTCCATCACTCCGGGGGGAATGACGCCACGCTACGGACTGCGACCGTGGCGGAACAATGGCCGTTGGTCACCCTGACTCCCGGCCCCCGCGCGGGAACGTCATCGTTCCGGCAAACGCTCGACGGTCATGGCCTTGCGCATGCGCGCGATCACGCCATCGTCAGGCTCCGCGTCGCTGGCCGCGCGTTCGGCATAGATCAGCATGAGTTCCTTGCGCTGCGCCGCGTCCGGCAGATGCACCAGGCGGACGAAGGCCATGTTTTCCGGCAAGCGCAGGTTCGCCGCGGCGATGAGTTGCTCGACCTGCCCCAGATCCGAATCGGCGGGCGCCGAAGCACTCAGGGCTCGTCCCCAGGTATCCAGGTGAAAGTCCAACCCGTCCACCGTCAACAGGCGCGACTTGGCGTAGTCGCCGGCGTGCGTGAGTTCCGGGCGGCTGGGGATGTAGCCCTCCGACTGGATCCAGTACAGGCGTTCCACCGCGCCCTGCGCATTCTTCTGCACGTACAGGTGAAGGTCGCAGTCGGCATACCCGTACAGGACCCAGCGCCGATTGCCCAGATAGTGGGCGGCCGCCGGAACGTCGATTCGCGCGGGCGGTTCGAACGATTCCACGCGGGCACCGCTGGCCCGAAGCCGGGGTTCCACCGCGCCGGCGCCCGTGGCCAGCGCCGCCAGCAGGATCAGTCCTGACACGCCCGGCAGAAAACGCCGGGCATACCGCTGCACAATCAAATGATGCGGGTTCATGTGCGCACCACCGCGCGACGAAAGGGAACCAAGGCATCGTGGTGGCGGCCCCTTGCGTCTGCATGTGCCGGAAGTCTTCGGGTCTTCCTGCCGCCCGGGGCAGCCGAGGTCGCTTGCGCGGACGCACGCCGACAGGGGTACCGTGTCGTGTCAGCGCAAGCTGGCGAGAGCACACCCGCTCAAGTACAGGCCGACACCGAACACCGCATGCGTGACCAGGCTGTGCAGGCGGGCTTTCGCCGGATTGGGCGTGCGGCGCGCGGCGATACCCGCGCCCATGCCTGGCTGCATCAACAGGAACGGTGCGACCACGCTGCCGATGCCGACGATCAAGGCCGGCGCGAGCGTGGGCCGATCACGCCAGGTCGATCCCCACAGCGCCAGCGGGATGCCCGCGAAGGCGACGCCGGTGAGCAGGTGCACCGCGATGCCGATGGCCTGCTCGCCGCGCACGGGCGGCGTCGCGGCAATCGGCGCGTGGCGGAAACGGCCACGCGGAAGATACGCCACCCAGCGCCCGACCCAGGCGTAGTTCAAGCCCGGCACGCCGAGCCAGCGGCGACGCAGCCAGACCCAGACGTCCATCAGCGCGGTGGCGCCCAGGCCAAGCACGATCGCATCCATCACGAAATCCACGGCCGGCGTCATGGCGCCACGCCTCCGGCATGCGCATCCACCTGCCAGCAGGCGGCGGTGAAACGGATCTCGGCGCCATGCACGTACGGCTGGAACGCCTCGCGCATCGCCGCGATCACCCGTTCGCGCGTGTCGGCATCCGCATCCTGCAGGACCAGCCCCACCTGGCCGAGGCGGGTGATGTAGGGCACCAGCATCGACTCGGGCAGCGAGCAGGCCAGGTTGAGCGGATGGATGCCGATGTCACGCCAGCCCGCATCGTCCAGCACCGCGTGGATCCGTTGCGGATCGGCGAACGCGAACTGGCCGGGGCCATCGGCACGACGCCCGGGCAAGGCGACCCACGGCGCGGCGGCGCGTTCGGCGGTGGTCATGAAGGGATTGTCCGCCGGCCCCCGCCAGGCCACGAAACGCAGCCGTGCATCCGCTTTCGCGGATCGGCGCAGGTTGGCGAATGCCGCCACCGGATCGCCGAAGAACATCACGCCGAAGCGCGAAATGATCCGATCGAAATGAGCCGGCGGGAACGGATGCACCTGCGCATCGGCCTGGATGAAGTCCACGCGCAGGTCCTCGCGGCGTGCGCGCTCGCGTGCCAGCGCCAGCATCGGCGCGGAAATGTCGACGCCCACGCATTCGCCCTGCCCTCTCGCCTGGCGCGCCATCGCCAGGGTGGTGGCGCCGGTGCCGCAACCGACATCCAGCACGCGCGCGGCGGGCACGTCATCCAGCGCCTCCCGCAGCACCGCGATGAAGGGATCCAGCATCGCATCCAGCAGGGCCTGATGATCCACCCACGCCTGCCCGCCCACGCCGTTCCAGAGCCTGGCCTGCTCGTCCGCGATCCCGGTCGTGTCCATGGTCAGCCGCACCCGCTTGTGTCCGCAAAGGAGGAAGCGCACTCTGCAACTTCAAGTCGACTTGAAGTCAAGCCCATGCAGGAACTGGATATCGGCCAGGTGGCCGAACGCACCGGCGTAGCCGCTTCGACCCTACGGTACTACGAGGAAAAAGGCCTGATCCGCGCCATCGGTCGGCACGGCCTGCGACGCGTGTTCGACGCCCGCGTGCTGGACCAGCTGGCGCTGATCGCGCTGGGCCGCGCCGCCGGCTTTTCGCTGGACGAGATCGCCGGAATGTTCGGCGCCGACGGCCAGCCGCGCATCGATCGGAAGCGCCTGCTGGACAAGAGCGACGAGCTGGATCGCACCATCCGCCTACTCGGCGCGATGCGCGACGGCCTGCGCCACGCGGCCGCCTGTCGCGCGCCCAGCCACATGGAGTGCCCGACGTTCCGGCGGATTCTCAACACAGCTTCGATGCGTGCACTGAAGGGAACGATGGGTTCGCCATTTTCCCGGCGTGGACGAAAAGTCCCCGAAAGATGATGGAGTCCGTCAAACGACCAGTAACTGAAGTCCCATGAGACCATGTGATTTCAGCTGTTCATCAGCAGAACTAGCTCAGCGTTCTCGCGGCCTCTTGATGTGAAAGTGGCTGTTGTGAACTTCGTCGTAGCCAAGGCGCTCCTGCGGAAAGCCCCATGCCCCCAGCCCCGCATCAAATCGGTGACCGGGAACCGTCAACACGCCGTCGACCAAAAGGCTTCTGGCCCAACCGTGAGGCAATCTCACTCCCCCAACAACATGCGCGCTTCCCACGGAGTAGTAAACAGCCTCTGCATCGGTCGTGGTCAGAATCTCGGCAAATCTTGCGCGCGTCTGGGAAATCCAGGCCAACACTCTTGTCCTGTCATTCGCGGCTTCCTGTTCTGGCAATGAAAGGACTCGGATCACCGCACGACGAAGCGCGACGTAGTTGTCTTCGCCCCTAATAGCCCCCGGAAACTGGTATACGTGGTACAGGTCGATATCGGTACCGACATCGTGCGTCTTGTGGCCAATATCGCTTCCATGCTCTCCGGAGATATCGTCGATCCGGGTCAGCAACCTTCCATGTCGGTCGATGTATTCCCACGTGCGTGCCGATAGCCAGTCATCGCCCCCCACGTCGCGCATGCCGTAGCGCCGCTCGGGAACCCGCCATGCCTCCTGCATGCGCCACAAGGCCCGCCTGGGTGCGCCGGATGCTTCTGCGGATACCTGGTTTCCGTCTGGCATCTCCGCTTCGACGGTGAACTTGTGGTAGATCGTGTGCGCCGGTGGGGGAACGGTATTGATGCCACTCCCGGAGTGAAGCGTCACCCGGACCCGAACCGTATTGTCGTCAACCATGCGTACGTTCTGGCCGATACCCTCGTCCAGTACCAGGCCGCCCCGCATGCTGCCGCTGCCATGCTCAAGTTCGGCACGGACGCGGGTAACCCTGGCACCAGCGGGCTTGTCCAGTTTCAATGAATACCACCGGGAGATTTGATTGTTTTCTCCCTGGAACGGGATGCTGTAGGTCGCGTGATCCCCCTTGGTTTTCGAGAGATCATCCGGTACGACCTCGGTGATTATCATTTCCCCAAGGTCCTCACCCAGGCTCGCATGCACGACCGTGGGAAGAAGGCTGTCTGCCACATTCATCGCCGTGGCCGTCAATATAAGATCGGCCGTTCCATCCACAGTGAGTGACCCCACGTCGAAGTATTGACTGATGTATCCCGTCGTGCCGTCCGCGCGCCACGCGGGCGCTCCCCGGAGTTGCGCATTGACATTGCTGCCGATGGTGAACAGCTGGCCTCCCCCCTGATTTGCGGACAAGCGCAGCGACCAGGTGTCGTTGAATACGCTTTGCTTCTGCACGTAATCCGGATACTCGGCAGTGGAGACGTTATATCGGAGCAACACCCGCTGTGTCCCCCGTGGGATCGTCAATGTCCGGGAAGCCGTCACCGGTTGACCCGCCCTGGCCGCTCCGACCCGCAGACTGATGCCTCCTGATTCCATTGCGTCGGTTCGCTCAAGAGGCTCGACAGCACGATGCAGGCGCCTCCTGGCCTTGTCTTCTTCCGCGTCGCGCAACCGCTGCCCGCTTCCGTCCGGAACACTCCTGTTGGGCGATGCCAAGGGCACCAGCTCATACTGGGCATGGCCCGCGAGGATATCCTTGGGATGCGCCATCAGGACCTTGACCAGGCTGGATTGACGCAGGAAGAACATGGCGTCTCCATGGTAGTGGAGCCCCGCGTCGATGGTCATGCCTTTCAACATGGCGTTTCCCAAGGGGACCGGCCCGAACGAGACGGCGCCCGCGGCATCGGTGGTCCGGGTCAAGGTCAGGTCCGTTCCCATCAGGTTGTAGGTGACCTCGATGCCCGCCACCGGCAGGGATGGATTAGACGGCGGCGCCTCCAGTACCACGTTGAGTACGTGCTGGCCGAGATACAAGGGGTGGTATCCGCCTAACGTGAAGCCGAGCGCATCCACCCCATTGACGCTCAATCGAAGGCTTCTGCCTGCGTATGGCGCGATGGCCTTCCTGATGACGTCCATCGTCACGGGATACAGGCGACCTTCCGCATCTACCCGGAAGTCGTCCGTCAGAAAGGCCAGCCAGTTGCCGATGTCGTCCTCCAATTCCACCTGCCCCACGTGGTCGACCGGTCGCGGCACGCCACCTTCCAGCAGGGTTATCGTGAAATCGTTGGCGTCAGCGGGCAGTATGCCGTTCTTGACGGAACTGATGGAAATCTCTGCCGGCGAAACCACTTCCTTCCCATCGTCCAGGATCAGTTGCAGCGGCACGGTCTTTCCGGCCATCGCCTGCACCGTGGCGGTGGCGATCGCGCTGGATGGAACGATGGCCTGGACGGTGACCAGTCCAGCGGGAACCTCCAGCCGCGCCCGTCCATCCGTGTCCGTCGATTTGAGGTAGGTTCCATCCACGAACAGATAGACTTCATCCCCCGCGCGGTCGCCCCTTCCATCCGGCCTTGTTTCGTTGAAACGGAAGACTTCAACATCGAGGAGGGTCCGCTTGGGCGCTCCTCCCCTCGCGATGCACTGGCGCAGTTCATCAATGAACTCATGGACAATCTGCTTGCTTTCGGCGGAGTTTCCTCTCACCCCATTGCTCCCGATCACCAGATCGAGCTTGTCCAGCGCTTCAATGGCCTGAGAGGGCAGCTTCGATTTCCAGAAGATGCTCCAGGCCGCATTCAGATGGGCGGTGAGGCCTTGCTGCGCTCCATGACCCTTTATCTCGCTGGAGACCGCGATCTTCGCGGCGTCGAACTCGGCTTTGCAGCCGGACTCCTGAGCTTGGCCTGGGTTGGCATGGGCATCCCGCTGAAAGGGGAACATCAGGATTGCGCCGACCAATACCAGCGCCACCCCCTTCCCCAAGAATCTTGATGAACCAGACCTCGCATGACGTTCTTGCATGTGTTTCCCCTTGCGCTTCAAGAATTCCCTTTTTTGCCCAGGTCTCATCGCGAGGATTGCTGGGCGGCCAGGAGGCATTTGAAGCACAAGGATTGGTCTGGGCGGGGAGCTTCATTTGTTTTTTCAGAGCATTCCTAGTGACGGACTGCCCGGATTCGAGCACTGATCCACAAGGAACAATTTCCACACTCCTGTCTTCAGCAGATCAGAACCGCTGATTCCCCACGCAAAAAGAAGCCGGCTTACGCCGGCTTTCCTGTTCATTGCATTGGGCGCACGGAACTCAGTCCGACTCCCACCACATCCAGAACGCATCCCACAGGCGCTTGAAGAAGCCGGCTTCCTCGACGGCGTTGATCGCCACCAGCGGGGCCTGGGCGATGACCTTGCCGTCCAGGGTGACCTTGACGTCACCGATGGCCTGGCCCTGGGTGATCGGCGCGACCAGGGTCTTGGGCACGTTCATGCTCGGCTTCAAGTCGCCGTAGCGACCACGCGGCACGCTGACCAGCATCGGCTGGGCGACGCCCAACTGCACTTCCTTGGCCTGGCCCTTCCACACGCGCTGGCTGGCGATGACCTTGCCCGGTTCGTAGAGGCGATGGGTTTCGTAGAAACGGAAGCCCCAGTTGAGCAGCGCCAGGCTGTCGTCGGCGCGCTGCTTCTCGGAGGTCGAACCCATCACCACCGCGATCAGGCGCTGGTCGCCGCGCTTGGCCGAGCTCATCAGGCAGTAGCCGGCGCCGGAGTGGTGGCCGGTCTTGATGCCGTCCACGCTGCCGTCGCGCCACAACAGCAGGTTGCGGTTCGGCTGGGTGATGGTGCCGACGGTGAATTCCTTGATCTTGTTGAACGCGTAGGTTTCCGGGTAGTCGCTGATCAACGCGCGGCCGAGCAGGGCCAGATCGTAGGCGGTGGAGTAATGCTCCGGCGCCGACAGGCCGTGGGCGTTGACGAAGTGCGAGCCCTTCATGCCGATCTTGGCGGCATAGTTGTTCATCAGCGAAGCGAAGGCTTCCTGGCTGCCGGCGGCGTGTTCGGCCAGCGCGATGGCGGCGTCGTTGCCCGACTGCACGGCCATGCCCTTTTCCATGTCCAGCAGCGGCGCGGTCTTGTTGACGGCGAAACCGCTGTAGCTGCCGTCGGTGCCGGCGCCGCCCTCGCGCCAGGCGCGCTCGCTCATCATCACCTGGTCATCGGGACGGATCTTGCCGTTCTTCTGCTCGGCGGCGAGCACGTAGGAGGTCATCACCTTGGTGATACTGGCCGGCTCGACGCGCTGGTCGTAGTTCTCGCCCGCCAGCACCTGGCCGGTGATGTAATCCATCAGCACCCACGCGGTGCCCGCTGGCTTGGGCGGCGGCGGAATGGCGACGGACTCGGCCGGCGGGGCGGCGGGCGCCGGCTGCGGCGCCGGGGTCTGCGCGATCGCCGCGCCGAAGGCGGCGGTGGCCAGGGCGGCCAGGGCGAAACGGAACTTCATCTGCTGCGAACTCCTGACTGGGCGCGAGGCCCGTTCGACGAAAACGACATTTTAGGCAGGCATCGGCGGCTGGGAATCCCGCCGGGGCCGGAAACAGGCAAAAACAGGCGAAAAATCCGCCGCGCGGCTCAGTCGCGGACCAATTGCGGGCGTCCGAAGCCCAGTCTGGCGATGCGGCCGGCCAGTTCATCGGCGCCGGCCGGGTCGGTCGCGCCGACCCTCAGCCGCCACAGCACCCGTCCATTGCTCTGCACATCGCTCAGGCTGGCGCCGGCGATGCCCGCCGCGACCAGCCGGGCCAGGGCCCGATCGGCGTTTTCGCGGCTGGCGAAGCTGCCCACCTGCAGTTGCAACGGCGAGGCCAGCGCGCGCGGAGGCACGCCGGGCGTGATCGCCGCGCCCGCGGACGCGGTGGCGGGCGCCTGCGCGGTCGCGCGGACGGGCATGGAAGTGGCGGCCGTCGTCGCATCGGATGCGCCCGGCGCACGCGCGGTCGCCGTCATCGACGCCGGCTTGCCGGTCGCCACGCGCACGCCGTTGGCCTGCATCCAGGCATCGAAGCGTTCGGCGCTGGCGGGGTTCCCGGTATCCGGAATCACCTGGTAGCGGTGGCTGCCGCGCCGATCCACCGTGGCCACGACCGCGGCGTTCGCGACGGTGGCGGGCGCGGTGGCCGCCTGCGCTGTCGAGGTCGAGGCCGGCAGCTTCTGCACCAGCGCGTCCATGCCGCTGCTCGCCGGCGCGGCGGGCGTCGGCCTGGGCGTGGCGGCCTGGGCGCGGCCTTCCTCGCCCGGCGTCAGCGCGCGCACTTCCACCCGGCCGGTGCCGCGCTGGGTGATGCCCAGCTTGTAGGCGGCGGCGTAGCTCAGATCGATCACGCGGCCGTCATGGAACGGCCCGCGATCATTCACCCGCACGATCACCGACTGGCCGTTGTCGAGGTTGGTCACCCGCGCGAAGCTCGGCAGCGGCAGGGTCTTGTGGGCGGCGGTGAAGGCGTACATGTCGTACACCTCCTGGTTGGAAGTGCGGCGGCCATGGAACTTGTTGCCGTAGTACGACGCGGTGCCCTGCTCCACGTAGCCGTCGACCTTGTCCAGCACCCGGTACTTCTTGCCCAGCACCGTGTACGGCGAACGGTTGCCGATCGGCGAACGCGCTTCGGCGGTCACCCTCGGCTCGGCGATGCAATCCAGGTCCGGCAGGTGATCCGGCGTGGTATCGGAGACACCCGGCTTGTACAGGCCACCGGCGGTGTAGTCACCGCGCGTGGACGGGTCTTCCTGCGCCGGGGCATAGAAGGAACAATCCTTGCCGGTGGCGGAACCGCGGCCAGGGTGCGCGGTCGAGGATCCCGGCTTGCCCTTGCTCGACAGCGGCGGGGGAACCGGCTTCTTGGGCGCCGTGCTGCAGGCCGCCAAGCTGAGGGTGAGCAGCGCGGGCAGCAGCCATTTCATGCGGGTGGAATCTCGCGGCCGGCGATGGCCTGGGACAACTGGTACACGGCCATCGCGTACATCTTGGAGTTGTTGTAGCGGGTGATGGCGTAGTAGTTCTGGAAGCCCAGCCAGTACTGCTTGCCGGCGCTGCCTTCCAGCGACACCAGGGTGGCGGTGGCATCCGGCGCGACCGGCTCCAGCGGGCGGTAACCACGCTGGGCCAGATCGGCCAGCGTGTAGTCGGGGGTCCAGGTATCCGGATTGAATTCGGGATAGCCGGTCTGCAGCTCGGCGCGCGCCACCACCGGGCCACCGGGGACCCAGCCACCGCGCTCGCCGCCCTTCTTGCGGAAATAGTTGGCGACCGAGGCGAACACGTCGTCGACGCTGTTGAACAGATCGCGACGGCCGTCGCCGTCGCCATCGACCGCGAATTCGCGGTAGCTGGACGGCATGAACTGGCCCAGGCCCATCGCGCCGGCGTAGCTGCCGATCAAGGTGGTGATGTCCAGCTTCTCCTCGCGGCCCAGCGCGAACAGCTGCGCCAGCTCGTCGCGGAAGAACAGCTCGCGGCGCTGCTCGTAGGCGGCGCGCTGGGGATTTCCGCTGCGCGGATAGCGGAACGCCAGCGTGTACAGCGCATCCAGCACGCGATGCTTGCCGGTGTAGCCGCCGTAGCTGGTCTCCACGCCGATGATGGCGACGATGATCTCCGCCGGCACCCCATAGGCCTTTTCCTCGCGCGACAGCGCGTCACGGTGCTTGGCCAGGAACGCCTGTCCGCCGCTGATGCGCGCGGCGGTGATGAAATTGGGCCGGTACTCGCTCCACGGCTTGACCCGCTCGGCCGGGCGCGACATCAGCGCGATCACGTCGTCGCGGAACACCGCCTGCGACAGCACCGAGTCGATGTACGTCGGATCGACGCCATAGCGCGCCGCGGTGTCGCGCACGAAGTTGGCGCGCGCGGTGGCGAAGTCCTCCACCACGATCGGTACGTCGGCCACGCGCTCGACCGATCCCTCCGCCGGCGTGGCGGCCGTGGCATCAGGCCGGGGTGACTGGGCTCCGCTCGCCGCGGGCGCGGCGGTCGGCGGGGTCTTCGGCGGAGTCGCGCAGGCAACCAGGCCGAAGGTGATCAGGCAGACAAGGGCGCGTCGAATCATCGGGCGCGAGGTTAGCACGCTCAACGCCGGGAATCGTGAATGTTTGTGAGGGTGGGAATCGGGAATGGAGAATGGGGAATCGTCTGGAGCAAGAGCTTCTGCCTTTGCCATTCCCTATTCCCGATTCTCCATTCCCGTCCCCTCAATACCCATGCACCGGCCGGTGCGCGCGTACCGCCATCACCAGGCCGAGGCCGGCCAGCAGCGAGACCGCGGAGGTGCCGCCGTAACTCAACAGCGGCATCGGCACGCCGACCACCGGCAGCAGGCCGGAGATCATGCCGCCGTTGACGATCACGTAGACGAAGAAGGCCAGGCCCAGCGAGCCGGCCAGCAGGCGCGAATAGGTGTCGCGCGCCTCGATCGCGATCCACAGGCAGCGCCCGACCACGAACAGGTACAGCGCCAGCACCACCGCCACGCCGATCCAGCCGAACTCCTCGGACAGCACCGCGAAGATGAAGTCGGTGGTGTGTTCGGGCAGATAGTTCAGGTGCGACTGCGAGCCCTGCCCCCAGCCCTTGCCGGCCAGGCCGCCGCCGCCGATCGCGATCTTGGACTGGATGATGTTCCAACCGGTGCCGAGCGGATCGTTTTCCGGATTCAGGAAGGTCAGGATGCGGTCTTTCTGGTACGGCCGCAGGAACCAGAACCACGCCACCGGCGCGGCCGCCGCGACGCTGCCCACGCCCACGCCCACCCACCACCACGGCAGGCCGGCCAGCAACAACGCGAACACGCCGCTGGCCGCCACCAGCATGCCGGTGCCGAAATCCGGCTGCAGCAGGATCAATCCGGTGGGAATGGCGATCAGCACGCCGGCCACGATCACCGTCCGGATCCGCGGCGGCAGCGGCTCGCGATGCAGGTACCAGGCCATCATCATCGGCAGGGTGATCTTGAGCAGCTCGGACGGCTGCAGGTAGAACACCTTCAGGTCGATCCAGTGGCGGCCATGCTTGCCGGTGCCGATGAACAGCACCAGCAGCAGCGGCAGCAGCGATGCCGCGAACACGCCCGGTGTCCAGCCACGCAGGCGCACCGGCGACACCCGCGACAGCGCCCACATCGCCACCAGCCCGACCGCGAAGCGCGCGCCCTGCGCCAGCAGCAGGCGCGAACCCAGATCCTCGCCGCCGGCGCTGTACAGCACCGCCAGCCCAATCGCCATCAACGCGCCGAGCGCGCCCAGCAACGGCCAGTCCAGGGTGCGCAACAGGTAGCGCAGCAGATCGATGGCCCAGCGCAGCAGTTCGATCATGGCGTGCGTCCCGGCGGCGGAGCGGGCGCCGGCGATGGCGCGGCGGGCGTGGACGCGGATGTGCCGCCCGTCGCCGGAGTCGTGGTGGGCCCCGCGGCATTCCCCGGCAACTGCTCGGGATCGCTGCTGGACGCGCCCAGATCGTCCACGCCGTCCGGCATCTTGCCGAGCATGAAGGCATCCAGGATCTTGCGCGCGATCGGCGCGGCGGTGGTGCCGCCGTAGCCGCCGCCCTCGACCGCGACCGCAATCGCGATCGCCGGCGCGTCGGCCGGGGCGAAGCCCACGAACAGCGAGCGATGGCGCAGGTGCATGGGCAGGCTCTTGGGATTGATCGCGGCGGTGCCGCGCCGGCTGATCACCTGCGCGGTGCCGGTCTTGCCCGCCATCAGGTAAGGCGCGCCGCGCGCCATCGAGGCACCGGTGCCGCCCGGCTGCATGGTCGCCATCATGCCTTCGCGCACGACCTGCACATTGGCCGGGGTCGGGCTGATCGGCATCGGCATGGCCACCGGCAGCGGGGTCCACGCGGCGTCGAAACCGGTGCGCTGGTCCCGCACCAGGTGCGGCTGGCGCAGGTTGCCGTCGGCGACGGCGGAGATCGCCCGCACCAGTTGCAGCGGTGTGACCTTCCAGTCGCCCTGGCCGATGCTGATGTTGACGGTGTCGCCGGGATACCAGCGTTCCTTGCGGCTCTTGGCCTTGTACGCGGGCGACGGCAGGATGCCGCTGATCTCGCCGGTCAGATCGATGCCGGTTGGCTGGCCGAAGCCGTAGCGGGTCATGTAGTCGTCGAAGCGCTCGATGCCCAGATCCAACGCCAGCCGGTAGTAATAGGTGTTCACCGACTGGGCGATCGACTTGCGCAGATCGGTCCAGCCGTGGCCGCCGCGATGCGCGTCGCCCCAGCCGCGGCTGGTGCCCGGCAGGTAGAACATGCCGGTGGACAGCACCTTGTCCTCCGGCCGGCGCATGCCGCTGTCCAGGCCGGCCAGGGCGATCAGCGGCTTGAGCGTGGAGCCGGGCGCGACGCCGCCCAGCACCAGCCGGTTGAACTGCGGGCGCGAGGGATTCTCGTTGAGCGCCTTGAAGTCCTTGCTGGAAATGCCGTTGACGAACAGATTCGGGTCGTAGCTCGGCAGGCTGACCATCGCCAGGATTTCACCCGTGCGCGGATCCATCGCGATGGCCGAGCCTTCGTGTTCGCCGAACGCGGCGACCAGCGCCTGCTGCAGTTTCAGGTCCACGCTCAGGCGCAGATCGGTGCCCGCCACCGCCGGCACCCGGCCGACCACGCGCAGCGCGCGTCCTTCCACGTTGGTCTCGACCTTCTCGTAGCCGACCTTGCCGCGCAGCGCCTCGTCGTAATAGCGCTCCAGTCCGGTCTTGCCGATATGGGTGAGCGCGGCGTTGCCCTCGCCCAGCACTTCCAGATCCTTTTCATCGATGCGGCCGACGTAGCCGATGATGTGGGCGAACAGATCGCCGTAGGGATAGCGCCGGGTCAGGTAGGGCACCAGTTCCACCCCGGGGAAACGCCAGCGGTCCACCGCGAAGCGGGCCATCTCATCTTCGCCCACGCGCAGCTTGAGCGTGATCGGGCGGAACCCGCGCGCGCCCTTGCGGCTGGCCTCGAAGCGCTCGATGTCCTCCGGCGCCAGGGCGATGATTTCGCCCAGTTCCTTGATCAGGCGCTTGGGATCACCCGCCTTGTCCGGGGTGACGTCCAGGCGGAAGGCCGGCACGTTCTCGGCCAGCAGCACGCCGTTGCGGTCGTAGATGGCGCCGCGTCCCGGCACCACCGGCCGCGGCTTGATCCGGTTGGCCTCGGAGCGGGTGGCGTACTCGTCGTGATCCAGCACCTGCAGCTTGAAATACCAGCCGGCCAGGCCGATCAGCGCCAGCGCCACCACCACGAAGCCCAGCACCGCGCGGCGCCGGAACTGCTCGGCCTCGGCGTGCGGATTCTTGGCGGCGCGGCGACTGATCATCGCCGGCTCAACCGCGCCGGCCCTGGCGCAGCATGTCCAGCAGCACGTAGATCAGCGGCCACAGCAGCATCCCCAGCAGTGGCGCCCACCAGTAATTCCAGGGCAGCCGGGGTTCGCCGAGCAGCCAGTGGATCGCGGCATCGACGATGCGGTCGTTGAGCAGCAGGCCGCCAATCGCCAGCGCCTGCTGCGATACCGGGAAGAAGCGCAGCTGGAGGCGGAAGCGCTGCAGGATGAAGGCCATGATCACCAGCCGCAGCGCCTGTTCGCCGAGCAGGCTGCCGAACATCACGTCGGCGATCACGCCGACCGCCATCGCCACGCCCAGGCCGGCGCGTTCGGGCGTCTCGATCACCCAGTAGGCCAGCACCAGCGCCAGCCAGTAGGGACGCAGCGGCTGCAGCATTTCCGGCAGCGGCAGCAGGCCCAGCAGCAGGGCGGCAACGAAGCTGAGCGGCAGGATCCAGCCGCTGCGGATGCGGCTCATCGCGTGGGCTCCGTGGCCGGCGTGGCGGGTGGCGGCGTGACCGGTGCGTTCGCGGCGGCATTCGCCGGCGTGCGGGCCGGGTTGGCGGCGGAGGCGGCGTTGGCCGGCGAAGCGCCCTGTGGGATTCCGGTGGCGCGGTTGCCAGCGGCGGTGTGGGTGCCGGCGGGCGCCGCGCCCATGGCGGCGGTGCCGGCGGAAGCGGGTCCGGTCGGGGTGGAGACGGTCGGGGTAGAGCCGGCGGGCGCGGCGGGCACCGTGGCCGGATCCACCGGCGCCGCGCCGGGCCGGGTGGCCGGCAGCGGCAGGCGCAGCGGTGGCGCCGAGCGCAGCAGCAGGACATCGCGGCCGCGATCCAGTTGCGCGGCGGGATGCAGGTCGCCGACCAGGAAGGCGTGGCTGTCGTCCGGCCGCAGCGCGGTGATGGTGCCGACCGGGAATCCGGCGGGGAAACGCCCACCCAGGCCGGAGGTGACCACCACGTCGCCGACCTTGACCCCGCTGTTGAGCGGAATGTCGGCCAGTTCCAGCAGATCGCTGCGGCCGCGCCCGTAGGCGATCAGGCGCACGCCGCTGCTGGCCACCACCACCGGCACCGCGTGGTCAGGATCGGTGAGCAGCAGGACGATCGCGTGCGCCGGCGTGACCTGGATGATCTGGCCCATCAGGCCACCGGCGTCGATGACCGGCTGGCCGACCCGCACGCCGTCGCCGCTGCCGGCATCGAGCACCAGGCGCTGGCGGGTCGGATCCAGATCGATATCCAGGATCGGCGC
This sequence comes from Pseudoxanthomonas sp., assembly GCF_024710765.1. Taxonomy (GTDB): domain Bacteria; phylum Pseudomonadota; class Gammaproteobacteria; order Xanthomonadales; family Xanthomonadaceae; genus Pseudoxanthomonas_A. The sequence continues at coordinate 20,408 of NZ_JANJUE010000180.1, forward strand.
CAGCTGCACGTCCAGGCCGCGGCTCTCGGCCACCCCCAGCAGCGCGCGCAGCTGCATGTTGTCGGCCGCGGCCGTGCTGAGCCGGGTCAGGCGGGCATTGGCCACCAGCAGATCGTTGCGCAGCTGGCGGTTCTCTTCCATCAACCGGGTGCGGGTGACCGCGTCATCCTTCACCCGCGTGCCCACGCGGCCGGGCAGTCCGGCCAGCCACCACAGCGGTTGGGTGACCACGCCGACCTGGGCGCGCGCCTGCGACAGCCAGCCGCCGCGGTGGTCCAGCACGATCAGGGCGATCGCCAGCGCCAGGTACCCGAGCAAGCGCAGGGTACTGGCGACTTCTCCAGGGCGCGAGGCGATGGGTGGACCGGCGTAGGGAGGCATCAGGGCCGGGAATCGGGGGTGATGGATCGGAAATGCCGGAACGCGCGCGGGCAGCGTTCCGGATCGTGGGTTTCAGAGGTTGCAACTGCCGGATGTCGCCCCGGCGGACAGGCACGGGAAGCGGGAACTCGGCAGGAACAGACTTCCATTCTCCGTCCCCGGTTCCCCATCCCCTGCCTCATTCCGGCGCGAAGAACTCGTTGCCGTGCATGTCGACCAGCTCCAGGGCGCGGCCGCCGCCGCGCGCCACGCAGGTGAGCGGATCGTCGGCCACCTGCACGTGCAGGCCGGTTTCCTCGGAAATCAGGCGGTCCAGGTCGCGCAGCAGGGCGCCGCCGCCGGTGAGCACGATGCCGCGCTCGGCCACGTCGGCGCACAGTTCCGGCGGGGTCTGCTCCAGCGCCAGCTTGACCGCGCTGACGATGCCCGACAGCGGCTCGTGCAGGGCTTCCAGCACCTCGTTGGAGTTGATCTTGATCATCTTCGGCACGCCCTCGGCGAGGTTGCGGCCGGAGATTTCCATTTCCTGCAGTTCCGGCTGCGGGTACGCGCAGCCGATTTCCAGCTTGATGCGCTCGGCGGTGGCCTCGCCGATCAGCATGCCGTGGTTGCGGCGGACGTAGTTGGTGATGAACTCATCGAAGCGGTCGCCGCCGATGCGGACCGACTGCGAATAGACGATGCCGTTCAGCGAGATCACCGCCACTTCGGTGGTGCCGCCGCCGATGTCGATGACCATCGAGCCGCGGGCCTCGGTGACCGGCATGCCGGCGCCGATGGCGGCGGCCATGGGTTCCTCGATCAGGTACACGTCACGGGCGCCGGCCTCCTCGGCCGATTCCTTGATGGCGCGGCGCTCGACCTGGGTGGAGCCGGCCGGCACGCACACCAGCACCCGCGGGCTGGGACGCAGCACGCGCGACTTGTGCACCTTCTTGATGAAGTACTTGAGCATCGCCTCGGTGTAGGTGAAGTCGGCGATCACGCCGTCCTTCATCGGCCGGATGGTGGTGATGTGGCCGGGGGTGCGGCCGAGCATCTGCTTGGCCTCCGCGCCGACCGCCGCGACCGAGCGGGAGCCGCCGATCGCCCGGTCCTGGCGCACCGCCACCACCGACGGTTCGTTCAGCACGATGCCCTGTCCGCGTACGTAGATGAGGGTATTGGCCGTGCCCAGATCGATGGACAGGTCGTTGGAGAACATGCCGCGGAGCTTTTTGAACATCGGGGAGTGGGTCCTGCTGGTGGCGGATCGCGCAGCGGGGCTGGCGATTTTTTGGGCACGAAACGAAGTCGGCTAGCCTAGCAACCCGCCTGTGCGCGGGCAAGGAAAAATCTCGTGAAAACGCGGGAAAAACACGCATGACGAGGACTCGGCGGACAGGAAGCGATACCGCCGGCGCTCCCCGCGTACGGTTCGCCGCGGACGGATCAAGACTGGCCCCGCGCCGCCTCAGCCGGTAACCTTCGCACCGGTCCGCCCGAACCGGGGTGGCCGTCCCGTTTTTCTTGACCGGCCAGGCACGGCCGGCCGCCGCCCACCCGCCGAGCCTTGCCGATGTCCGCACTGATTTGTGGTTCCCTCGCCTACGACACCATCATGGTGTTCCCGGACCAGTTCAAGAACCACATCCTGCCGGACAAGGTGCACATCCTGAACGTGTCGTTCCTGGTCCCGCGCATGCGCCGCGAGTTCGGCGGCTGCGCCGGCAACATCGCCTACAACCTGAAGCTGCTGGGCGGCGATCCGATCCCGATGGCCACCGTGGGCCAGGACTTCGGCCCGTACCGGGAATGGTTCCAGGAACAGGCCATCAACCTGAGCCAGGTCAAGGTGATCGAGGAACTGTTCACCCCGCAGGCCTTCATCACCACCGACCACGACAACAACCAGATCACCGCGTTCCACCCGGGCGCGATGATGCGCAGCTACGAGAACCACGTGAAGGACGTGCCCGGGGTGACCTTCGGCATCGTCAGTCCGGATGGCCGCGAGGGCATGCTGCAGAACGCCGCCGAGTTCGCCGGGGCCGGCATTCCCTTCATCTTCGACCCCGGCCAGGCGATGCCGTTGTTCAACGGCGAGGAACTGCGCCAGTTCATCGAGCTGGCCGACTACGTGACGGTCAACGACTACGAATCCAACCTGTTGCAGGAGCGCACCGGCTGGAGCGAGGCCGACATCGTCAAGCGGGTCAAGGCCTACATCACCACCCGCGGCCCGCACGGCTCGCAGATCCACACCCCGGACAAGACCTACGACATCCCGCCGGCGCACGAGCGCCGGGTCACCGACCCGACCGGCTGCGGCGACGCCTTCCGCGCCGGCCTGATCTACGGCATCGAGAAGGGCTACGACTGGCTGACCATCGGCCGGATGGGCAACCTGATGGGCGCGCTCAAGGTCGAGCATCCCGGCACCCAGAACCAGCGCTTCGACTTCGAAGAATTCAACGAACAGTTCAAGCAGCAGTTCGGATATTCCCTCTGATCCGGCTGATCCGGCGGATCTGACCGATCCGGCAGGGCCCGGCCGGGGCGACGGGATGAAAACCGTCACCCATCCGGCGTAAGGTGGCGGCAAGGGCGGGTACCACCACTGCCCATGCAAGGCGGCAATGGCAGGAACGCAAGACGGACGGCCCCGCGAGGGGAACCCACAGGACAGCGCCCCGGCGGTCCCGCCCTCCCGTTTTTCCCGCGTTTTCCACGCGTTCGCCACGGCGGCCGGCATCGGCCTGATGGTCCTGGCCGCCTCCTGGCTCGGCATCCTGAGCCGCCCCGAGCACCAGCTCGCCTCCTTCTGGCCCACCAATGCCCTGCTGCTGGGCGTGTTCGCCCGCCGACCCTCGCTGGCGACCCCGCTGGGCTGGCTGGCCGCGGCCGCCGGCTATCTGGGCGCGGATCTGCTCACCGGCGGCAGCCTGTCGGCGACCCTGCGCCTGACCGGCGCCAACCTGGCCGGAGTGGCCGTGGGTTGCCTGCTGTTCCACCGCTTCCGCCGCGAGGACCTGGGCCTGCAGCGCGCGCAGTCGATGCTGCGGGTGCTGATGGTGTGTGCCGGCGCCGCCCTGGCCGCGGCGGTGTCCGGCTGCCTGATCGCGCGTTCAGTGATCGGCGCCGACCTGCTCCAGGCCATCGGCATCTGGTTTTCGGCCGAACTGGTCAGCTACGTGGCCCTGGTGCCGGTGGTCCTGCTGCTGGCCTCCCCGCGCAGCCTGGGCCAGGCCTGGCGCGGCCCGCTGGCGCGCTTCCTGCACGAACCCGGGCACCGGCTACCGGCGCTGTCCCTGCTGGCGACGGTGCTGCTGGGCGTGGCGGTCGGCGGCCCCGGCGCCATCGCGTTCCCGGTCCCGGCCCTGCTGTGGTGCGCGCTGAGCTATCGCCTGTTCACCACCGCCAGCGCGACCGCGCTGCTGTGCGTCTGGACCCTGGTGGGCATCGCCAATGGCTGGATCGACCTGCACGTGCAGGACGACATGGCCGCGATCGTGTCGATGCGCATCGGCATGGCGCTGGTCGCGGTGGCGCCGCTGACCGTGGCCGGCGCGCACGCGGCCCGCAACCGCCTGCTCGACGCGCTCAACCACGCCGCCAACCACGATGCGCTGACCCAGACGCTGAGCCGCGGCGCCTTCGAGCGCCGGGGCCAGGCCGCGGTCGAACGCGCGCGGGCGCAGGGCGGCGCGGTCGCGGTGCTGATGGTCGATCTGGATCACTTCAAGGCCATCAACGACCGCCATGGACACGCCGCCGGCGACGCGGTGCTGGTGGCGTTCGCCGAGCGTGCGCACCGGTTGTTGCGCGAAGGCGATCTGCTGGGCCGCTTCGGCGGCGAGGAATTCGCCATCCTGATGCCGGGAGCCGGCGAACGGGACGCGCTGCGGCTGGCCGATCAGTTGCTGCGGGTATCGGCGCAGCCGTTCGAACTGGATGACGGCCGCCGGCTGGACATCACCATCAGCATCGGCCTGGCGATGCAACCACCGCTGGCCGCCGGGGAACCGCTGGAACAACTGCTCAAGCACGCCGACCACGCGCTGTACCAGGCCAAGTTCAACGGCCGCAACCGGATGGAACGGGCGGTGTCGTCGCCGGCACGGTAGGCCGCCGTCCGGCAAACGCCGGGCGGCCTGCGTTGCTCAGTCCCAGCCGGGCATCTGGCTGCCATCCAGGCCGCCGGTCTCGAACATCGCCTTGCGGGTGCCGCCGGCCTTCACCGGGAATTCGATTTCCAGCACCCGGGTCTTGCGCGCGAGTTTCCACAGCGCCTTCTGGTCGGTGATGAACATGGCGATGGCCTCGTCGGTATCCGGGCGCCACGCGTCCATCGTGCGCGCGGGCGCGCCATCGGCGGTGACCTTGACCTTGCAACCGCCCGCGCAGCGGAAATCACCGGCCTGCAGCACCAGGTAACTGCTGCGCTTCCACTTGGGGTGGTCGCGGAAGATCAGCTGCACCGGCTTGGCGCCGCTGCCGTCCACGTCCACCGGATCCTTGCCATGGATGGCGGCGGTGCGCTGGGTACCGCCATCGGCGGCGATCTGGGCGTAGTCCCACAGCGCCTGCAGGCGGCGTTCCTCGCGCGCGCCCTCGGCCTTGGCCTTCACTTCCTCCAGCAACGGCTTGATCCGCGCGGCGGCCTGCGTGTCCGGATACTGATCCAGCAGGGCGACGCCGTGGATGCGCGCCATGTCCCAGTCGCGCGACGCCTGCGCGGCATCGAATTTTCCGGCCAGTTGGTTGGCCGATTCCTCGTTGGCGGCCGCCTGCGCCTGCGCAGCGGCGCGCTGCTCGGCCTCGCGGTCACCGCAGGCGGACAGGGCCAGGACGCCGGCAAGGACGGGAACGATCAGGATGCGTTTCATCGGAGGACTCCATTGCGTATCAGGTAATCGACGGCGGCGGCGACCTCGTCGGGACGCTCCATGATGGACATGTGGCCGCAGTCGGACAGCCGCACTTTAACCGCCTGCGGGATGCGTTCGCCGTAAAGGTCCAGCGCGCTGGGATCGATCACGCGATCCTGCGCGCACCACAGCAGCAGGGTCGGCTGGCGGATGCGCGCGGCGGCCTGGCCGGGCAGGAAAGCCTCCGGTCCGCGGCCGATGCGATCCAGCACGGCCTGCTCGAACGGCGCCTGCGCGCGGCGCCAGTCGATGACCGCGCGCGAGGCCGGCCACGGGATCAGCGGTTTGGCTTCCTCGCGATGGAACACCGTATCGAGGTAGCGCCGTAGCGAGGCTTCATCCCGCACCGCGAACGGGTTGTGCCCGGCCAGCACCTGCTCGCCGAACACGTTGTCGCGGAAGCGCACGCCGGCGGCGTCGACCAGGCCGACACGATCCACCAGATCCGGGCGGTCCGCCGCGGTCAGCGCGACGATGCCGCCGCCCATCGAGTGTCCCAGCAGCACCAGCGGGCTGCCGGGGCGACGCGCGACCCGGGCGATGAATGCCGCGACCCGCCGGTTCTGCGCGTCGAAGCCATAGTCCTCGCCGGGCTTGCGCTCGCTCGCGCCCCAGCCCGGCAGATCCGGAATCACCACCCGGTACTGGCCCGCCAGGCGTTCGGCCAGCGGATACCAGTTCTCCTTGCTGCCGGTGAAGCCGTGGATCATCACCAGCGTCGGTGCCGCCGGATCCTTCGCCTCGCGCTCGACATAGGCCCAGCGATGTCCGGCCACCTCGACCTCACGCGGGGACAATCCGGCCGACCAGCGCTGCCGCGCGAACTCCGCGCGCACCAGGACCATCGGATCGCGCCAGACCCACAGGGCCAGCGCGCAAACGAAAACGGTCGCCACGATGGCGACCGTTTTCCAGGAGATGCGCCGGCGACGCATCGCTTACTTGCTTTCGCCCGCCTTGGCCTTGGCCAGCAGGGCCTCGACCGACGCGGTGGTGATCGGGTGGTAACCCGGCTTGGCGCGGGCGAAGCTTTCCTCGGCGAAGGCCAGCCCGTCCGGGGTTTTCACCAGTTCCTCGTAGATCGGCATGATCAACTTGCGGCGACCGACGCGCTCGATGAACTTGCCCAGCTCCGGACGCGCGTCCAGGTAGCCGCTGCGCACGGCGAGCGGATACCAGCGCATGGCGATCTCGCCGTTCTGGGTACCGGTGAAGTGGTAGGCCTTGTCCAACTGCGCCAGCTGCTCGACGGTCAGCTTCTCGCCCATGCCGTTGATGAAGTTCACCCACTGCTGGGTCACCCAGCCCGAGGTCACCTGCGGGTTCGGCAACTGGCCGCTGCCCAGCCACGCGATGCGTGCGGTGTCGGTGCTGGAGAAGCCGCGCGACTGCGCCTTGGCGGCGAACGCCGGAATGCCGGGTTCGTTGAGCCAGGCATTGAGTTCGGCCTCGGTCACCGCGTTCGGGTTCTTCGGCAGCAGGTTCTTCTTCAGGTAGTCGACGAACTGATCGGTGGTCGCGCTCTGGAAGGCGTGATCATCGAACCAGCTGCGCAGGAATGGATCGAAGGTGGCGCGGCCGAAGCGCTCTTCCAGGAACTTCAGGAACCACGCGCCCTTGACGTAGGCGACCTGGCTCAGCGAATCGTCCGGATCGCGATCGGTCAGCGGCGGCAGCGCCAGCGCCTGATCCGCAGGCGACATGTTCTTCACTTCGCCCAGCAGTTCGGTCTGGTCGATCTGGCGCTCCATCTCGGCCAGTTCCTTGCCGTACAGCGCCTCGGTGATGCGGTCCTGCACGTAGGTGGTGAAGCCTTCGTTGAGCCAGATGTCCTTCCAGCTGGCGTTGGTCACCAGGTTGCCCGACCAGCTGTGGGCCAGTTCATGCGCGATCAGCGAGACCAGCGACTTGTCGCCGACGATCACGGTCGGGGTGGCGAAGGTCAGGCGCGGGTTCTCCATGCCGCCGAACGGGAACGACGGCGGCAGCACCAGCATGTCGTAGCGTTCCCAGCGGTACGGGCCGTACAGCGACTCGGCCACGCCGATCATCTTCTCGGTGTCCTCGAACTCCTTCGTGGCCTTCTCGACCATCGCCGGCTCGGCCCATACGCCGCTGCGGTTGGAGATCGGCTTGAAGGCCAGGTCGCCCGCGGCGATCGCCAGCAGGTAGGACGGAATCGGCTGCGGCATCTTGAAGCTGTAGTCGCCATCGCGCGGCGCGGCCGGATCGTTGTCGGCGCTCATCAGCACCATCACGTCCGGACGCGAGGTCACGTGCGCGCTGTAGGTGAAGCGCACGCTCGGGGTGTCCTGCAGCGGCACCCAGCTGCGCGCATGGATGGCCTGCGACTGGCTGAACATGAAGGGCAGCTGCTTGCCTTCGGTCATCGACGGTTCGAGCCACTGCAGGCCGGACGCCTGCGGCGAGGTCTTGTAGGTGATGCGCACGTGCGCGTTCTGCGCCGGCGCCTCGATGGTCAGCTTGCTGCCGAAGATCCTGTCGGCCTGGGCCAGGTTGAACTGCAGCGGCGCCCAGGCGCCGGCCGCGTCCTGGCCTTCGACCTTCTCCACGCCCAGGTCGCGGGTGTCCAGCACCAGTTGCCTGGCGGCCTTGTCCTTCCACTCCAGCGTGTAGCTGGCGGTGCCGGCCAGTTGCTTGTGGTCGAAGTCGACCGCCAGGTCCAGCGCGAGATCCTTGATGACGACCTTGCCGGGTTCGGCGTAGGAGCTTTCATCGTGGCTGCGTTCGGTCTTCACGGCGGTCGGCGCGGGCTTGGCGGCGGGTGCCTCGGGGGCGGGGGCGGATTCTTGGGAGCAGCCGGCCGCCAGCACGGCGGCGCAGGACAGGGACAACATTACGGCGCGCATCAGGGATTCCTGCGTCAGGGAAGCGCGCAGTTTACCTGCCCGCCGCCGGGATGCCTTGATGCGGCGCAGCTTGGGGTGGCTCCAAAGGCAAATCCCCCTCGGTCCCCCTTTTTCGCTTTCAACCGCCGAACGGCGGGTCAAAGGGGAGGAAAAGCCGGCCATTGCGAGCACATGACGATGTGATACCCCCTTTTTCCAAAGGGGGAGGAACAGCATGACTTTCACTTCCAAATGCACCGCCGCTTGGTCAGCCCCCTTTGCAAAAGGGGGCGGGCACCCGCGCCAGCGGGTGTCGGGGGATTGACCCGCCATCCGGCTGTTGAGGAGCGCTTGCCCTTCGCGCGGAACCTGGCTCCCCCTTCCATGAAGAGAGAGGACCGCCTTACACCCGATAACCCGTATGCACCGCGACGATGCCGGCGCTGAGGTTCTTGTAGCTGGCGCGGGCAAAGCCGGCTTCGTCCATCATCGCCTTCAGCTGTTCCTGCGGCGGATGCTTGCGGATGCTCTCGGCCAGGTACTGGTAGCTGCCGGCATCCCGGGCGAACAGCTGGCCCAGCTTCGGCAGCACCTTGAACGAATGGAAGTCATAGACCGGCTTGAACCACTCGGCGGTGACTTCCGAGAACTCCAGCACGCGCGCCTGGCCGCCGACCTTCAGTACCCGGTGCATCTCGCGCAGCGCCGCGTCCTTGTCGGTGACATTGCGCAGGCCGAAGGCGATGGTGACCAGATCGAAACTCTGGTCGGGAAACGGCAGCGCCTCGGCGTTGCACTGGACGTAATCCAGCCCGGACACCAGTCCGCGATCGGTCATGCGGTCACGCCCCACCGACAACATGCCGGCGTTGATGTCGCCGAGCACGATCTCGCCGGTCTCGCCCACCCGGTCCTTGAGCAGCGCGGCGATGTCGCCGGTGCCGCCGGCCAGATCCAGCACGCGGTCGCCGCGCTTGACCTGGCAGGTGCCGACGAAATAGCGCTTCCAGACCCGGTGGATGCCCAGGCTCATCAGGTCGTTCATCAGGTCGTACTTGCCTGCGACCGAGGTGAACACCTCGCCGACCAGTTTCTGCTTGTCGCGGGCGGCGACGTCGCGGAAACCGAAATGGGTGGTGCCGGATTGGTAGGGGGATTCGCTCATGGGACGGATTATCGCACCGTCGGCGGCATCTTGCCGGCGCGCCCGTGGGACAATACCGTGGTGACAACGCCATTCGTCTTCCAGAGGATGCCGACCCGCCCGTGAGCAGCCGCTACGTCCCCCGCGAATGGCTGCCGCACGAGCGCCCCACCTTCCCCGGGTCGCCCTCCACACCGCTGCACCCGGTCCGCCGCCGCATCCAGTTCGCCATCGTCGGCGTGGTGGTCGCCCTGACCGGTGGCCTGAGCAACGCGCTGGTCACCGCCAACCTGCTGAACCTGCAGGGCACCCTGGGGGCCTACGCCTGGGAAATGGCGTGGCTGCCGGCCGCCTACGTGATGACCAACGTCTCGGCCAACCTGCTGCTGGTCAAGTTCCGCCAGCAGTACGGCCTGCGCCTGTTCACCGAGATCTTCCTGGTCCTGTATGCGCTGATCGCCTTTGCCCACCTGTTCGTGAACGACCTGGGCTCGGCAATCGCGGTGCGCGCCGCGCACGGCCTGGTCGGCGCGGCGCTCAGCACCTTGGGCCTGTACTACATGATCCAGGCGTTCCCGGCGCGGATGCGCCTCAAGGCGGTGGTGATCGGCCTGGGCCTGAGCCAGCTGGCACTGCCGCTGGCGCGCCTGTTCTCCACCGAACTGCTGCAATACGGCGAGTGGCGCGGCCTGTACCTGTTCGAACTGGGGCTGGCGATCGTGGCGCTGGCGTGCGTGCTGGTGCTGAAGCTGCCTCCCAGCGATCGCACGAAGGTCTTCGAGAAACTGGATTTCCTGACCTTCACCCTGTTCGCCGGCGGCGCGGCGTGCCTGGCCGCGGTGCTGTCGCTGGGTCGCTATCTGTGGTGGACCGAGAATCCGTGGCTGGGGGTGGCCCTGGCGATGGCGATCGTCCTGCTGGTCAGTTCGGTGGCGATCGAGCACTACCGCAGGAATCCGCTCATCAACACGCGGTGGCTGGCCAGCGGCACCATGCTGCGGCTGGCGCTGTCGATCCTGCTGATCCGCATCGTGCTGTCCGAGCAGAGTGTCGGTGCGGTGGGTTTCATGCAGAACCTTGGGCTCAACAACGACGAACTGCACACGCTGTATGCCTGGGTGCTGGTGGGTTGCGTGGCCGGCATCGCGGCCAGCGCGCTGCTCATCCGCCCGCAGCACACCGCCCAGCACCTGATGTTCGCGGTGCTGCTGATCGCCACGGGCGCGTTCATGGATGCGCATTCGAACAACCTCACCCGTCCTGCGCAGATGTATGTCAGCCAGTTCCTGCTGGCGTTCGGCAGCACTTTCTTCATCGGCCCGGCGATGATCAGCGGCATCGGCGCGATCCTCGCCCAACCCGGCAACCTGATCAGTTTCGTGGTGCTGTTCGGCATGACCCAGAACATGGGCGGCCTGCTCGGCTCGGCGCTGCTGGGCACCTTCCAGGTCATGCGCGAGAAGTTCCATGCCAGCCAGCTGGCCGAACACGTCACCCTGCTGGATCCGCAGGTGGCGGCGCGGCTCCAGGGCACGGTCGCCGGCTACGCGCACAACGTCGGCGATCCCGCGCTGCGCAATGCCCAGGGCATGCGCGCGCTGGGCGCGACCGTCACCCGCGAAGCCAATGTGCTGGCCTACAACGACGTGTTCCTGGTGGTGGCCTGGCTGGCGATCCTCACCCTGCTCTGGATCTACGCGGATCTGTGGTGGCGGCGGTTGAATCCGCCCACCCCGGCCGCGCCCTCCACCGCGCCACCTTCTTCTCCTCCACCGCAACCGACGCAAGCATGAACACAGCCGCCTCCGCTTCTCCCGACGCCGAACCGGCCGCCCGCCGGGCCGCACGTCGCCGACGCCGCCTGCTCGGCCTGGCCGGTTTCGCGCTGCTCGCCCTGCTGGGCGTGGGCATCGTGCTCTATGCCTGGCAGCTGCCGCCGTTCACCAGTGCGCTGCAGACCACCGAAAATGCGATGGTGCGCGGACAGACCACGCTGATCAGTCCGCAGGTCAGCGGCTATGTCACCGAGGTGCCGGTGCAGGATTTCCAGCACGTACGCAAGGGCGCGCTGCTGGTGGCGATCGACGATCGCATCCATCGCCAGCAACTGGATCAGGCGCGCGCGCAGTTGCAGGCCGCCGAGGCCAATCTCGCCAACTGGACCCAGCAGCACCGCAGCGCCGAGGCCAACGTCGCCCAGAGCCGCGCGGTGATCGCCAGCAATGCCGCGCAGGAGCAGCGCACCCGCTCGGCGCTGCGCCGCGCCGATCAACTCGCCCACGAGCGGCTGCTCTCGGAACAGGATCGCGATACCGCCTTCGCCGCCAATGCGCAGGCCGAGGCCAACCTCAGCCAGGCCCGGGCGGGGCTGGAAGTCGCCCGCCAGGGCGTGCGCAGCGTCGACGTCAACCACGCCGCGCTGGAAGCGGCGGTGGCCAGCGCGCGCGCCGCGGTGCAGCTGGCGCAGATCAATTTCGACAACACCCGCATCCACGCGCCGCGCGACGGCCAGCTCGGCCAGGTCACCGTGCGCCAGGGCGCTTACGTCACCAACGGCACCCAGTTGATGGCGCTGGTCCCGGACACGATGTGGGTGATCGCCAATTTCAAGGAAACCCAGATGGCGCAGGTGCGGCTGGGCCAGCCGGCCAGCTTCACCGTGGATGCGCTGGGCGGGGAACGCCTGCGCGGACGGGTGCTGGAAATCTCGCCGGCGACCGGCTCGGAGTTCAGCGTGCTGCCGCCGGACAACGCCACCGGCAACTACGTGAAGATCGCCCAGCGCATTCCGGTCAAGATCGCGATCGATTCCGGACAGGCCGCCGCGGCCCGGCTGCGCCCGGGCATGTCGGTGGTGGTCAGCGTGGATACCGCCGCCGCCCGCTGAAACACAGGCATCAGCGGATCCGGCGGCGATCCCGGAATGGCGCGCGTCGCTGCAGCGCCGGACGCGGACTGATGCGGTGGTTCCCGACCGCCGCGGGTGCCTGCGAACTGGTCGGCGGCGTGCCCGTGCGCGGGCGCAGGGGACCGCCGGTGACCTGCCCTCCCGCGGTGAGCGTGACCAGGAACCCGCGCGCGGTGGCGCCGTCCACGCGCAGCCGATAGCCGCCATTCGGCGAGGACCAGGTCTCGCCGACCTTGAACATCGAGCCTTCGTTGTTGGCCACGTTCGCCGGCGGGAAATCGGCATCCTCGCTGTAGGCGGTTCCGCCACGCACGCGATGCACGATCACCGCGGTGCCGGCGAGTCCGCCCTCGTAGGCGCCGGCCCGGTTGCGCGCCTCCAGCGTGTACGAAACCGTGAAGGCGGGATCGATCTGATCCGGCGTGTTCAGCACCACCAGCTGGCGGCCGGTGCCATCGGCCAGCGCCGCGTACTCCAGTTCGAACTGCCAGCTGCCACTGAGGCCATCGGGTACTACCCATTTACGCGCGCTGGCCACCCAGCCCAGGCGGTCCCGCTGGATCATGTTGATGTGCTTGGGCCGCGTACCGTAGACCGGGTCGGCGACCGCGTTGCGCCAGCCATCGCTCATCACGTCCCACGGATTGTCGTAGGTATCGTCGTCGCCATCCGAGTTGTCCGAATGCGGCAGGCCGTAGCCATGTCCCATCTCGTGCGCCAGCGGCGCCAGGTTGGCGAACGACCACGGCGGATTCCAGGTCGCGCGCGGGCATCGGCGCGCGCCATCCATCACCGCGCATGCGCCGCCACCCCAGGCATAGCCGTCCAGATCGCCGTTGAACATCATGTTGATGCCCTGCACGCCGGTGAAATCGACCTGCGCGTCCGCCGCGGCGACGCAATCCTGGAACAGGCTGTCCAGGTTGGCATCGTCCTTGCCATCGACGGTGGTCACGTAGCCGGATCGCGGCTTCGGCAGCATGAACCAGCCATAGGCGGAGCTTCCCGCCAGATTGATCTGGCCGTAGGAAACCTCGCTCCAGTAATGCCCCAGCTGTCCCACCGCACTGCCGTACTGGCTGGTGAAGAACGCCTTGTCCTTCTGTTCGGTGGCGATGTCGGAGAACTTGCACATCACGGTCACCCAGCGGGTGTTGCCCATCACCGCGGCGGCGGCGGACACCTGCTTGCCGCCGAGCACCGGCGCCGCCTGGGCCAGCCCGTCCGCGGGCACGATCGCGTCTGCGAACCGTTCCCTGGCGGAAAACCCCTGCATCCGGGTCGGCAGCGACACCGCAACCCGACGGTTGGCCAGCGCGTACAGGTCCACCGCGGCGCGTTTCGCCTGATCGGGATCCAGCGGAATGCTGCGGCCGTCATCGGCCAGCAGCACCGCGCGCAGGCGCGCCGGACGCGCGATCCGTGGCCCCGCCACCGGCGCGGGATCGCCCCAGTGCAGGGCCAGGCGGCCCTGGACGATGGTGGTATCCGTGGTTTGCGCCCGCGCGTCCGCCGCGCCGAAGGCGGCTCCCGCCATCGCGAGGCAGGCGAACCACGCGGCGTGCCAGCGCGACGATAGATTCCGGTGTTCCATGCGGCTCCCCTTTTTTCCCGGGCATTCCGGTTGCGGCCAGACGGCGCGGGGCCCCACGCCCGCTCCGATGGCCGAGCATGGCAGTATCACGCCCAGCCCGCCACCCGGAATCGTCCATGTCCATCGACTATCGCGCATTGCTTGAGACCGCCATCACCGAAGCCCGCCAGGGCCTGGCCGAAGGTGGCATCCCGATCGGCGCGGCGCTGTACCACGACGATGGCCGCCTGCTCGGCTGCGGCCACAACCGGCGCATCCAGGAAAACGACCCGTCCGTGCATGGCGAGACCGACGCCTTCCGCAAGGCCGGACGCCAGCGCCGCTATCGCGACACCATCATGGTCACCACCCTGGCGCCATGCTGGTACTGCAGCGGGCTGGTGCGCCAGTTCAACATCGGCACGGTGGTGGTGGGCGAATCGGTGAACTTCCGTGGCGGCATCGACTGGCTGCGCGAGAACGGCGTCAACGTCATCGACCTGCAGAGCGCAACCTGCATCACCCTGCTCGGCGACTACATCCGCGCCAATCCCGAGGTCTGGAACGAGGATATCGGCGAGGATTGACGGTTCCCTATGCCTGGCGCGGGGCTCTCCCCAGCATGCGCCCGTCGCGCACATTGAGGCGCATCAGGTTCAGTTGGATCAGGCCCACGGCGAGTTCGAATATCTGGACGAGTTGAAACACCCCGTCAAGACGGCCCGTCGACGCACGGTAGTGCAGGAACCAAGCGGCGGGAATCAGCAGCAAGGCTCCGTTGGCCGCCAGAATCATCATGCGCTTTTTCTTTCTGGAGAGAATGCTGCCCCGGCGCCGTTTCGCCAGCACCCGCCCCGTTCCACCCAGAGCGGCCATCGTCACCACCAGCAGCGGAATTCCGTAGAACGCGATGGCGTGCTTGACCATCGCCACTCCGTTAGGGTCCCACGCGAGCTCTGCCACGACCGACGAGCACCAGAACATGGCGACCAGGAGCATCGCCAGAACGCTTGCCCCGCGATGGACCATCCTGATCACGCGCGCCGTCCCCTGACAGGCAATGGCGTCTCCGCCAGGCGCTCTTCCAGCGCTTTCAGGACCCGAAGCGCCACTGCCAGTTCCCCGGCATCCAAGCCGGCAGACAGCGCTTCCGACCAGTTTTGCTCCAGCGCCATCGCAGCGTCGTATACGCGACGCCCCGCGCGGGTCAACGCATAGAGCGGTGAACGTTCATGACGAGGATTATCGCCTGGCTGAATCCAACCCTCCTGCATCGCGAGATTGAGTTGCTTCTGAACGCCTTGGCGGGTAACACCCATGGCGGCGGCGATCTGCGGCGCGGTCAGCGGACCGTCGGCCAATGCAATCGCTCCAAGAACCTGCCACCGCGCACTCGTGAGCTGCAGCGGAGCAACCAATTCATCGCCTTTTTCCAGCAGGCGTGCGTTGACGCGGAACACCGACAGCATGATGCCGGTAAGGGGATCGATAACGGCGGCAGCCATGGTTGTATCGCGGAAGCCAGTAATGACAACCAGTTTCCATTAATGGAAACTGGTTGTCAAATTACATTGGCTCGGCTGCCCTGCTCATTTCAATGCAGTGGCACCTTGTCCATGCCTGACCGCCTGGATCATCCAGCGATGCAACTGCTCATGGTGGCTGCGCCAGCCATCGTCGTCGAACAGCACGAACCAGCCCAGTTGCAGGCGACTGCGGCCGGTGTCGTTGCGCGAGACCAGCACCAGCCGCCGGCGCGGATCCACCAGCAGGAACTGTCCGCCCCAGCCATCGGCCCAGAACGTGCCGGCGTCGCGATCGATCCACCACAGGTAACCGTAGCCGTCGAACGGCGGTGGGTCGGCCACTTCCGACCACAGGCGCGTGCTTTCCTCGACCCATGCGGATGGAATGACCTGCCTGCCCCGCCAGCGTCCGCCATCGGCATACAACATGCCGAAGCGCGCCAGGTCCGCGGTCGACATGAAGATCACGAACTGGCGATGCTCCGAATGACGGGCATGTTCGTAGATCACATGTTCCGGCTTGAACGTGGTCATGCCGGTCGGCCGGGCGATCCATTCGTACAACGCCTGGCCGATGCCCAGGCCGGTGCGCCGCTCGAAAATCACCCCCAGCACGTTGAAGTCCCAGTTGTTGTAGTAGAAGTGCCTGCCGGGCCGGTGCGATCCACGCCGTGGCCGCCCGTCCTTCATCGCCTGCACCTCGCCCGCCGCTTCCAGGTAGATGCCGGATCGCGCCATCAGCAGATCGCGCACCGTGGCCTGCTTCTCCGCCACCGTGAGCGGCACCGCCGCGTCGTCGATGCCGAGTTCGGCCAGGGTCTGGTCCAGGTGGAGGTAGCCCCTGTCGATGGCGATGCCATAGAGCGCGCTGAGCAGGCTCTTGCGCACCGAATGCGTATTGATGGGCAGATCGGTTTCTCCCCAGGCCATCAGCTGCCGACCTTCGTGCAGGGCGACGAAGGCATCGAAGCGGGTGTTGCCCAGCAGGAACGCGTGCGCTCGGGCCAAGGCCTCCGGGCCGGTGACCCGGGCCGGAGGCAGGGAGGTGGCGAAGGCATTGCGTTCGCCGCTACGGAACGGCGGAATGGCGGCGACGGCGATGGCCAGCAGCAGGCAGGCGGACAGGCCGGCGGCCACGGCTTTCCAGGCGCGAATCTTCATCAGCGGAACTCCCGAATGGACGTCGGCAGTCTTCCGGCCACGGTTCCGGGCAGATAGATGAAGGAAGCCACCGGCCGCGGTGACGAAAGTCATCGGTTGCATCGCGCGCCTTGTCACGACGCCCCGCCGACGCGAAGCTAGCCCGTATGGACCAGACCTCCACCCTCCGCAATCCCGCGCTGGCGGTGGCCGGCCTGCTGGCCTGGGCCGCGGTCGGGCTGGAACTGTGGATGCGGCCGGTGATGGCCAGCACCTTCCTGGCCGATCCGTCCGCCGTCACCGCGCTGGTGCGGACCCTGCACCTGCTGTTCGGTGTCCTGCAACTGGTGTTCCTGTGCCTGCGCCTGTCGCCGCAGGCGCGCCTGGCGGTGGCGGCACTGCTGGTGCTGGACGCGCTGCTGCTGGTCGCCTCGTACCGCTACAACTCCGCCGCCGCGCTGCTGGTGGTGCCGATGGTGGAATTCGCCTATCTGCTGGGCGTGCGCGCGCTGGCCGTGGTCTTTGTCGCGGTCAACCTGGCGCTGCTCGGCGTGGTGCTGGCCTTCCGCGGCATGGATGCGCCATACACCCACGTCGGCGTGCACGCGAGCCTGCAACTGTTCGCCATCCTGCTGGTGCGGTCGATGCAGAGCGCCGAGCGCGCGCGCGCCGCACTGGCGCGGACCCACGCCGAACTGCTCGCCACCCGCGGCCTGCTGTCCGAAGCCGCGCGCGGGCAGGAACGCCTGCGCCTGTCGCGCGAACTGCACGACGTGGCCGGCCACAAGCTCACTGCCCTTCGCCTGAACCTGGCCGCGCTCGGCCACAACCGCCGCCTGGACGTGACCGAAACGGTGGCGCTGTGCAGCCGGCTGACCGAGGAGCTTCTGGACGACCTGCGCGGCGTCGTACATCAGTTGCGCCTGCACGACGGACTGGAGCTCGGCCCCACCCTGGCGCGGATGGCGGCGCCGTTCCCGCGTCCGGACGTGCATCTGGAAGTGGAACCCGATGCGCGCGTGCGCACGCTCGAACAGGCCGACGCCATCCTGCGCGCATTCCAGGAAGGCCTGACCAATGCCGCGCGCCACGGCGAGGCCAATCATCTGTGGGCCCGGTTGTACCGCCACGACGGGCACCTGGTGCTGGAACTGCGCGACGACGGCCACGGCATCGACGCGGGCGCCGCGCCCGGCCACGGCCTGGGCGGCATGCGCGAGCGCCTGCACGCGGTGGGCGGCGCGCTGGCGTTCGGACCCTCCGATGGCGGCGGCTTCCTGCTGCGCGCGAGCGTGCCGGTGTGAAGGCGCCGACACCCATACGCATCGCCCTGGCCGACGATCAGGCACTGGTGCTGAGTGGCCTGAAAGCGTTGCTCGGCGGTTTCGAACAATTCGAAGTGGTGGCCGAAGCCACCGATGGCGAAGGCCTGCTGGCGGCGCTGGACGGCAAGCCGGTGGACGTGGTGCTGTGCGACGTGCGCATGCCCGGCCTGGGCGGCCTGGAAGTCTGCGCGCGCCTGCGCCGCCTGCCGGGCGCGCCGCCGGTGATCCTGCTGACCACCTTCGATGATCCCGGCCAGGCGCTGGCCGCCGCGCGCGCCGGAGCGCGCGGCTACCTGCTCAAGGACGCCTCGCCGCTGGAACTGGTGGAAGCCATCGAGGACGTCGCCACCGGCCGCCAGGCCATCGCGCCGGTGGCCACCGACGCCATCCGCGAGCGCTACACCTACCGCGATCGCGTGCCGCCGTCCGGGCAGTTCAACCAGCGCGAAATCGACATCCTGCGCCTGCTGGCCGGCGGCTATACCAACCGCGAAATCGGCCAGGTCATCCACGTCACCGAGGGCACGGTGAAGAATTACCTGACCGAGGTGTTCGACAAGCTCGGCACCCGCGATCGCACCCGCGCGGTGCTCAAGGCGATCACCCTGCGGATCATCTGAAGTCCGCCGCCCTCCGCCGTCATCCGGGCAACGTCGAACGCAGACCCGGACTGAACAATCGTCGTGGCATAGTCCGGCTCCCACCGGCGCCCCGCCCGGTGCCAACGGCGGTCACCGGCAACATCCTCCAACCAAGGGAGTCGGCTCATGAGCAGCACACCCACCCTCGTCCTGGTCCATGGCTTCTGGGGCGGCGCGGCGCACTGGCGGAACGTCATCCTCGAACTCGCGCGCAAGGGCCACGACCGCATCCGCGCCGTCGAACTCCCCCTCACCTCGCTGGCCGACGACGCCGAACGCACGCGCAGGATAGTCGCCCAGCAATCGGGATCGGTACTGCTGGTCGGGCACTCCTATGGCGGCGCGGTGATCACCGAAGCCGGCGATCAACCGAACGTCGTCGGCCTGGTCTACATCGCCGCCTTCGCGCCGGACGCCGGCGAAAGCCCCGGCGGCATCAGCCAGGCGCATCCACCCGCCGCCCTCGCCAACCTCGCCCCGGACAGCGACGGCTACCTGTGGATCCAGTACGACAAATTCCGCGAAAGCTTCTGCCAGGACCTGGACGCCGACGACGCCCTGGTCATGGCGGTCACTCAGAAAGCACCGCTGGCGAGCACCTTCGGCGATACCGTCACCGCGCCGGCGTGGAAGAAGAAACCCAGTTGGTACCAGTTGTCGACCCAGGACCGCATGATCCATCCGGACAACCAGAAGCGCATGGCCGAGCGGATGAATCCGCGCACGCTGCTGGCGCTGGACGCCAGCCACGCCTCGCTGGCCTCGCAGGCCGCGGCGGTGGCGGGATTGATCGACGAGGCGGCGCGGGCGGCGGATTGACTGGTTCGTCCCGGTTTCCGGTTCCCGCAAACGAAAACGGGCGGCGCATCCGCACCGCCCGTCGCGAAGATGGCGCGACCGTCGTGGACGGTCGCGATTCCGCGCTTACAGGATGTACCGGCTCAGATCCGGGTCCTGCACCAATTCGCCCAGGTGCGAATCGACGTAGGCGCGGTCGATGGACACCGCCTGGCCGTCGCGATCCGGCGCCTCGTAGCTCAGGGTGTCGAGCAGGCGCTCCAGCACGGTGTGCAGGCGGCGCGCGCCGATGTTCTCCTGGCGCTCGTTGACCTGCGCGGCGATCTCGGCGAGGCGGTCGACCGCGTCGTCGCTGAAATCCAATGCCACGCCCTCGGTCCGCATCAGCTCCACGTACTGCTTGGTCAGCGCGGCCTTGGGCTCGGTCAGGATGCGGATGAAATCCTGCTTGGACAGCGCCGACAGTTCCACCCGGATCGGGAAGCGGCCCTGCAGCTCCGGAATCAGATCGCTGGGCTTGGCCAGATGGAACGCGCCGGACGCGATGAACAGGATATGGTCGGTCTTGACCGTGCCGTACTTGGTGCTGACGTTGGATCCTTCCACCAGCGGCAGCAGGTCGCGCTGCACGCCCTCGCGGCTGACGTCGCCGCCGCCGACGTTGTCGCCGCGCTTGGCCACCTTGTCGATCTCGTCGATGAAGACGATGCCGTTCTGCTCGCAGGCCTCGATGGCGGCGGCACGGATGTCGTCCTCGTTGACCAGCTTGGCGGCCTCTTCCTCGATCAGCTGCGGGCGCGCGGCCTTGATGGTGACCGTGCGCTTGTGGGTCTTGGCGCCGCCCAGGTTGGAGAACATCTGGCGCAGTTGCTGGCCCATCTCCTCCATGCCCGGCGGGGTCATGATGTCCACGCCGACATTGGCGGCCAGTTCCAGCTCGATCTCGCGCTCGTCCAGCTCGCCGTTGCGCAGCATCTTGCGGAACTTGATGCGGGTGTCGTTGTCCTGCGCCGAGGGCTCATGGCGCGCGGCTTCCGGATCGAAGCCCACGCCGACGCTGCGGCGCGGCAGCAGCGCGTCGAGGATGCGATCCTCGGCGCGTTCCTCGGCCTGGGTGCGCACCCGCACCTTGGCCTGTTCGCGGTACATCTTGACCGCGGTGTCGGTGAGGTCGCGGATGATCTGCTCCACGTCCTTGCCGACGTAGCCGACCTCGGTGAAGCGGGTGGCCTCGACCTTGACGAACGGCGCGTTCGCCAGCGTCGCCAGGCGACGCGCGATCTCGGTCTTGCCGACGCCGGTGGGGCCGATCAGCAGGATGTTCTTGGGCATCACCTCGTTGCGCAGCGCCTCGGGCAGCTGCATGCGCCGCCAACGGTTGCGCAGGGCGATGGCGACCGCGCGCTTGGCCGCATGCTGGCCGACGATGTGCCGGTCCAGTTCCTGCACGATTTCGCGCGGGGTCATGGTGGAAGATTCGGGATTGGCCATGGGGATTCGTGATTCGTGGGAAACAGGGAAGGAAAGCGGCAATGGGAGGGTCGAGGTACGGATCCGCTTTCGCGAATCCCAAATCCCGAATCCCCAATCCCGGACTAGAGCTCTTCGACGACTACGTTGCGATTGGTATAGATACAGATATCGCCGGCGATGTTCAGCGCCTCGACCGCGATCGACTTCGCGTCCAGTTGGGTATGCGCCAGCAGCGCGCGCGCGGCGGACAGCGCGTAGGATCCGCCGGAACCGATCGCGATGATGCCGTCCTCCGGCTCGATGACATCACCGGTGCCGCTGATGATCAACGAGGTTTCCTTGTCGGCCACCGCCAGCAGCGCTTCCAGCTTGCCCAGGCGACGCTCGGTGCGCCAATCCTTGGCCAGTTCGACGGCGGCGCGCTGCAACTGGCCGTGCTTTTCCAGCTTGGCCTCGAACAGTTCGAACAGGGTGAAGGCATCGGCGGCGGCGCCGGCAAAACCGGCCAGCACCTGGCCGTCGCGGCCCAGTCGGCGCACCTTGCGCGCATTGCCTTTCATGACGGTATGCCCCAGCGTCACCTGTCCATCGCCGGCCACGGCGACATGACCGTCGCGGCGGACCGAAATGATGGTGGTGGCGTGGAACACATTGGGATTCTGGCTGGGGTCCATGGGGGCCTCCGGGGGGTTCTCCCTGAGGTGGGGACGCCCGGGGGCGGATCAAGCGTGACCTTTGGGGAGGGGCTCAGCTCCCTTGACCAGACATTCGGCTGTTGAAAGCGAAGAAGGGGGCGGGCGCCCGCGCTAGCGGGTGACGGGGGATTTGCTTTTGGCACCAAAAGCAAATCCCCCTCAGTCCCCCTTTTGCAAAGGGGGAGGCGATAACAGCTTATGCGAGAAATAGCCCCCTTTTTCAAAGGGAGAGGCGAAGCTCACCGCTTCCGCTTCGCTCTCGGATGCGCCGCGTCATAGACCTTCGCCAGATGCTGGAAATCCAGATGGGTGTAGATCTGGGTGGTGGCGATGTCGGCGTGGCCGAGCAGTTCCTGCACGCCGCGCAGGTCGCCGGAGGATTCCAGGATGTGGCTGGCGAAGCTGTGCCGCAGCATGTGCGGATGCACGTGCTTGAACAAGCCCTGGCGCTGCGCCAGTTGCTTGAGCCGGATCTGCACGGCGCGCTGGGAGATCGGGCCGCCGCCGCGCCCAGGAAACACGTGCGCCTCGTTGGTGCCGCCCTGTTCGGCGCGCCACGCTTCCAGCGCGTTGCGCGCGTGCGAGCCGACCGGCACCTTGCGTTGCTTGTTGCCCTTGCCCAGCACGGTGACGAAGCCGGACGCGAAATCCAGATCGCGCCAACGCAGCGCGCACAGTTCGCTCAGGCGCAGGCCGGAGGAATAGAACAGTTCCAACAGCGCGCGGTCGCGCAGGCCCAGCGGCACGTCGGTGGGCACCTCGACCAGTCGCGTGGCCTCGTCGGCATCCAGCACCTGCGGCAGCTTGCGCGGCGCCTTCGGCGCGCGCAGCGCGGCGGCCGGGCTGGCGGTGATGCGTCCGTGCTTGAGCAGCCACTGATAGAAGCTGCGGCAGGCCGACAATCGGCGTTGCAGGCTCTTGGGCGAGAGGCCGCGACGGTGTTCGCTGGCGACGAAGCTGCGCAGTTGTTCGGTATGCAGGCCCACCATGTCGGCGCCCTGCTCCGTCGCCCAGGCCGCGAGCGCGATCAGATCGCGCCGATAGGCGTCCAGCGTGTGCGCGGACATGCGTCGCTCGATCTGCAGGTGGGCGAGGAATTCGTCGATGGCGCCGCGGGGTTCGCCGGGGCTGGCCTCACCCTTGCGAGCCGCCGGTGCGGGTTCGATATTTGACTTGTGCTGACGGGCCCTGCTCATCGGTTACCGCGCTTGCGTCCTGCGCAATGGATGCCAGCTTACGCTGGAATGACGGGGTGAGATACGTTTTGCGCACGTCGCCATCGCCTCATGCATTCCAACGCCGTCATCCCGGCGGATGCCGGAATCCATCGTGCATTTGCCCTTGTGCCCCATCCACGCGGAACCGGCTGAACAATGGATTCCAGCTTGCGCTGGAATGACGACCCGGGGATGCGCGGGACGTATCGGGACACTGCCCTGCCCTCAGGCCTCGAAGCGCTTCAACGCGGTGGTCAGCGCCTCGCCCATCATGCGCAGGAACAGCGTGCCCATGCCGGGATAGAAGCGATTGCCGTCCAGGCTGCCGACCGCGACCAGGCCCACGCCCGGCAGCGGCAGCAGCGCGGAGGACTGCACTTCCTCCGCGCGGGCGGCGTACAGCACCACGTTCTTTTCCGGCTGCAGGCGGCCGCAGATCGGCTCGCCGTCCTTCAGGCAGTCGCGGAACGGCGCGAGAATCGCATTGCCTTCGGCGATGATCTGCAACCACTCCGCGTCCTCAAGGCCGGCGACCGGCTTGAGCAGCACGATGCTGACGCGGTCGCCGTTGAAGTCCTCGGCCAGCGAGGCGGCCATCGCGCGCAGGGTGTCGGCGGCGTTGTTCTGCTTGAGCAGCGACAGGGTCAGCTGGTGGGTGCGCACCGCCAGCCGCTCGTTTTCCTGCGCATTGGCGAACAGATCGCCCAGGCGCTTGGACAGTTCGCGGTTCTTGTCGCGCAGCACTTCCAGCTGGTAGCTCGCCAGCGAGGCGGTACGGCCGTCGTCGCGCGGGACCACCATGCTCAGCGCCAGATCCGGGAACTGCTTCAGAAAGGTGGGGTGGCGGCGCAGCCAGGCGGCGATTTCGTGGGCACCCAGCTTCTCGTTCTCGTTCATGCGTTCCATTCCCCTTCGAATACGAATGCGGTCGGGCCGGACATCACCACTTCGGCATCGTCGGCCGGCCATTGGATGTACAGGTCGCCGCCCGGCAGCGAAACCGTCGCCGCGCGATCGATGCGGCCGCGCTTCATCAGCACCACCGCCGCGGCGCAGGCGCCGCTGCCGCAGGCCAGGGTTTCGCCGACACCGCGCTCGTAGACGCGCAGGCGGACGTGATCGCGCGCGAGCACTTCGGCGAAACCGACATTGACCGACTCCGGAAACCAGTGCGACTGCTGCAGCGCCGGTCCGGCCCGCAGCACCGGCGCGTCGGCCACCGAGGCCACCTCGATGACCGCGTGCGGGTTGCCCATCGACACCGCCCCGAAGCTCAGGCGCAGGTGCTCGTCGATGCGGGCGTCGTATTCGTCCTGGGCCTGATCGAAACCGGCCAGCGGAATCCGCGCCGGCATGAATTCCGGCACGCCCATGGCGATGGCATAGCGGTCGCCGCCCAGATGCTCGACGTCGTGCGTGGTCAGCGGGCTGTCGACCCGGAAGCGTTCGCCGCTCGCGGTCCCGTCGCGCATCAGCCAGGCGGCCACGCAGCGCGCGCCGTTGCCGCACTGCTGCGAGGTGGAGCCGTCCGAATTCCAGATCCGGTAGGACGCCACCGCGCCGGTGCTGCGCGGCGGCTCGATGGTCAGGATCTGATCGCAGCCGACGCCGAAATGGCGGTCGGCCAAGCGCGCGGCAAGCTCGGGTCCCGGCGGGGGGACATCTCCACGCAGATCGAGCACGACGAAGTCGTTGCCCGCGCCGTGCATCTTGGTGAAACCCATCGACGAGGCCGGAGGCCGCGCGCTCATGGCGTGCTGGGCGGGTTGGCCGGCTCGGTGGGTTCGGCGGGCGGCGTCGCGGTGTCGGTCGAATCCGCCGGCGGGGCCTGCGTGCCTTCCGCAGCCGGTTCGACCGGCGCCTCGGTGCCGGCGGGCGCCTCGGCCGGGACTTCGGTCTCCGGCGCCGGCTTCTCCGGCAGGAACAGCGGGCCCTTGGCGCCGCAGGCGGCGAGGAGCGCCATGGCGATGGCGGCGGACAGCAGGCGGAGCGATCGGTTCATGCGGCGCAGTATAGCCAGCCGGGGATGAATCGGAATGACGTCAGCGCGGTGGTTCCGGGCGCCGCCACAGCCAGGTGGCGACCACCGCCATGCAGCCGATGGGAAGCAGCACCATCCACAGCCTGTGCGAACCGGCGATCAGCATCACCGCCAGCAGGATCAGCGCGCAGGCCAGCATCGCCCAGGTCGCCGCCCACTTGGCCCGCCGCGACACCGCGCCATGGGCCTGCCAGTCACGGATCATCGGCCCGAAGCGCGGGTCCGTCATCAGGTAATGGTGCAGGCGCTCCGAACCGCGCGAGGCCGCGTAGGCCGCGATCAGGATGAACACCGTGGTCGGCAGCCCCGGCACGAAGATGCCCAGGATGCCCGTGCCCAGGCTGGCGTAGGCCAGCAGCCACCAGGCCCAGCGGAAGCGGCGCGAGGAAGGCGGCGGAGGCGTGTCGTCGTTCACCGGCACCTTTTACCGCATGTGGGCGGATTGCGTCAGCCGTCGGGTGATACAGGCCATGCGGGCGTCCAGTTCCATCGAGCGATTTCAAGGTGTCGTGGATGCATTGCCGCCATCAGGTTGTCGGGCATCGCGTGCGGATTTCCTGGCCAGTCGCGTCTTGTCGGCGAGCGAGGGAGGCACTCGGGCGTTTGGATGGCGGGTTCTGTCCTGATCCCGGCGCACCGACGTCACCGGCTCCGACCTGCCCCCACCCCAACCTTCCCCCGCAAGCGGGGGAGGGAGCCGCTTTTTTTCCGGCGGCAGAGAAATGAGCGAAGAGAAAGAAAGCCCCTTCCCCCGTTCACGGGGGAAGGCTCGGATGGGGGCCAGCGGTATGCCGGGCACTCGATTGGCCAGACGCAAAAAAAAGCCGGGCATGGCCCGGCTCTTCCACAAGCATCACGATGAAACCGGGTGGATTACTTCACCGCGGTGTCCGCACCCAGCTGATCCAGCACGAACGCGTAGTACTCCGACATTTCCTGGTAGCGACGGAAGCGGCCGGACTTGCCGCCGTGGCCGGCTTCCATGTTGGTGCGGAACAGCACCGGCAGCTTGCCGGTGTTGACGTCGCGCAGGCGGGCGACGTACTTGGCCGGCTCCCAGTACTGCACCTGCGAGTCCCACAGGCCGGTGCCGACGAAGATTGCCGGATAGGCGTGCGACTTGAGGTTGTCGTATGGCGAGTAGGTGACGATGTAGTCGTAGAACTCCTTCTTCTCCGGATTGCCCCACTCGTCGTATTCGTTGGTGGTCAGCGGGATGGTCGGATCCAGCATGGTGGTGACCACGTCCACGAACGGCACCTGCGAGACGATCGCGCGGTACTTGTCCGGCGCCAGGTTGGTGATCGCGCCCATCAGCAGGCCGCCGGCGCTGCCGCCCATCGCGGCGACGCGGTCCTTGGCCGCATAACCTTGCTTGACCAGCGCGTCGGTGACGTCGACGAAGTCGGTGAAGGTGTTCTTCTTGTGCAGCAGCTTGCCGTTGTCGTACCAGGCCCGGCCCATTTCCTGGCCACCGCGGATGTGGGCGATGGCGTAGACCATGCCGCGATCCAGCAGGCTGACCACCGGACCACTGAAGCCCGGATCCATCGACGCACCGTAGCTGCCGTAGCCGTACTGCAACAGGGCGGCGGTGCCGTCTTTCTTGAACCCATTCTTGTAGACCAGCGACACCGGCACCTTGGTGCCGTCGCGGGCCTCGACCCACACGCGCTCGGTGGTGTACTTCGTCGCGTCATAGCCGATGACCGGCTGCTGCTTGAGCTGGCGACGCTCCCCGGTCTTCGTGTTCAGTTCATAGGTCGTGGCCGGCGTGGTCATCGAGGTGTAGCTGTAACGCAGCCAGTCGGTGTCGTGCTCGGAATTGACGTCCAGGCCCATCGAGTAGGCCGGCTCGTCGGCCTTCACGTATTCCTCCTTGCCGTCGGCGCGCAGCAGGCGGATCCGCTCCAGGCCCTCGGAACGCTCGCTGATGGCGGTGAAGCCGTCGAACAGTTCGAAGCCTTCGATATAGACCTTGTCGCTGTGCGGCACCCACTCCTTCCATTGGTCGCGGGAAGTGGCGCCATCGGGCGCGGTCATGATCTTGAAGTTCTGCGCGTTCCAGTTGGTGCGGATGACCCAGCGGCCGTCCAGGTGATCGGCGCTGTATTCGACGTCGCGCTCGCGTGGCGCGAGCACGGTGAACTCGGCCGGATTGGCGGCCGGCGCGCAGCGCGACTCGGACGAGACCGTGCTTTCCACGCCGATGCAGATGAATTTGTCGTCGCGGGTGCGGCCGATGCCCATGTAGAAGCTGTCGTCCTTCTCCTCGTAGACCAGCACGTCCTGCGAGGCCGGCGTGCCCAGCACGTGCTTCTTCACCCGTACGGTCAGCAGGGTCTCGGGATCGTTCTCGACGTAGAACAGGGTCTTGTTGTCGTCCGCCCAGACCAGGTTGGGCGACACACCGGTGATCTGGTCCGGGTACAACTCGCCGGTGGCCAGGTTCTTGAACTTGATGACGTACTGGCGGCGACCGACCGCGTCCTCGGCGTAGGCGAGAATGCCGTTGTCCTGGGTGACCTCGTAGTCGCCGACGCTGTAATAGCCCTTGCCTTCGGCCAGCGCGTTGACGTCCAGCAGCACTTCCTCGGCCGCTTCCATGCTGCCCTTGCGGCGGGCATGCACCGGATAGTCCTTGCCGGTCTCGAAACGGGTGTAGTACCAGTAGCCGCGCTCGCGGTACGGCACGCTGCTGTCGTCCTGCTTGATGCGGCCGACGATCTCCTTGTAGAGCGCTTCCTGCAACGGCTTGAGCGGCGCCATCAGCGCGTCGGCGTATTCGTTCTCGGCCTTGAGGTAGGCGAGCATTTCGGGATTCTTGCGATCGTCGTCACGCAGCCAGTAGTACTCGTCGTTGCGCTCGGCGCCGAACGGTGCCTTGACCACGTGCGGCTTCCTGGCGGCATCGGGCGGCGTGAGGTCGGCGGCGGCGGAAGCGAAGGGAGCGGTCATCAGTACGGTCGCGAACAGGAAGGAAGTCGTTTTCATGGATGGGGTCCGTTCCGGCGGGATGCAATGGTCGGGCGATCGGGGTTGGCGGCGGTTGCGTCACGGCCGCGGGTTCGCCCCATCCGCCCTTCGGGCACCTTCCCCGCACGCGAGGGAAGGAAACTGTCCGGCCTTCCCGTGAACGGGGAAGGCCTTCATGCGCTTGCGCTTACTTGGCCAGCTGTTGCCACAGGAACGTGTAGGCCAGCGCGCTCATGTGCGCGGCCTGGGCGTTGTTGGCCGCGCCGCCGTGGCCGCCTTCGATGTTCTCGTAGTAGCGCACGTCCTTGTTGGCTTCCAGCATCTTGGCCATCATCTTGCGCGCGTGGCCGGGGTGGACGCGGTCATCGCGCGTGGAGGTGGTGAACAGGGTTGCCGGATAGGTCTTGGCCGGATCGAACAGGTGGTACGGCGAGAAGGTCTTGATGTAGTCCCAGTCGGCCGTGTCCGGATTGCCGTACTCGGCCATCCACGATGCGCCGGCCAGCAGGTGGCTGTAACGCTTCATGTCCAGCAGCGGCACCTGCACGACGACCGCGCCGAACAGTTCCGGATACTGGGTCAGCATGTTGCCCATCAGCAGGCCACCGTTGCTGCCGCCCTGGGTGCCCAGGCGCTTGGCGGTGGTGATCTTGCGCGCGACCAGATCCTGCGCGACTGCGGCAAAGTCCTCGTAGGCCTTGTGGCGGTTGGCCTTCAGCGCGGCCTGGTGCCAGCGCGGGCCGTACTCGCCGCCGCCGCGGATGTTGGCGACCACGTACACGCCGCCCTTCTCCAGCCAGCCCTTGCCGACCGCGCCGGAATAGGCCGGCGTCAGCGAGACTTCGAAGCCGCCATAGCCGTACAGCAGGGTCGGGGTGTTGCCATCGAGCTTCAGGTCCTTCGGGCGCACCACGAAGTAAGGCACCTTGGTGCCGTCCTTGGAGGTGGCGAAGTGCTGTTCGATGACGTCCTTGGAGCCGTCGAAGAACGCCGGCATCGTCTTCAGCTGTTCCGGCTGCTTGCCGATCTCGGCCAGCGACAGGGTGGTCGGGGTCAGGTAGTCGGTGGCGGTCAGCCACACCGCGTCGCTTTCGTCCGCATCGACCGCGCTGACACCGAGGGTGCCGAACGCGGGCGCGCCGACGAACGCGCTCTTCTTCCAGCCGCCTTCGCCGGGGGTCAGCACGCTGAGCTTGTTCTTGACGTCCTCCAGGACGTTCAGCACCAGGTGATGGCGGGTGAAGGTGAAGCTGGCCAGCGAGGTGCGATCGGTCGGCTCGAACAGCACGTCGAATTCGCGCTTGCCGGCCATGAAGTCATCGATCCTGGAGACCAGCAGCGAACCGGCCTTGTAGGTCTTGCCGCCGACGGTCCACGGCTCGCGCAGTTCCAGGGTCAGCCATTCGCGGAACGCGCCCTTGTTGACCGAGTTGGGCACATCGATCTTGACCAGCTTGCCGTCCGCGCCGCGCAGGAACAGTTCGTCGTTGTAGAAC
Organism: Pseudoxanthomonas sp.; assembly: GCF_024710765.1. Taxonomy (GTDB): domain Bacteria; phylum Pseudomonadota; class Gammaproteobacteria; order Xanthomonadales; family Xanthomonadaceae; genus Pseudoxanthomonas_A. The sequence goes on from NZ_JANJUE010000180.1 coordinate 49,501, forward strand.
GCCAGGGTGCGGCTGACGAAGTCGCGCTGGAAACCCGGCGTGTCGTCGTGGAACGCGGCGATGTACATGTCGTCCGGCTTGCCTTCGTAGACCACGCTGGCCGCCGACAGCGGGGTGCCGCGCTTCCACTCCTTGACGATGCGCGGATAACCGGAGGTGGTCATGCTGCCTTCGCCGAAATCGGTGAAGACGTAGACGGTGTCGGCGTCCTTCCAGCCCAGGCCGCCCTTGGCTTCCGGACGATAGAAGCCGTCCTTGAGGAAAGTCTTGGTGGTCAGGTCGAATTCGCGGGTCTCGTCGGCGTCGGCGCCGCCGCGCGAGAGCGCGATCAGGCAGCGGGTGTAGTCCGGCTTGCGGCAATCCGCGCCGTGCCAGACCCAGTTCTTGCCCTCGGCCTTGTTCAGCGCGTCCAGGTCCAGCACGGTTTCCCACTGCGGCTGCGGCTTGCGGTATTCCTCCAGCGTGGTGCGGCGCCACAGGCCGCGCTCGTGCTGCTTGTCCTTCCAGAAGTTGTAGTAGTGTGGGCCGATTTTCTGCACGCCCGGAATCTTGGCGTCCGAATCCAGGATGGCCAGGATGCTGGCTTCCAGCTCCTTGAACGCCGGGGTGGAGGCGATCTCGGCCTCGGCCTTGGCGTTCTGGGCGCGCACCCAGTCCAGCTGCTTCTGGCCTTCCACCTCTTCCAGCCACGCGTAGGGGTCGTTGGCCACGGTTTTCTGCTCCTGGGCGTGGCCGCTGACGGCGGCGGCGGCAAGGCCTGCCGCCAGGCAGGCATGGACGAGCTTGGACATGAAGGAAACTCCGGATCGAAGACAATTCCTTCACGCTAGCACAAGTCCGCGACCGCCCTCCCCTGTCGAACGTCAGTGCGGCGGCGGGCGCGGGCCAGGCTCAGGCGGTCCGCAACCAGGTGGCGCGCGGGGCCCGCACCCGGCGGCGCGCCTGCGGGCGGCCACGCCGGCGGCTGGCGTCCCGATGCCACAGCGGCAGGCGGAAGCGGTGCAGCGCCCACCAGGCCGCCAGCGGCATACCGACCAGCCACAGTGGTGCCCACCCCAGCCAGGGGATCTGCCCGCGGGCCAGCGGGAACAGCAGCACCAGCGCCAGGCCAATCGCAACGACGCGGCGCAACAACCTTTCGAGCTGCGGGTCCGGCGCGCGGGACAGGCGGGCGTCGGCGGAAATCGAATGTACAAAGTCGCGCATGGCAGGGCTCCGGTGGACAGGGCTCCAGCCTGCCGCGCCGCCTTCTCACGGGCTGCGACGCTTCGCGCCGGCCGGAGATTCTCGCCTTCATGCCGATATGCGATATTCGCGTTGCCCGGCGTTCCCGCGACGGGTCGCGACGATCCATCACCCAGGAGTCCTGCATGTCCCCATCGCTGTGCCGTCTTCGCGCCGTCCTGACGTGCGCCCTGATTGCCGCGGTGACTGCCTGTGCCAGCCAGAGCGAAACCCGGCCGATGGGCCTGGAGACGGTGCAGGCGGCGGAGATCGACCTGCCGCGCTTCATGGGGACGTGGTACGTGACGGCGCACATTCCGTACTTCGCCGAGCGTGGCCACGTGACCGGACGCTACGAGTACACCGCCCGCGAAGGCGACCGCATCGGCGTGCGCTACCTGCATCGCGAGGGCTTCGATGAGCCTGAACAGGTCCGCGAAGCGCGCGCCTCGGTGAAGGGCGGCAGCGGCAACCGCGACTGGACCCTGTGGTTCGTCGGCGTGGTCCCGGCCAAGTTCCACATCCTGGAGGTCGCGCCGGACTATTCCTGGGCGCTGATCAGCTATCCCGAGCGCGATCTGGGCTGGATATTCTCGCGCTCGCCGGACATGGACGATGCGCTCTACCAGCAGCTCATCCGCAAGATGCGCGACTACGGCGTCAACGCGCGCCAGCTCGTCCGCGAGCCGCAGACCCCGGCGCAGGTGGGCCAACCGGGCTTCGCGGATCCGAAGAATCCCTGAATCGGGAATCGGGAATCGGAGTCAGGTTCCGCTTCGGCTCGCCCTCGACCCGCCATTCGGCTGTTGAGGAGCGTGGGAAAGGGGGACCGAGGGGACTTAAGGGGAATTGACCGTCCGGGCGCCGGGAGGCGTTTGTTTCCTGCGCGAAGAGCAAGCGCTCCTCAACAGCCGAATGGTGGGTCCATCCCCCGTCACCCGCTTCGCGGGTGCCCGCCCCCTTCTGCGAAGGGGGCTATCGGAGCGATCTTTCTCCGCCACCGTCGCTGCGGCACGGTGGTTGACCTGCCGTTCAAAGCGTTTTTCCGTGCCCGCCGCTCAGCGCTTCTTGTCGTAGTTGGACAGCGCCAGTTCCAGCAGCGACTTGGCCTGCTCGCGCAGCACCGACGGTTCGACGATTTCCGCGTCGGCGCCGTAGTGCAGGATGTCCATCAACAGCTCGCGTGAAACGCTGTAGGGCACCTTCAGTTCATAGCGGCCATCCGGCAACAGGCGCCCTTGTTGCTTGGAATGCCATTGCTCGTCGGCGACCCAGCGCGCGGCCTTGGGGCTGAACAGGATCGTCGCCCAGCCCTTGGGCTCGCCGGAGAAGATGCCGTAGCTCGACGCCAGGTGCTGGTTGAGATCCTCGTTGGACAGATCCTGCGCCGCATCCTCCAGCAGGCGGGCGCCGCCGACGCGATCCACGGCGAAGCTGCGCAACGCCTTGCGTTCGTGATCCCAGGCGTCCAGGTACCAGTTGTCGCGGTAGTGGGTGATGCGCTGCGGCGAAACCGTGCGGCGGGTGCGCTCGTCCGTGGAACGGGCGCGGTATTCGAATGCCAGCTGCTTGCGCTCCAGCACCGCCGAGGCCACCGTGCGGAAGCTGGCTTCGTCCAGCCGGCGCCCGCGGTGCGGAATCACCCGCACCCGGTCCACCGGCCATTGCGATACGCCGGCATGATCGGCAAGCAGGCCCTCGATGCGCTTCTGCAGTGGCGCCAGCGCGCCGGACAGCACGCCGCCGCCGGTGCGCACCAGCAGCTGCTGGGCCGCCAGCAAGGCGTAGAGTTCTTCCGAACTCAGCCACAGGCCGGGCAGCTCGAACCGTTCGCCTTCGGCCGCCTCGTAGCGGAAGCCGGCTTCGCCGTCGCCCTCGATGGGCGCCATCAGCGCATCGCGCAGGTATGCCAGGTCGCGGTAGACGGTGGCGCGCGAGCAGCCGAGTTCCTCCTGCAGGCGCTTGACCGTGACCGGGTAGCGCGACGCCTTCAGGATGCGATGCAGGGCGGTGATGCGTTCGATCTTGTCCATGCCATGATTATGGCCGAGCCGTGGCCGTTTTCGCCGCCCGGTTCGCGTTGGCATATGTACGGACCTGGCCGCGTGGGGCCCGGCGGGGCCCCGGGCCCCGGGCGCCGCCCCGCCCCCCCGGCACCCCCCACCCACGGCCCCCACCCGCCCCG
>NZ_JANJUE010000183.1 GCF_024710765.1 Pseudoxanthomonas sp.
CATGCGCGATGCGGGCGTGGAGTTCCTCGACACCCCGGACACCTACTTCGACGTGATCGATCAGCGCGTTCCGGACCATGGCGAGGACGTGCCGCGACTGGCGAAGAACAAGATCCTGATCGACGCCGATCCGGAAACCCACCAGCGCAAGCTGCTGCAGATCTTCACCCAGAACGCGATTGGCCCGATCTTCTTCGAGATCATCCAGCGCAAGGGCAACGAAGGCTTCGGTGAAGGCAACTTCCAGGCGCTGTTCGAGAGCATCGAGCGCGATCAGATGCGCCGCGGCGTGCTCTGACACCGGTGCGGTGGCGGCGGCCCGGGTGCGCCGCCGCATCCGCAGTTCAGGCAGAATCGCGTCATCGGCACCGTCGCGACGGACGTCGCGTCCACAGGCAGGCACCATGAAGAGCAGCGGCTACCAAACCGGTTTCGGCAACCATTTCGCCAGCGAGGCCGTGGCCGGCACGCTGCCGGTGGGACGCAATTCGCCGCAGCGCGTGGCTCACGGCCTGTATGCCGAACAGCTGTCCGGCACCGCGTTCACCGCGCCGCGCAGCGAGAACCGGCGCAGCTGGCTGTACCGGATCCGGCCGGCGGCGATGCACTCGAACTTCGAGGCCTTCGCGCAGCCGCGCTTCCACAACGATTTCGGTGATGGCCCGGTGACCCCGGACCAACTGCGCTGGAACCCGCTGCCGTTGCCGCAAGCGGCCACCGATTTCGTCGACGGCCTGTACACCATGGCCGGAAACGGCTCGGCGGCGGGCCAGCATGGCGTCGGCATCCACCTGTACGCGGCCAACCGATCGATGCAGGGCCGCTTCTTCTACGACGCCGATGCCGAACTGCTGATCGTGCCGCAGCAGGGCCGGCTGTCGATCGCCACCGAACTGGGCGTGCTCGAGCTCGAACCGCAACAGATCGCGGTGATTCCGCGTGGCGTGCGCTTTCGCGTCGAGTTGCCGGAGGGCCCGTCGCGTGGCTATGTCTGCGAGAATTTCGGCGCCGCGCTGCGCCTGCCGGACCTGGGGCCGATCGGCGCCAACGGCCTGGCCAATCCGCGCGATTTCGAAGCCCCGCATGCGGCCTATGAGGACGTGGAAGGCGAATTCGAACTGATCGCCAAGTTCCAGGGGCATCTGTGGCGCGCGGCCATCGGCCATTCGCCGCTGGACGTGGTCGGCTGGCACGGCAACTACGCGCCGTATCGGTATGACCTGCGCCATTTCAACACCATCGGATCGATCAGCTTCGATCACCCGGATCCGTCGATCTTCACCGTGCTGACCTCGCCCAGTGATACCCACGGCACGGCCAACCTGGATTTCGTGATCTTCCCGCCGCGTTGGCTGGTGGCGCAGGACACGTTCCGTCCGCCGTGGTTCCACCGCAACATCGCCAGCGAGTTCATGGGCCTGATCACCGGCGTGTACGACGCCAAGGCCGATGGCTTCGCGCCGGGTGGCGCCTCGTTGCACAACTGCATGACCGGGCATGGTCCCGACGCGGCGACCTTCGAGAAGGCGAGCAACGCGGATCTGGCCAGGCCGGACGTCATCCGCGACACCATGGCCTTCATGTTCGAGACCCGGGCAGTGATCCGGCCGGCTGCGCAGGCACTGGAGGCCGACCATCGCCAGCGCGACTACCTGGCCTGCTGGGCGGGACTGCAGAAACACTTCCGCAAGCCGGACTGATCCGTTCGCGACAGCTTCACGGCGACACGCTAGGCTGCGGCTTTCCCACGGAGCCGCCGCCCATGACGTTCGCAACCAAGCCGGTCCTGCTGACTTTCGCGTTGACGCTGGCGCTGGCCGCCTGCAAACCGCCCGCCGCCCCGCCGCCGTCCGGAGCGGACGCGCCGACACCCGCACCGCCGGCGGCCACGGATATTCCGGCCGAATCCACGACACCTCCCGCGACGGACCCCGCCGCGCCGCCGGCATTGGCGCAGGCTGGCCTGGCCGGCTTCGGCGACATGAAGCTCGGCAGCAGCGAGGAGGAAGCGAAGACCGCCTGGGGGGGGGAACTCAAATCCCTGCCGTCCGGCGAAGGCAGTACCTGCCATTACCTGCTGCCGAAGTGGGCCAGGGACGGCAACGAACTGGCCTTCATGATTGAGGACGGCAAGTTCGTCCGTTACGACGTCGGCACCGATAAGGAGACGGCGCCCGGCGGCGGCAAGGTGGGCATGCAGGCCGATGCGTTGCAGAAGCTCTATCACGACAGCCTGCAGTCCACGCCGCACAAGTACGTCGAAGGTGGCCGGTACCTGTCGATGGATGCCAGCGGCGTGGCGCCGAGCAAGCTGGTGTTCGAGGTGGGTGCGGACGGCAAGGTCACCCGCTGGCGGGTCGGGTTGACCCCGCAGGCCGATTACGTGGAAGGCTGCTCCTGAGGAAACCGGCCCGCCGGCGTCCGGCTGGTGGCGGGCCGCCGGCCGGGCATAGAATCGCCCATCGACGCGAGGAGGCGCACGGATGGAAGCATGGGGATTTTTCCTGCTGGGCCTGGTGCTGCTGGCACTGGGGGGCGATTCCATCGTCAAGGGCGCCTCGGCGCTCGCGCAACGCCTCGGCGCCTCGCCGTTCGTCGCCGGCCTGCTGCTGATTGCCTTCGGCACCTCGCTGCCGGAACTGGCGATCAACGCGCGCGCGGTCTGGGTGGGGGCGCAGGATCTCGCGCTCGGCAACGCGGTCGGCAGCAACATCGTCAACCTCGGCCTGACCCTGGGCGTGGCGGCGCTGTGCGCGCCGCTGCTGGTGCGCATGCGGCTGCTCTCGCCCCTGTTGCTGCTGCTGATCATCGCCACGCTGGCGTTGATCGTGCTGGGCCTGGACGGGGTCATCGGGCGTATCGAGGGTGGCGTGCTGCTGCTGGCCTTCATCGCCATGCTGGGTTTCCTGCTTGCGCGCGGCGCACGCGAAAGCGAAGCGGTCCGCGGCGACGTCGCGGCGTATGCCGGCCCGGTGGTGGGTTGGGGACAGGCGCTGTTGCGCCTGGCCGTCGCCATCGCGCTGCTGTACTTCGGCGCGAAGTTCATCGTCCAGTCGGCGACGACCATCGGCGCGGGCCTGGGGCTGACCCCGTTGCTGTCCGGCCTGCTGCCGGTGGCCATCGGCACCGCGCTGCCGGAGATCGCCGCCGCCGCGATGGCGGCGCGGCGCGGGCAGGGCGACATGGTGGCCGGCCACGTGATCGGTTCCAGCCTGTTCAACCTGCTGGTGGTCGTGGGCGGCATGGCGCTGTTCCGGCCGCTGCCGCTGCCGACCTCGTTCGTCCGCCTGGAATTGCCGGCGGCGATCGCCTTCGCGGTAATGCTGCTGCCGATGCTGCGCGGTGATCTGCGCGTCAGCCGCGGCGAAGGCGCCGCGCTGGTGTTGGCTTTCGTGGCCTGGGTGGTGCTGGAAATCGCGATGCTGGCCTGATCAGGCCGGCTCGTCTTCCGCGCGTTCGTCCGCCGCCGTCTGCGCCCGCCCCGGCTCGGGCGGGCGGGTGGCCATCTTCAGCGACAGCGCGGCCTTGGCCATCAGGTGCGCGCTGATCGGCGCGGTGATGAACAGGAACGCGGTGACCAGCAACTCGCGCGGCTGCGGATCGCTTCCGAGGGTGGTGTGATAGCCGACCGATGCCAGCAGCACGCAACCCACGCCCAGCGTGCTGGCCTTGGTCGGGCCGTGCAGGCGCTTGAAGAAATCCGAAAGCTTGGCCAGGCCGTACGAACCGACCAGGATGAAGAAACTGCCGGCGGCCAGCAGCGCGGCGAGCAGGATGGCGAACAGCATGTTCATTCGACGATGTCCCGGCGCAGGATGTACTTGCTCAGCACCACGGTACCCACGAAGCCGAGCATCGCGATGATCAGCGCGGCCTCGAAATAGATCGGCGTGTCCAGGTGCATGCCGAACAGCATCAGTTCGGCGATGGCGGCGACGAACAGGGTGTCCAGGGCCAGGATCCGATCCGGCACGGTCGGGCCACGCAGCAGGCGCCATAGCGCCAGCAGCATGGCCAGGCCCACCACGTGCATCGAAGCGACGATGGCGACGGCGACGATGGATTCGGGCGTCATGGGAATATCTCCATCAGGGGCGCTTCGTAGCGCTGCTTGATCTGGGCGATGACCGCCTCGGGATCCTTCAGGTCGAACACGTGCACGAGCAGGTGGCGGCGATCGTCCGACAGCACCGCCGACAGGGTGCCGGGCGTCAGGGTGATGATGCTGGTCAGCGCGGCGACGCCGTGGATGTTGCCGATGTCCAGCGGCACCCAGATGAAACCGGGGGTGATCGCCGATTCAGGACCCAGCACCCGGCGCGCGACCTCGATGTTTGAGCGGACGATGTCCCAGCCCAGCACCCACAGCATCCGCGGCACCTGGCGCAGCCGGCCGATGCGCGCGAATTCGCGGTCCAGGCGGGCGGCGAACAGTGGAACCACGATCGCCAGCACCAGCGCCAGCACCGCGTGCCCCCAGCTCAGCGCCGAGTTCATCAGCAGCCAGAAGCAGAAGATGGTCAGGCTCAGCGGCCAGGACGGAATCCAGCGTTTCATCAGGGCGCCCTCATCGCGGGCGACTGCGCGCGGACCTGTTCCACGTAGGCGTCAGGCGCGAGCAACTGCGCGGCGGCGGCGCGCGTGTAGTCCAGGATGGGCGCCGCGGCCAGCGCCATCGCCACCCCGTAGGCCAGCAGGAGCACGGTGGCTGCCGTTTCCAGCCTGCGGGCCGGGGCCGGCGGTGCATTGCCTGCCGGCGTGGCGGCAACGGCATCGTCAGGCACGCGCCAGAACAGCCGCGTCCCGGCGCGCGCCATCCCCACCAGCACCAGGAAGCTGCTCGCCAGCAGCACCGCCCAGACCCAGCGCTGCCCGGTCGTGGCCATCAGCAACAGCAGTTTGCCGATGAAGCCTGACAGCGGCGGCAGGCCGGCCAGCGAAACGGCGGCGATCAGGAACATCAGCCCTGGCAGGGTCTTGGCCGGTACCGGCAGGCCGCGATCGCCACGATCGCCATCCGCGCCGCGGCGGCGGCGGACCAGATCCGCGATCAGGAACAGCGAGGCGCCGGCGAACGTACTGTGGGCGAGGTAGTACAGGCCGGCGCCAATCGTGCCTTCGCGTGCCAGCGAGAACGCGATGAACAGCGTGGCCGCGGACACCAGCACCAGGTAGGCCGCCAGCGCGCGCAGGCGCACCGCCGCCATCACGCCCAGCGAGGCCAGCGCCAGCGTCAACACGCCTGCGGGCAGCAGCCAATCCCAGGCAAAGCCCGCCAACGCACCGGCCGACGCGCCGAACAGCAGCAGGCCCACCCGCAGCACCGCGTACAGGCCGACCTTGGTCATGATCGCGAACAGCGCCGCGACCGCCGCCGGTGCGTGCGCATAGGTCTGCGGCAGCCACAGGTACATCGGCAGCAGCGCCGCCTTGGTGCAGAACACCAGCAGCAACAGGCCGGCGGCGGCCTGGATCAACGCCAGGTCGGTGGTCGGCGCCTGCGCGATCCTGGCCGACATCTCGGCCATGTTGAGCGAGCCCAGCAAGCCGTACAGCAAGCCAAGCGCCATCAGGAACAGGGTGGAGGCGGCAATGTTGACGCTCACGTAGTGGAAGCCGGCGCGCATGCGATCGCCGCGCCCGCCGCTGAGCATCAATCCGTACGAGGCGATCAGCAGCACCTCGAAGAACACGAACAGGTTGAACAGGTCGCCGGTCAGGAACGCGCCGTTCAGGCCCATCAGCTGGACCTGGAAGAAGGCATGGAAATGCGGCGCGCGCCGGTCCCAGCCGGCACCGGCATGCAGCAGGCAGGCCACCGCCAGCAGCGCCGAGACCAGCACCAGCATCGCCGACAGCCGATCCACCATCAGGCTGATGCCCAGTCGCGCCGGCCAGTCGCCGAGCAGGTAGACCAGCACCGTGCCATCGGCGGCCGCGCGCAGCAGGCAGATCGCCACGCCCAGCTGCACGGCCAGCGACAATCCGGCGATCACGCGCTGCGGCACCATGCCGAAGCGGCGGTGTTCGGCGAACAGCGCCAGCGCCGCGGCGAACAATGGAACCACGACGGGCAGCAAGGGCAGGTGGTTCATGCCTTCCTCCGCCGGTCGTCGTGATAGGCATCCACGCGTGCCTCGTGGCGAAGCTCGCCGGCGCCGCCGTCGACATGGTCGCTGCCGTTGTCGGCACGGCTGCGGATGGCCAGCACGATGCTGACCGCGGTCATCGCGAAGGCGATCACGATCGCGGTCAGCACCAGCGCCTGCGGCAGTGGGTCGGTGTAGTAGGCGAGGGTCGCCGCCACGCCGTCGCGCAGTACCGGCGGCTTGCCGGCCACGACCCGTCCGCTGGCGAAGATCAACAGGTTGGTCGCATACGACAGCAGGGTCATCCCGAGGATGACGTCGAAGGTGCGCGCGCGCAGCAACAGGTACACGCCGGAGGCGGTGAGCAGGCCGATCGCGCTGGCCAGGGCGAGTTCCATCAGCGTTCCACCTCGCCGGTCCGGAGTGAGCGTTGGTCAAGGTCGATGACACCATCGCGGGCCACCCGGGTGCGCGAGGGCTTGATGGTGCCCAGCATCGACAGGATCAGCATCGCGCCGCCGAACACCACCAGGTACACGCCGGTGTCGAACACCATCGCGCTGGTCAGTTCCAGGTCGCCGATCAGCGGCAGGGTCCACACCACGTGCCCGCTGGTCAGGAACGGATAGCCCAGCACCAGCGGCGCGATGCCGCCCAGGCCGGCGGCCAGCAGGCCCACGCCGATGCAGCGCACGTAGTCGAATCCGAACCGCGATTCCACCGAGGCCGCACCCTGCATGACGTACTGCATCAGCAGCGGCACCGCCAGCACCAGGCCGGCGACGAAGCCGCCGCCCGGCGCGTTGTGGCCGCGCAGGAACAGGAAGAACGAGACCGTCAGGGTCAACGGGAACATGATCTGGGCCAGGTCCGCCGGCACCGGCAACGGAATCGGCGGGCCCGGCATGATCTTCTCCGGCGCCATCCGCGCGCGCCGCAGCAGTGCATGCACCAGCAGCGCGGCGATGCCGAACACGGTGATCTCGCCGAAGGTATCGAAGCCGCGGAAGTCGACCAGGATCACGTTGACCACGTTGCGGCCGAAGGCTTCCGGCAGCGAGCGCGCCAGCATCTCCTCGCCGATGCCGCCGGCCGGCCGGGTCATCACCGCATAGGCCAGCACCGCCACGCCGAGACCGGCTGACAGCGCGATCGCGATGTCGCGCCAGCGCCGGAGCGGCTGGCGTTCCGGCGGCGAGCGGAACGGCAGGTAGTGCATGCCCAGCAGCAGCAGCGGCAGGCTGACCATTTCCACCAGCAACTGGGTCAGCGCCAGATCCGGCGCCGACAGGAACACGAAGGTCAGGCTGACCGCCAGTCCCGCGCCACCCAGCAGGATCAGCACCACCAGGCGTTGCCGATACCAGCGCAGCGAGGTGATCGCACAGGCGGCCAGCAGCAGCCAGAGGATCCAGCCCAGCGGTGGCATCGGTTGCGGCGCGCGCCATTCGATCCCGGCATGCCCGGCCAGGAACGGTGCCAGCCCGACCGCGATCGCGGCCAGCACCAGCCAGGCCAGGCTGCGCTGCAGGCTGCCGTTGGCGATGCGCCGGGTCAGCCGCTGCGCGAGCGTGAACAAGGCATCCACATTGAACAGGAAGATGCGCCGCCCCAGCGACTGGCGGACGATCGCGTGCAGGTCCAGCAGCCGGCGCAGGCCGAAGTACAGCGCCACGCCACCGATCAGGCTGACCACGCTCATCAGCAGCGGCAGGTTGAGGCCATGCCACACCGCCAGGCTGTAATCCGGCGCGGCGGCGCCCAGGGTGCCGCGCACCGCCGCGCCGAGCACCGGGGCGATCGTCCAGGCCGGCACGATGCCGACGATCAGGCACAGCACCACCAGGATCTCCACCGGAATCTTCATCCAGCGCGCCGGCTCGTGCGGCGCATGTTCAAGCGCGCGCGGCCCCTTGCCGAAAAACGTGTCGTGGACGAAACGCAGGCTGTAGGCGACACCGAAGATGCCGGCCAGCACCGCGACCAGGCTCATCGCCGAGCGCATGGTCGCGTGCGCGTCGCTCATGTCCAGCGTTTCGGCGAAGAACATTTCCTTGGACAGGAAACCATTGAGCAGCGGCACGCCGGCCATTGCCAGGCTGGCGATGATCGCCAGCGTGCTGGTGAAGGGCAGGTACCGGCGCAGTCCGCCGAGCCGGCGCATGTCGCGGGTGCCGGTCTCGTGATCGATGATGCCGGCGGCCATGAACAGAGACGCCTTGAATACCGCGTGGTTGAGGATGTGGAACAGCCCGGCCACCACCGCCATCGGCGTGGACAGGCCGAACAGCAGCGTGATCAGGCCCAGGTGCGAGATGGTCGAGTAGGCCAGCAGGCCCTTGATGTCCTGCTGGAAGATCGCCTGCCACGCGCCGATCAGCAGCGTCGCCGCGCCGATCGCGCTGACCAGGTAGAAGAACAGTTCGCTGCCGGCCAGGGCCGGATGCAGGCGCGCCAGCAGGAACACGCCCGCCTTCACCATCGTGGCCGAATGCAGGTAGGCCGACACCGGGGTCGGCGCGGCCATCGCATGCGGCAGCCAGAAATGGAACGGGAACTGCGCGCTCTTGGTGAACACGCCCAGCAGCACCAGCACCAGGGTCAGCGGATACAGCGCATGCGCGCGGATCTGCGGGCCGGCCGCGAGCACGTCATCCAGTTGATAGCTGCCGACGATGTGCCCGAGCAGCAGCACGCCCGCCAGCAGCGCCAGGCCGCCGCCGCCGGTGATCGCCAGTGCCATCCGCGCACCCTCGCGCGCATCCTGGCGATGGTGCCAGTAGCCGATCAGCAGGAACGAACTGATGCTGGTGAGTTCCCAGAACACCAGCAGCAGGATCAGGTTGCCGGCCAGCACCACGCCGAGCATGGAACCCATGAACAGCAGCAGGTAGGCATACAGCCGAATCGCCGAGTCGCGCGCGCTCAGGTAATAGTGCGCGTACATCACCACCAGCGCGCCGATTGCCAGCACCAGCCCGGCGAAGGTCCAGGCCAGGCCGTCCAGGCGCAGGTCGAAACCCAGGCCGATCTGCGGAATCCAGGCGTGTTCCGCGCGCACGATGCCGCCGCGCAGGATTTCCGGCGTCATCGTCGCGAGCAGGCCCAGGCCGAGCAGCGGTGCTGCCCCGGCCAGCCATGCCGCGGTGCTGCGCGATCGGGGACGCCCCAGTGAGATCAGCAGGGCGAACAGGAAAGGCAGGCACAGCAACAGGTCGAGAGATGCGGGCACTCGTCGGGATTCTATGGCGGGTGTTGACCCGAGTTTAACAGGGCCATGCACGCGGAATGACGGCTTCGCTATGCTTTGCGCCGCCTCCGGCGATCTCGTTCATCCAAAGGGAAACGTGCATTCCATGTCTTCGCAGCCCCGCAGCGCCCTGGTTTTCGGCGGCACCGGCCAGATCGGCGCGGCCTTGCTGGCGCGGTTGCGCGCCGCTGGCTGGTACAGCTTCGCCGTGTCGCGGCAAGCGCGGGAGGAACAGGACGGCATCCACTGGCTGCGGGGCGAGTTCGATGCAATGCCGGTATTGCCGGAACACGTCGACGTGATCTTCAGCACCGGGCCGCTGGATCGTTTTTCGCGCTGGTACGCGGACGCCCGGATTGCGAGTCCGCGCGTGGTCGCATTCGGCTCCACCAGCGTGGGGACCAAGCACGATTCCAGCGACGCCGGCGAGCGCGATCTGGCCGTGCGATTGCAGGACGCGGAGGCGCGGGTGTTCGCGACGGCGTCGGCGCGCGGCGCGCACGCCACCATCCTGCGTCCCACCCTGGTGTACGGCGCGGGCAGCGACCAGACCCTGTCGCGAATCGCGGCAATGGCGCGCCGGAGTGGATTCTTCGTGCTGCCCGCCAATGCGCGCGGCGGGCGCCAGCCGGTGCATGTCGCGGATCTGGCCGCGGCGGCGCAGGCGGTGGTCGATGTCCCGGCCACGCACGGGCAGGCCTACGCGCTGCCGGGCGGGGAGACAGTGGAGTACCGCGAGATGGTCCGGCGCACCTTGTCCGCGCTGGCGCCCACGCCACGCCTGATCGTGCTGCCGTCGCCGCTGTTCGCGCTGGCCGTGCGGGCAGCGCGCGCGACCGGGCGCCTGCAGGGCCTGACTGGCGCGGCGGTGGCGCGGATGCGCGAGGATCTGGTGTTCGACGCCGCGCCGGCGCGGCGGGACTTCGGCTACGCGCCGCGCGGATTCCGGCCGGACGCGGGCATGCTGCCGCGCTGAATGCGGCGGGGCCGGCTCAGTAGCGCCAGCCCATCACCCGGTAGAACTTGGCCAGCACCCACGCCGGCCCGATCAGCAGGTAGGTCAGATCGGTGAGGAAGCTCGGCTTGCGGCCCTCGATCTTGTGGCCGATGAACTGCGCGATCCAGGCGATCACGAACACGCCCAGCGCCAGCCAGAACAGATTCGCCACGCCGACCAGGCCTTCGAGCCAGCGGGTCAGCCAGGCCATCGCCACGAAGATTGCCAGCATGCCCAGGCCCAGCGGGCGCGACATCCGGTTGTAGAACATCCAGGCGCCGAACATCGCCAGCGCGGCCCAGATGCCGGATTTCATCCAGGTGCCGAACACCGGGATGCACCACAGCAGGGCCACGACGGTCCACAGGATGGCGGGGACCGCGAAGATGTGGATCTTCTGGTTGGTGACGTTCTGGTGATCGCCGGAATAGCTGGCGAACCAGCGGTCCACCGGGCGTTGCGCGGTCGCGTTCATTCATCCCTCCCGAGGATGTCGATGCGGCAGGGTATGGAGCATAGCGCAGGCGGGTCCGGCGTGCGCCCGCCGGGCGTCATCCGGCGCCGGGTTCAATGGCCCGACACGCGCGAGAACAGCTGGATCACCGCCACCCCGGCCACGATCAGGCCCATGCCGAGCACGGCGGGCAGGTCCAGGCGCTGCCCGAACAGCCGCCAGCCGATCAGCGCGATGAGCACGATGCCCGCGCCCGACCAGATCGCATAGGCGACCCCGACCGGGACGGTCTTCATGACCAGCGACAGGCAATAGAAGGCGATGCCATAGCCGGCGGCGACGATCAGCGAGGGGCCGGGCCGGGTGAAGCCGGCGGAGGATTTCAGCGCACTGGTGGCGACGACCTCGGCCACGATGGCGATGGCCAGGTAGAGGTAACCCGGATTCATGGGCGTGGCCGGCTGCGTGCGCAAGCACGGGAGGGCGATGCTAGCCCACGCGGCGGTGAACAGCGCCCGACCGGTGATGCCGGCCGGGCGCCTGGGCGATCTCAGTCGACGACGATGCCGCCCAGCTTGACCAGCGCTTCGGCGTACTTGGCGCGGGTGCGTTCGATGACCTCGGCGGGCAGGCGCGGGCCGGGCGCGGTCTTGTTCCAGTCCAGCGTTTCCAGATAGTCGCGCACGAACTGTTTGTCGTAGCTCGGCGGGCTGGTGCCGACCTCGTACTGATCCGCCGGCCAGTAGCGCGAGGAATCCGGGGTCAGCATCTCGTCCATGATGTACAGGCGGCCGTCGGCGTCGGTGCCGAACTCGAATTTGGTGTCGGCCAGCAGGATGCCGCGTTCGGCCGCGTACTCGGCGGCGTAGCGGTAGATGCGCAGGGTGGCGTCGCGCACGCGCTCGGCCAGTTCGGCGCCCACCGTCTTGACCATCGCGTCGAAATCGATGTTCTCGTCGTGGTCGCCGACCGCGGCCTTGGTGGACGGGGTGAAGATCGGCTCGGCCAGCCGCTCGGCCTGGCGCAGGCCGTCGGGCAGCTCGATGCCGCTGACCTTGCCGGTGCGCTGGTAATCCTTCCAGCCGCTGCCAATCAGGTAGCCGCGCGCGATGGCTTCCACCGGCACCGGCTTGAGCTTCTTGGTCACCACCGCGCGCCGCGCGTACAGCGCCGGATCGACGCCGTCGGGCAACACGCCGGCCACGTCGATGCCGGTCAGGTGGTTGGGCAGCAGGTGCGCGGTCTTGGCGAACCAGAAATTGGAGATCTGGCAGAGCATTTCGCCCTTGCCGGGAATGGGATCCGGCAGTACCACGTCGAACGCGCTGAGGCGATCGGTGGCGACCATCAGCAGGTAGTCGCCGGGGGGCGCGTCGGCGGGCAGGCGCTCGCGGGGGATATCGAACACATCGCGGACCTTGCCGCGGTGGCGCAACGGCAGGCCGGGCAGATCGGATTGAAGCAACGTCGTCGGCACAAATACTCCTCGGGGAGTCCGGATTTCGGTCGGAAGGGCGCGCCCAGCGCACCCGAAGTCCTCCCCCGTTCCCGTGGTCCCGCATGCCGCCTGGGCGTGCCCGGAACCCGGCCGGGCCGCGTAGTGTACGGCGATGCCGGGTCGCTGTGCCGTAAAATGGGCGCCAATTTCAGGGAAACCCCACCCGGATGAAGCGCTGGTACGGGAAATTGCTCGGATTCATCGCCGGCTGGCTGCTGATGCGGCACCCGGTCGGGGGCCTGATCGGCCTGCTCATCGGCCATGCCTTCGACGAGGACTGGTTCAAGCTGTCCAGGGACAACCCCTACCGGGTGTTCAACCTGACCAGCGACGCCACCGACGCCGAGATCGACCAGGCCTACCGCCGGCTGATTTCCCAGTACCACCCCGACAAGTACGCCGGTGTCGCCGAGGAACTGCGCCGGCAGGCCGAGCGCAAGGCCGGCGAGATCAACGCCGCCTACGATCGCATCAAGACCCTGCGCCGGCGCTGACCGCCCTCGCGCCTTCCGCATCCACCCGACGAGAGCCCCATGTCCGACTGCCTGATTGCCCCTTCCATCCTGTCCGCCAACTTCGCCAAGCTGGGCGAGGAAGTCGACAACGTGATCGCCGCGGGCGCCGACTGGGTCCATTTCGACGTGATGGACAACCATTACGTCCCCAATCTCACCATCGGCCCGATGGTCTGCCAGGCACTGCGCAAGCACGGCGTCACCGCGCCCATCGACGTGCACCTGATGGTGGAACCGGTGGATCGGATCATTCCGGACTTCGCCGAGGCCGGCGCCAGCATCATCAGCTTCCACCCGGAGGCCTCGCGCCACGTCCACCGCACCGTCCAGCTGATCAAGTCGCACGGCTGCAAGGCCGGGCTGGTGCTGAATCCGGCCACGCCGGTCGATGTGCTGGACTGGGTCCTGGATGATCTCGATCTGGTGTTGCTGATGTCGGTGAACCCGGGCTTCGGCGGGCAGGCGTTCATTCCATCCGCGCTCGACAAGCTGCGCGCGGTGCGCGCGAAGATCGATGCCTCGGGCAAGGCCATCCGGCTGGAAATCGACGGTGGTGTGAAGGCGGACAACATCGGCGAGATCGCCGCCGCCGGCGCCGACACCTTCGTTGCCGGTTCGGCCATCTTCAACGCGCCGGACTACGCCGACGTCATCCGCCGCATGCGCGCGGCCGTGGCCGCCGCGCGTTGACGGCGTTCCCGGGCGTCGTCCCGGCAACGAAGAAAGGCGGCGACCCGCGGTCACCGCCTTCAGGAAAATTGGAGGCTGATCCTGCCTCCGCCCGTCGTCCCTGCTATGACTTTCCAAGCTACCGGCGCCACGTGACACGCGGATGACAGGCGGCGGGCGATGTGGCCATCCGGCGGTCGACGCCGGCCGGCGCGGTAAGCTGGAGTTCCCACCGTCCGGGACGATCCATGGATTCGAATCGCTGGCGCCTCATCCTCAATGGCAAGTCCGCGGCTGACGACGCGCTGCGCGCGGCGGTGGCGCACTGGCGCGAGCGTGGCATCCGGCTCGATGTGCGGGTCACCTGGGAAAGCGGCGATGCCGCTCGCTACGTGGACGAGGCCGTCGCCGACGGCGTGGACACGATCGTCGCGGGCGGCGGCGACGGCACCCTGGGCGAGGTCGCATCCGCGCTGGCGCATCGGGAAGGCGCGGCGGAGACGCTGCCCTCGCTGGCGGTCATCCCGATGGGCACGGCAAATGATTTCGCGACCGCGGCGGACATTCCCGGGGAGCCGGAAAACGCGCTGCGCCTCGCCGCGGAGGCGCCCGCGGTGGCGATCGATCTGCTGCGGGTCGAGGCCGATGAAGGCATCCACTGGTGCATCAATCTCGCCAGCGGCGGTTTCGGCACCGAGGTGACCGTCGAAACCGACGAGAAGCTCAAGAAGATGCTGGGCGGCCTGGCGTACGTCATCACCGGCATCGCCCGGCTCGGCCGCATCGAGCCGGTCACCGCGGACCTGCGGGGACCGGATTTCACCTGGAGTGGCGGCTTCCTCGCGCTGGGTCTGGGCAATGGCCGCCAGGCGGGCGGCGGACAGGTGCTGTGCCCCGATGCCCGGATCAACGACGGCCAGATCGACGTGACCGTGCTGCCCATCCTGAACGGCGATCTCGCGACCGTGGGGACCCTGCTGACCCGGCGCGATCGCGAGGCGCTGGAGCGGCTCACCCAACGCGCTCGTCTATCCTGGCTGGAACTGTCCGCGGCCAAACCGTTCACCCTCAACCTGGACGGCGAACCCGTACGCTCGCGCCGCTTCCGCGTCACCTGCGTGCCGGGCCGGTTGCGCATGCACCTGCCGCCGGACTGTCCGCTGCTGGTACGGGCCTGACCCCGTTGTCCCGCCGAAGGCGAGGGCATTCGACCGCCCCACGCATCGTCGTTCCGGCGCGCGCCGGGACCGCTGTCCCGGCGGGCAAAAAGGCAAAGTCCAAATGGATCCCGGCGTACGCCGGGATGACGGCACAGGCGTGATTGGTATCCGCAGCGCGGCGGGCACCGCTCACGGGCGCCACTCACTCGCACTCCATTGATCCCGCGGATAACCAGCCCCGTCGTCCCAGCGAATGCTGGGACCCATTTCGCTGCTCGCTCCATATTTCCCGCCGGACAGTAGGCAAGATCGGAACCGATCCCGTACTCATGTCCCGCCCGTAACAGGCAGACCAAACCCAGACCATGACCGACGATGCCGGCGTGGCCCACCGCCCGCATCGGCCAACGCGCGCCACATCCGGTTCCGCCAAGGGGTGGTCGCCCGGCCCGCGCTTCGGGTAGAGTAGTCCCGTGTTCAGCCAGACGACCCCGCTTTCCGTTTCTTCCGCACGCCGCTGCTGGCGATGGTGGCCCGTTGCCGTCGTCTGCCATGCCCCCGCGTCCCGGAAGGAAAGCCGTCTTGATTTCGTTCGAGCAGTTCCAGCGCCACGCCGCTGAAGGTCATACCCGCATCCCTGTTGTCCGTGAAGTGCTGTCCGACCTGGACACGCCGCTTTCGGTCTACCTGAAGCTCGCCGACGCGCCCCACACCTACCTGTTCGAATCGGTGGAAGGCGGCGAGCGTTTCGGTCGCTATTCGATCATCGGCCTGCCGGCCCGGCGGGTGATCAGCTTCCGCGGGCATACGCTGGAGATTCGCGAAGGGGGAAAACTGCTGGAGACCCGCGAAGTCGCCGATCCCTTCGCCGAAGTCGAAGCCCTGCGCGCCGCGCACACGGTACCGCGGCTGGAAGGCTTGCCGGGCTTCACCGGCGGCCTGGTCGGCTGGTTCGGTTTCGAATGCATCGGCTACATCGAGCCGCGCCTGAGCGGCGGCGACAAGCCCGATGAACTGGGCACCCCGGACATCCTGCTGATGCTGTCGGAAGAACTGGCGGTGTTCGACAACCTCAAGGGCCGGCTGTACCTCATCGTGCATGCGGATCCGCGCGAGGACGGCGCATGGCAGCGCGCGCAGGTGCGCTTGGACGCATTGACCGCCAAGTTGCGCCAGCCCGGCGCGGGCTATCCGGCGCCGATCGCGCGCGACGTGCTCGACGAGAGCCATTTCGTTTCCGGTTTCACCCGCGAGGGTTTCATCGCCGCGGTGAACCAATCCAAGGATTACATCCGCGCCGGCGACATTTTCCAGGTGGTGCTTTCGCAGCGCCTGAGCGTGCCCTTCAATGCGCGTCCGGTGGACGTCTACCGCGCGCTACGCGCGCTCAATCCGTCGCCCTACATGTATTTCCTCGATGTCGGCGATGTCCAGGTGGTCGGCTCGTCGCCGGAGATCCTGGTGCGCCTGCAGGACGGCGAGGTCACCGTGCGGCCGATCGCGGGCACCCGCCCGCGTGGCCGCACCCATGACGAAGACCAGGCGCTGGAAGCCGAACTGCTGGCCGATCCCAAGGAGCGCGCCGAACACCTGATGCTGATCGATCTTGGCCGCAACGACGCCGGGCGCGTTTCCGAAGCCGGCACGGTGCAGGTCGGGGAGCAGTTCGTCATCGAACGCTACAGCCATGTCATGCACATCGTCAGCGAAGTCACCGGCCGGCTGCTGCCGGGCCTGAGCTATGCCGACGTGCTGCGTGCGACGTTCCCCGCCGGCACCGTCAGCGGCGCGCCGAAAATCCGCGCGCTGGAGGTCATCCGCGAACTGGAACCGATCAAGCGCAACGTCTACGCGGGCAGTATCGGCTACATCGGCTGGCACGGCGACGCCGACACCGCCATCGCCATCCGCACCGCCGTCATCAAGGATGGCCGCCTGCACGTGCAGGCCGGCGCCGGCATCGTCTACGACTCGGATCCGGACAAGGAATGGGACGAGACGATGAACAAGGGCCGCGCGCTGTTCCGCGCGGTGGCCGAAGCGGCGAAGGGACTATGAGAATCCACGGGACGAAGGAGTTGTGCCGATGCGAATGATCCATCGACTGGTCTGCGCGATGGCGCTGCTGTCCGCACCGATGCTGGCTTCCGCCCAGATGAACGCCTTGCCGGCCCAGCCGCACCTGCTGGTGAAGGGGCAAGGCGTGCGCACGGTGATACCGGATCGCTTCACCGTCGCCCTGGACTTGCAGGTGACGGACCTGGACACCGACGCCGCCAGGCAGAAAGTACAGGCCAGTGCCGCCCAGGTGATCGAAGCTTTCAAACGCAACCAGGTAATCCTGGAGTCCCTGCAGGCGTCCTCCCTGAGTGTTGCTCCCGACTATGACTGGCGCGACAACAAGCGCGAGTTCAAGGGAACCCAGGTGCGCCGGAAAGTGCGCGGAACCTTCACCCGGCTGGAAGATACGCAAGCCTTCCTGGCGCAGATAAAGGCCAGCTCGGAACTCCAGATCGCCAGTCTCGAACCAGGCTATTCGGCCGAGGCAACATTGCGCGGGCAGCTCAAGCGCGAAGCCGGCGAGCAGACCCGGCACACGGCCGCGCGATTGGCGGAAGCGTACGGCGCCCGGATCCGCGGCTTGTACAGCATTTCAGACGTGGCGCCGGACTTTGCCTATGGCGTGCAGGCGGGAACGTGGCCCAGCGGTCCGGTGGAGGTCATCGAGCCCAGGCCCGCCGATCTCTACCAGCCGGCGGCTCCCGCGGCACCGCCAGCGCCCGCGGAAAGTCTCGCCGCCGGCACCCTCACCTTCACCGAAAACGTCTACGCGATTTTCCTGATCGCACCCTAGCCAACGCATTCCTCTTTCCGCCGAAAGAGGGGAGTCCCCCATGCTCCTGATGATCGACAACTACGACAGCTTCACCTACAACCTCGTGCAGTACCTGCAGTCGCTGGGCGCCGAGGTGAAGGTGGTGCGCAACGATGCGCTGACGGTGGAGGAGATCGCCCGCCTGCAGCCGGAACGCATCGTCATTTCGCCAGGGCCGTGCACGCCCAACGAGGCCGGGGTTTCGCTGGAAGTGATCGAGCGGCTTGGACAAGCCACGCCCATCCTCGGCGTCTGCCTGGGCCACCAGAGCATCGGCCAGGCCTATGGCGGCAAGGTGATCCGCGCCGGCCAGATCATGCACGGCAAGACCTCGCGCATCCGCCACGAGGGCCGCGGCGTGTTCGCGGGCCTGCCCGACGCCTACGAAGCGACCCGCTACCATTCGCTGGTGGTCGAACGCGGCTCGCTGCCGGATACGCTGGAAATCACCGCCTGGACCGAGAACGAGGACGGTTCCTTCGAGGAGATCATGGGACTGCGCCATCGCGAGTTCCCGGTGGAGGGCGTGCAGTTCCATCCCGAGTCGATCCTGACCGAACATGGCCACGCGCTGCTGAAGAACTTCCTTGAACGATAGAGCCACCGGCCGGCCTCCCCACGCCGCCAAGCCACGCGGGAATCCCACCATGCCAATCACGCCCCAGGAAGCGCTGCAACGGACCATCGAGCATCGCGAGATCTTCCACGACGAGATGGTCGACCTGATGCGCCAGATCATGCGTGGCGACGTTTCGCCGACCATGACCGCGGCCATCCTCACCGGCCTTCGCGTCAAGAAGGAAACCGTCGGCGAGATCGCGGGTGCCGCCACCGTGATGCGCGAGTTCTCGCGCCCGGTGCCGCTTGCCGATACCCGCCACCTGGTCGACATCGTCGGCACCGGCGGCGACGGGTCGCACACCTTCAACATCTCCACCTGCTCGATGTTCGTGGCCGCCGCGGCCGGCGCCAAGGTCGCCAAGCATGGCAACCGCAGCGTGTCCTCCAAGTCCGGCAGCGCCGACGTGCTGGAGGCCCTGGGTGCGGCCATCGAACTGCAGCCGGAACAGGTGGCGGCTTCCATCGAGCAGAGCGGCATTGGCTTCATGTTCGCGCCGGTGCACCATCCGGCGATGAAGGTGGTCGCTCCGGTGCGGCGGGAGATGGGCGTGCGCACCATCTTCAACATCCTTGGCCCGCTGACCAATCCGGCCGGCGCCCCCAATATCCTGATGGGGGTGTTCCATCCGGATCTGGTCGGCATCCAGGCGCGGGTAATGCACGAACTGGGCGCCGAGCGCGCGCTGGTCGTATGGGGCCGGGACGGCATGGACGAACTGTCGCTGGGCGCGGCCACCCTGGTTGGCGAATTGCGCAACGGCGTGGTGCGCGAATACGAAGTGCACCCCGAGGATTTCGGCATCGCCATGTCGGCCAGCCGCAACCTGCGCGTGGCCGATGCCGCCGAATCGAAGGCGATCCTGCTGGGCGTGCTGGACAACAAGCCCGGGCCGGCCCGCGACATCGTCGCGCTCAACGCGGGCGCGGCCCTGTACGTGGCCGGCGTGGCCGGCGGCATCGAGGACGGCATCGACCGTGCCCGCGAGGCCATCACCGACGGCCGCGCCGCCGCGCGGCTGCACGACTTCATCGAGACCACCCGGCGACTGGCCGGGGGAGGGAAGTAGACATGTCCGGCGACGGTTTCGCGCAACTCCCCAAGCCGCCCTATTACGCGGTGATCTTTTCCTCGCAGCGCAATGGCCAGGACGACCCGGGCTATGGCGCGATGGCGCAGCGGATGGTCGAACTGGCCACGCAGCAGCCCGGGTTCCTGGGCGTGGAGTCGACCCGGGGCGCCGACGGCTTCGGCATCACCGTGGCCTATTGGGACAGCGAGGATGCCATCCGCGCCTGGCGCTTGCATGCCGAACACACTGCCGCCCGCGAGCAGGGCCGGCGCGACTGGTACGATCACTTCGAACTGCGCGTGGCCCGGGTGGAACGCGCCTATGGCTGGGATCGCGGATAGGCCTCCCGGCATCGCGCCACCGAAGACCGCAAATTGATCGGAACACCATGAGCGATATCCTCAATACCATCCTCGCCCGCAAGGTCGAGGAAATCGCCGAGCGCAGCGCCCGCGTGCCGCTGGCCGAACTGGCCGCGCGGGCGGCCGATGCCCCGGATACGCGCGGTTTCGCCGACGCGCTCAACGCGATGATCGCCCAGGGCGATCCGGCGGTGATCGCCGAGGTCAAGAAGGCCAGTCCGTCCAAGGGCGTGATCCGGCCCGACTTCCGCCCGGCCGACATCGCGGTGAGCTACGAATTCGGAGGCGCGGCCTGCCTGTCGGTGCTGACCGACGTGGATTTCTTCCAGGGCGCCGACGATTACCTGCGCCAGGCGCGCGAAGCCTGCACGCTGCCGGTCCTGCGCAAGGACTTCACCATCGATCCCTACCAGGTGTACGAAGCGCGCGTGCTGGGCGCGGACTGCATCCTGCTGATCGTCGCCGCGCTGGACGACCACCAGCTGGTCGATCTGTCCGGCCTGGCGATGCAGCTGGATCTGGACGTGCTGGTGGAAGTGCACGATATCGACGAACTCGAACGCGCCCTGCAGGTGCC
>NZ_JANJUE010000441.1 GCF_024710765.1 Pseudoxanthomonas sp.
GCTGGTGGCGGTGAGTCTCGCCAACGGCGGCCAGTTGATGGAGTTGTCGGTGGCGACGCCGCGCGGCGCGACCGAGATCGAGCGCATCGCCGACATCGCCGGCACGCCGGTGCTGGGGCGCCGCGAATTGTGTGCAGTCGCCTACCAGGGGCGCGCCGCGTGCTTCGATGCGAGCAGCGGGAACGCGCTGTGGTCGCGCGACTTTTCGAGCAGCGTCGGGATGGACCGCGACACCAACCTGGTGGTGATCACCGACGATGGTGACGCGGTGCACGGTCTCGATCCCGCCAGCGGCAGCAACCTTTGGAAGCAGGCCGGCCTAGCGCGGCGCGGCGTGACCCGCCCGCTGATCGTTGGCGGGTTCGTCGCGGTTGCCGATGCCGAGGGCTACGTGCATGTGCTCGAGCGCGACGGCGGCGGCTTCGCCGCCCGTTCCCGGGTCGGCAGCAGCGCGGTCGTCGCCGAGCCCCGTCCCGTCGGGCGCGAGGGGTTCGTGGTGCAGAATCGTGCCGGCGACGTTCAGGTCTTCGAGATCCGCTAGGCGGAAAGATATACGTGAAACCCACCATCGTACTGGTCGGCCGGCCCAACGTCGGCAAATCCACACTGTTCAACCGGCTCACGCGCACGCGTGATGCGCTCGTCGCCGATCAGCCGGGCCTCACGCGCGATCGCCACTACGGTATCGGCCGTGTCGGCGAGCGTGATTATCTGGTTGTCGATACCGCCGGTTTCGATCCCGTCGCCAAGGACGGGATCATGCACGAGATGGCGCGCCAGGCCGAGCAGGCGATCGCCGAGGCCGACGCACTGTTGTGCATCGTCGACGGCCGCATGGGGCTCACCCCTCATGACGAGCAGATCGCTGCGCGCCTGCGCCGCGCCGGCCGTCCGGTGCATCTGATCGTCAACAAGGCCGAAGGCATGAACCGCGAGCTGGTCGCGGCCGATTTCCACGCCCTCGGGCTGGGCGATCCGCTGCCGATCTCGGCGACGCACGGCGACGGTGTCACGCAACTCATCGACATGGTGCTCGGCGAGTTCCCGGTTGACGACGAGGAGGCCGAGAATGCGGCGCGCGGACCGCGCATCGCCATTGTCGGGCGGCCCAACGTCGGCAAGTCCACGCTGGTCAATAGCCTGCTCGGCGAGGAGCGCGTGATCGCCTTCGACATGCCGGGCACCACCCGCGACGCGATCGCCATTCCCTTCGAGCGCGGCGGAAAGGATTACACCCTGATCGAT
>NZ_JANJUE010000188.1 GCF_024710765.1 Pseudoxanthomonas sp.
TGTTTCCGGCGGACTACCCGGCGCGGGAACTCGCACCGACGACGCTGTGCGTGTCGTTCGTGGTGGATGAGCAGGGCCAACCGGTCCAGGTGGCCCCGTTGACCCAGGAAGGCTGTGCGCCGCCGGAGCAGTTTGTCCTGCTGCGTGATGCGATGCTGGCCGCGGTCAACGGCTGGCGCTTCGAGCCGGCGATGTTCTGCGACTATCCCGATGCGGCCGCCCGCGATCGTTACTGGAACGGCCATGGCTGCGCGGGCACGACCGTCGAAGCGCGCGTGGTGCCGGTATCGCTGGCCTACGCCTTCACTTTCAGCCTGCGCAACGGCA
The DNA here is from genome assembly GCF_024710765.1 of Pseudoxanthomonas sp. Classification (GTDB taxonomy): domain Bacteria; phylum Pseudomonadota; class Gammaproteobacteria; order Xanthomonadales; family Xanthomonadaceae; genus Pseudoxanthomonas_A. The sequence continues at coordinate 328 of NZ_JANJUE010000188.1, forward strand.
AGGGCGAGGTGGCGGCGGCGAAACGCTAGCCGTCCTGCGGATCCATCGCGTGCACGGCGTCGGCCAGGCGCCGTACTTCCTCTGCGTGATGGCTGACGTAGATGATCGGCAGCCGGATCTCGTCACGCACCCGCTGCAGGTAGGGAATCAGTTCCTCGCGGCGTGCCTGGTCCAGCGCCGACAGCGGCTCGTCGAACAGCAGGATCGCCGGTTGCGAGAGCAGGGCGCGGCCGATCGCCACCCGCTGTGCCTCGCCGCCGGAAAGATTGCGCGTGCGCCGGCCCAGCAACGGCCCGATGCCCAGCAGATCGACCACCGTGTCGAAGCCGAAGCGCACCGGGGTATCCCGCCCATGCCGCCCATAGCGCAGGTTGCCGCGCACATCCAGGTGCGGAAACAGCCGGGCGTCCTGGAATACATAGCCAATGCGGCGGCGATGGGTGGGCACGTCGATCCGGTCCGTGCTGTCGAACAGCACCCGGCCATCCACTTCGATATGGCCGGCCACGGGCGCGACCAGCCCGGCGATGGCGTTGAGCACGGTGGTCTTGCCGATGCCGGAAGGACCGGTCAGCGCCAGTACCCGCGCATCCGAATGGATGCGCACGCGACGATGGAACGCACCGCGCCTGAGTTCGGCATCCAGTCGCAGCATCACGCCTCCTCCCGACCGCGATGGCGGCGCGTCAGCCATTCGGAGAGCAGCAGCGCGACCAGCGAAATGGCGATCGCCACCGCCGCCAGCCGCCAGATGCCGGCTTCGCCGCCGGGCACCTGCATCAAGCCGTAGATGGCGGATGACAGGGTCTGGGTTTCGCCAGGGATGTTGGAGACGAAAGTGATGGTGGCGCCGAACTCACCCAGGGCCTTGGCGAAAGCCAGCACCGTGCCGGCGACCAGGCCGGGCCAGGCCAGCGGCAGGGTGACGGTGAAGAACACCCGCCACGGCCCGGCCCCGAGTGTGGCGGCGGCCTGTTCCAGGCGGCGGTCGGTGTTTTCCAGTGACAGGCGGATCGCGCGCACCATCAGCGGGAATCCCATCACCGCGCAGGCCAGCGCCGCACCGGTCCAGCGGAATGCGAACACGATGCCGAAATGCCGTTCCAGGAAGCCGCCCACCGTGCCCTGGGTTCCCAGCGTCATCAGCAGCGCATAGCCCATCACCACCGGGGGCAATACCAGCGGCAGGTGCACCAGCGCATCCAGCAACGCCTTGCCGGGGAACCGGCGGCGCGCCAGCAGCCAACCTATCAGCACGCCCAAGGGCAGGCTGGCCAGGGCGGCGGTGACCGCCACCTTCAGGCTCAGCCGGATGGCGGTGATTTCCTCGGGCGTGAACCAGTCCAAGTGGCGCGCCTACTTCAACAGGACAAAACCGCGCCGCTGGAAAATCGCGCCGGCTTCCGGAGACGCCAGCCAGATCACCAGCGCGCTGGCGGCCGCGTTGCGCTCGCCGCGCAATGCGGCGACCGGATAGACGATCGGCGCATGGCTGTCGGCGGGAAACGCCGCCACGATGCGCACCGCCGACTCGGCGCGCGCATCGGAGAGGTAGACGATGCCCAGCGGCGCTTCACCGCGCGCCACCAGCATCAGCGCGGCGCGCACGCTTTCGGATTCGGCCAGTTTCGCCTGCACCTCCGTCCACTGGCCGAGTTTTTCCAGCGCGGCGCGTGCGTATTTGCCGGCGGGAACGCTGCTGGTCTGGCCAATCGCCAGCCGGCGTCCGTCGAGCGCGGCAGCCAGCGAACCGGGCTTGCCGAGGTTCACCTTGAGCGTGCTGGCCTTCGGCGCTACCAGCACGAGCTGGTTGCCGAGCAGGTTGCGTCGCTGCGCCGGATCGAGCTTGCCGCGTTGTTGCAGATAGTCCATCCACTCCAGATCGGCGGAGAAAAACACGTCTGCGGGCGCGCCCTGTTCGATCTGGCGCGCCAGCGCGGAACTGGCGGCATACGACACGCGGACCGGAATGCCGGTGCGGCGCTGGTAGGCGGCGGCGGCTTCGTCCATGGATTCCTTCAGGCTGGCCGCGGCGAACACGGTCAGCGGCGTCTTGTCCTGGGCAACGGCGGCGGCGGCAAACCAGGGGATGATGGCCAGCAAGCCCAGGCGGATCAGATTCCGGCGAAGCGAGGCGGTCAAGCGCATGGCACGGCTCCGGGTGGGTCAGGGCGACAGGACGGTCAGGGGTTCGAGCTGGCGAAGGCTGCGCGCCGGGCGCGCGTCTTCCGGGACGACCAGGCGCAACGGTCCATCGGTTGCCGACAGGACTTCGCCATCGCAGCGATCCGCCAGCAGCACGCGGCGATTGCCCAGACTGGGATCCAGTTCGGCCAGCGAAAAGGTCACCCGGTAGCCGTCGCGCGCCACGGCTTCCACCCGGCGCGCCAGATCCGCGCCGCGAAGCGGTTCGGCGGACATCGCGCCCGCACGCCGCAGCAGCGCGACCAAGGCCGCGCCTTCGCACGCATGGCGGTCGCCGTGCGCGGTGAATTCGGCGGTTTCGCGCGGCAGATCGCTGCGCATGGCGGCATCCAGCGCGATGACCTGGCGCGCGGGGGATGGCGTGGGAGCCGGTGGAGGGTGTGGATGATCGACCGCCCAGGCGGAAACGGAGCCGGCGGACAGCAGCAGTGCCAGTGGAGCGATGCATCGGACATTCATCGGGACGCGTCCTGGTGCGATGGAATTCAGTGCGTTGCGAGGGTCGCGTTCAACAAGGTCGCCAGGCGTGCGCCGCCCAGCCGCAGCTGTCGCTCGGCGATCGGGCGCTGCGCCTCGTAATAGGCGGATTCCAGGGTGGCGCGGGCGGGATAGAAACCGGGCGCCACCACGATGGCGCAGGATTGCCTCGCCCAGTCCGCCGAAGCCGGCGGTAGCACGTCGGCGCGGTCTGGGGCGGGGGCGGGCAGGGCGCGCAGCACGCGCAGGTAGGCGTCCTCGTCGAGTCCGCGACTGCCAAGCAGGCCGCTGTCCCAGACCCGGTGCAGGTTGCCGCCCTTGCCCTGGTAGCGGGTCTGGAAATCGTTGCCGCCCTTGTCGCGCGCGTAACCGGCGTGCAGCGGCTGGTGGGCGTCGCCGACCAGGTGGACGACGAACTTCAGCGCCTGCAGGCGCTCGGCGTCCGGGCGGTTCCTGTCGGCGAGGATGGCGCTCTGCGCGCGAATGGCCTCGACCACGCACTTGCCGTCGGGGCAGTCGCGCGCGGGCTGGTAGCTGCACGCGTGTTCGCCGATGTTGACGTAGTGCCAACGCGCGGACGTCCGTCCCATATCCGGATCATTCTCGCGCAGGTTGTCCGCCCAGTTGGCGATTCCGGCGAGGGTGGGATCGGCTTCGCCCTGCAGCAGGCGGTTGATCTCGGCGCGGGTCTGTGGATCCAGATCGGCTTCCGCCAGGCGTGCGACCAGGCGATGTCCCAAGGGGCCCCACGCGTGCGCCGCGGGCGACAGCGGCAGGGCCAGGACGAAAGCGAGGAGCGCTGAAAAAACGGTACGGGTCATGCCGGCACTTTAACCGACATGACCCGTCCAGATGGTTACAACCTTAGAACTTCAGCACATATGCCGCGCCATAGACCAGCGGATCGATCTTGGCCTGGCCCAGCTTCACGCCATCGACCTTCACGTCGCTGTCGATGTCGATCCAGCGCACGTCCACACGCACCGCGCCGCGTTCGCTGACCTTGAAATCCAGGCCGGCGTGCGCGGCCAGGCCCCAGGAATCCTTCAGCTTCAGCTTGCTGCCCGCAAGCGCGCCGCGGGTATCTTCGCTGAAGAAGGTGGTGTAGTTGACGCCCGCGCCCAGGAACGGCGACACCTTGCCCTGGCTGTTGAAGTGGTACTGCAGGGTGAAGGTCGGCGGCAGGTGCTTGGTGCTGCCGACCCGGCCCAGGCCCTTGATCTCGATATCGTGCTTGAACGGCAGCGCGGCCAGCACTTCCAGGCCCAGGTTGTCGCGCAGGAAGTACTCGACGGTCACGGTCGGCTTGACGTCGCTGTCGATGTCCAGCGCCAGCGCGCCGTTGGCCAGCTTGCCGTTGTCGGATTTCGGATTGACCTGGTGGACGCCGACGCCCAGCGTCCAGTCGCCCTTGGATTGTGCGAAGGCGGGCAGCGCGGCACCGGCGATGGCCACGGCGAGGAGGGCGGAAAGGGGCTTTTTCATGTTTGTTTCTGTCGGTTGGAGGGAACGGTGACAGTGTCCGTGTCGTCCCGGATCCCCGCCTTGATCCGGATCAATGTCTGGAAATATGTGAGTCCAGGCGTTCACACGCGAGTGGGGAGCGATATGCCAGGGCTGCCGCGCCTCCGGAATGCCGGGGAGGGAGGGGAATGTGAGTCGGGCGGGGCCTGATAGAATGGGCGTCCCCGTCAACCCCGCCGCGCCGGGCGCGGCCGCAGGAGTCCCGAGCAATGTCGATCAAGGTTGGTATCAACGGCTTCGGCCGTATCGGTCGCAACGTGTTGCGTTCCGCCGTGCAGAATTTCGCCGACGACATCGAAATCGTCGCCATCAACGATCTGCTGGAACCGGACTACCTGGCCTACATGCTGCAGTACGACTCCGTGCACGGCCGCTTCAAGGGCGAGGTCAAGGTCGAAGGCAATACCCTGATCGTCAATGGCAGGAAGATCCGCCTGACCCAGGAACGCGACCCGGCCAACCTGAAGTGGGACGAGGTCGGCGCCGAAGTGGTGATCGAATCCACCGGCCTGTTCCTCGACAAGACCACCGCGCAGAAGCACCTGGATGCCGGCGCGAAGAAGGTGATCCTGTCGGCGCCGTCGAAGGACGACACGCCGATGTTCGTCTACGGCGTGAACGACAAGACCTACCAGGGCGAGGCGATCATCTCCAACGCCTCGTGCACCACCAACTGCCTGGCGCCGCTGGCCAAGGTGCTGCACGACAAGTGGGGCATCAAGCGTGGCCTGATGACCACCGTGCATGCCGCCACCGCCACCCAGAAGACCGTCGATGGCCCGTCCAACAAGGACTGGCGCGGTGGCCGCGGCATCCTGGAGAACATCATTCCCTCCAGCACCGGTGCGGCCAAGGCGGTCGGCGTGGTGATTCCGGAACTCAACAAGAAGCTGACCGGCATGAGCTTCCGCGTGCCGACCAGCGACGTGTCGGTGGTGGATCTCACCTGCGAACTCGAGAAGCCGGCGACCTACGCCGAAATCTGCGCCGAGATGAAGTCGCAGAGCGAAGGCGCGGTGAAGGGCATCCTGGGCTACACCGAGGACAAGGTGGTCGCCACCGATTTCCGCGGCGACACCCGCACCTCGATCTTCGACGCGGACGCGGGCATCGCGCTGGACGGCACCTTCGTCAAGCTGGTGAGCTGGTACGACAACGAGTGGGGCTATTCCAACAAGTGCCTGGAAATGGTCCGCGTGGTCGCCGGCAAGTAAGCCGGTTCCCTCGAAGGCAATACGCGAAGGCGCCTGCGGGCGCCTTCCGCGTTTTCGGAATCCCCGGTTTCCTGTTCCTGCCCGGGTAGCGCCGTGCTATACCCGGTAGGCAACCGCAAGCGACCCGGGGCCAGCTTCTTGCAATGCCCGCCGCTTTGCCGGACGCTGCGGACGCCCCTATGCGTCTGCCCGGGGGCTTCTTGATGAGGACAGGAAATGGATGACTTGGCGGGCGTGCTGATCCTGATCGGCCTGATCGTGCTGGCGGTGCCGGCGCTGCTGATCCTGGCGCTGGTGTCGATCGCTGGCCTGAAACGGCGGGTGGCGGTGCTGGAACAGCAACTGGAGGGTCTCCGCGACACCGTCGCCGGCAATGGCGCGGAACACGACGGCCGGACCGTGGCGCCCGTGCGCGAGCGTGTCCGGACGGAACCGCGGGCTGAAGGCGAAACGTCACCGACGCTCGCCGATCTGATCCGTTCGCCTTCTCCGCAAGCGGAGTCTTCCCCACCGCCGCGCGCGACCGAGCCGATCCCGCCGCCCCTGCCGCCGGTGGCCGCGTCCGCGGCTTCCGCGGCACCTTTGCCGGGGCGGGATCCGAACCAGAACCCGAATCCCACCCCGCCGCCGCCACGCGCGCCCTCGGCGCCGATCGAACCGCCGCGCCCGGATTTCATCAGCCTGGGCCTGCGCGCGATCAAGCGCTGGTTCACCGTCGGCAACGTGCCGGTCAAGATCGGCGTGCTGGTGCTGTTCGCCGGCGTGGCGGCGCTGCTGAAGTACGCCAGCGACCAGGGCTGGCTGCGCCTGCCGGTCGAACTGCGCCTGGCCGGTATCGCCGCGGCCTCGCTGGCCGCGCTGGTGTTCGCGTGGCGCAAGCGCGAAAGCAACCGCAGCTTCGCCCTGTCGCTGCAAGGCGGCGCCATCGGCATCCTGCTGCTGACGGTGTTCGCCGCGTTCAAGCGCTACGAATTGCTCGAGGCCATGCCGGCGTTCGCGCTGAGCGTGATCCTGATCGCCGGCGCGGGCGCACTGGCGGTATTGCAGAACGCGAAGGCGCTTGCCGTGTTCGCGATTCTCGCCGGCTTCCTGGCGCCGATCTGGCTGTCCACCGGCAGCGGCAACCATGTCGCGCTGTTCTCGTACTACGCGGTGTTGAACGCGGCGATTCTCGGTGTCGCCTGGTGGAAGCCGTGGCGCATCCTCAACCTGCTGGGCTTCGCCTTCACTTTCGGCATCGGCACGGCATGGGGCCTGTTCGACTACCAGCCGTCCAAGTTCGCCAGCACCGAACCCTTCCTGCTGCTGTTCTTCGCGTTCTACCTGGTCATTCCGCTGTTGTACGCGCGCCGGCAACCGGAGGGGCGGCGCGGCCTGGTCGAAGGCTGCCTGGTGTTCGGCACGCCGCTGGTGGCGTTCTCGCTGCAGGCCGGGTTGCTGCATGGTGAACGCCTGCCGCTGGCCTTCAACGCGCTGGGACTGGCGGCGCTGTACGCGCTGCTGGCGGCCGCATTGCGCCGGCGTGGCGGTTTCGTGCGGTTGGTGCCGTCTTATGCGGTGCTGGCGGTGGGTTTCGCCACCCTCGCGGTACCGCTGGCGCTGTCCGCGCATGCCACCGCCAGCGTGTTCGCCCTGGAAGGCGCGGCACTGATCTGGCTTGGCCTGCAACAGCAGCGCCGGTTGCCGCTGATCAGCGGCACGGGTTTGCAGCTGTTGGCGGCGTTCGCGTTCGTGGTGGGCATGGGACGGCTGGCGCCGGTGACCGCGATCGCCAACCCGCAATTCATGGGCGCGCTGCTGATCGCGCTGGCGGGCTTGGCGAGCGCGTGGGTGCTGCGCGCGCGCGACAGGCAGGTCCCCGCGCTGGTGTTCTATCTGTGGGGGATGGCCTGGTGGCTGGGCACCATGGTCAATGAAATCGGCCGGTTCATCGCCTGGGACGCGCGCGCCGACGCGATACTCGCGCTGATCGCGATCACCGGCTGGATCGCCGCGGAGGTGCACCGCCGCCGCCCGGCGACCGCGCTGGCGCTGACCACCCTGCTGGGACTGGCCGCCGCGTTGCCACTGGCGCTCGCGCAGGTGCAGGCGCACGACCAGCCATTCGCCGGCCATGGCGCGCTGGCGTGGCTGGCCTACGCGGCGCTGGGCGTGCGCAGCCTGTTGTGCCTGCGTGCCAGCGAGCATCCGCTGGCCGGATGGGCGCAGTTCGTCTGGTTGCTGGTGTGGCCGTCGGTCCTGTCCATGCTGCTGGCATGGATGGGCGGACGCTTCGAACTCGCGGAAGGCTGGCGCGTGCTGGGCATCGCCCTGCCGTGGCTCGCCGCGGCCGCACTGGGCCTGTTCCGCTGGCCCTGGCTGGCCGCGCCGCTGGGCGAGCGCTTCGACGGCTACCGTCGCGCGTTGCTGGCGGTGCTGTTCCTGATCCTGGGCATTGCCGGGCTGTGGTCGCTGTGGCTGGCCGGTGACGCCGCGCCGTTGCCATGGGTGCCGTTGCTCAATCCGCTGGAACTGGCGCAATTGGCGGTCTTCGTCCTGCTGGCCTGCTGGGCATGGGCGCCGCAGGCACCGGAATGGCTGCGGCAGTGGCGGCCGATGGCGCTTTCCCTGCTCGGCTTCGTGTTGATCACCTCGGTCGTCCTGCACGGGGTGCATCACTGGGGCGGGGTGGCCTGGAACGGCAACCTGATCTCGACCGGCCTGGCCCAGACCAGCCTGACCGTGGTGTGGAGCGTGCTGGGCGTGCTGGGCTGGATCGCCGGGTCGCGGCGCGGCCAGCGCTACCTGTGGCTGGCCGGCGCGGTGCTGATGGGCGTGGTGCTGGTGAAATTGATCCTGGTGGATCGCGGCAACCTGGGTGATGTGCTCGGCATCGCCTCCTTCATCGCCTATGGCCTGCTATGCACGATCGTAGGCTATCTGGCACCAGCGCCGCCGCGCGCGGCCACCACGGGAAACGAGGAAGAACACGCATGAATCCTATGGCATCACGTATCGCGCAGGGCCTGCTGCTTGCGCTGTTGCCCGCGCTGGCGCTGGCCGGATCCCGTGGCGACTATGCGCGGGAGTGGCCGCTGGGCACCGTCGAACCCGAGGCCGGTGCCTACCGCGTGGTGCTCGACGAGGCGGTCTACCGGCAGCTGCAGTCGCCGGGATTGCGGGATCTGGAGGTGTTCGACGCGCGCGGCCAATCGGTGCCCGCGGCACTGTTCGACCCCGCGCGTCCGGATGCGGCGCCCGCGCGGATCGAAGCGCTGCCGTGGTTTCCGCTGCCGGCAATGACCGGCGCGGCTTCGCGCGACATCGCCGCAATCAGCGAGATTGCCACCGATGGCAGTCTGCGCAGGGTCGAACTGCGCGGCGCGGAGGACGCGCGGGACGGCGGCATCCTGATCGACGCCAGCCGGCTGGCATCGGCGCCGGCGGCGCTGAGGGTTCGCTGGGCAGCGGGGCAGGCGCCGTTCGATCGCGCCTACCGGGTGCTGGCATCCGACAATCTCCGCGATTGGCAGACCGTGCAGGAGGAAGCGCATCTGGTCGAACTGGAGAACCAGGGCCAGCGGATCACGCGCGATCGCATCGAACTGTCGCCGCTGAAGGCGCGCTACCTGCGGCTGACGCCGCTGGCGGCGAATCTGGCCCTGCGGCTGGAGCGGATCGAGGCCGAACTGGCGCAGGCAGGCGGCGGCGCGGCATGGGCCTGGCAGGAACTGCCGGCGACCCGCAGCGAAGATCCCGACGGCACCGTCCGTTACGAGTTCACCCTGCCGGGACGTTTTCCCGTCGAACGTGCCGATGTGCTGTTGCCCGGCAACAGTACCCGGTCGTGGACACTGGAATCCCGTGACGCGGCCACCGCGCCGTGGCGCCGGGCCGCGGCCCCATGGGTGGCCTACCGGCTGCAATCGGCAGGACGCACGGATGCGTCGCCGCCCCAGACGCTGGACGGCATGCGCCGGGATCGCCAGTGGCGCCTGACCGCCGCGCGCGGCGTGGCGGTGGAATCGCCGCGCCTGCGCCTGGGCTATCGGCCCGAAACGCTGGTGTTCGTCGCCCAGGGCGAGGCACCGTTCACCCTGGCGGCCGGCAGCGCGCGCGCGCAGCGCGACGATGCGCCGCTGGCGGATCTGGTGACGGCGCTGCGCGGGCAGCGCGGCCCGACCTGGCAACCGGCGCTGGCGACACTGGGAGCGGCCCGGGTGGTGGGAGGCGATGCGGCGCTGACGCCGGCGCCGCCACAGCGCGACTGGAAGGCCTGGCTGCTCTGGGGCCTGTTGGTCGCTGGTGCCCTGCTGGTGGCCGGATTCGCCTTCAGCCTGCTGCGCAAGCCACCGCCGGCCTGAATCACGCGGTTTGCGGCGCCCGCGCGCAGCCGGGACAATAGGCTTCTTTCCCCTCCGCCCCGAAGGAATGCCCATGTCCATCGTCCGCATGACCGACCTCGACCTCGCCGGCAAGCGCGTGCTGATCCGCCAGGATCTCAATGTGCCGATCGAGGATGGCCGGATCACGTCCGAACAGCGCATCACCGCGTCGCTGCCGACGCTGAAGCATGCACTGGGACAGGGCGCGGCGGTGATGGTTACCTCGCACCTGGGGCGTCCCAAGGAGGGCGTGTGGAGCGAGGCCGATTCGCTCGCGCCGGTGGCCGCGCGCCTGTCGGCGCTGCTGGGCGTGGACGTGCCGTTGGTACGTGACTGGGTGGACGGCGTGGAGGTGGAACCCGGCCGGATCGTGCTGCTGGAAAACTGCCGGATGAACGTGGGCGAGGGCAAGGACGACGAGGTTCTGTCGAAGAAGTACGCCGCCCTGTGCGACGTGTTCGTGATGGACGCGTTCGGTACCGCGCACCGCGCGCAGGCGTCGACCCACGGTGTCATCCGCTTCGCCGGCGGGGCCGCCGGCGGCCCGCTGCTGATGGCCGAACTGGACGCGCTGGCCAAGGCGCTGGACAAGCCGGCCCGGCCGTTGCTGGCGATCGTGGCCGGCAGCAAGGTGTCGACCAAGCTGGAACTGCTGTCCAACCTGGTCGGCAAGGTTGATCAACTGATCGTCGGTGGCGGCATCGCCAACACTTTCATCGCCGCCGCCGGGCACGCGGTCGGCAAGTCGCTGTACGAGCCGGATCTGCTCGACACCGCGCGCAGGATCGACGCCGAAGCCAAGGCGCGCGGCGCCGACATCCCGTTGCCGTCCGACGTGGTGGTGGCGAAGGAATTCAAGGCCGATTCGCCGGCCGAGGTGAAGGTGGTCGACGCGGTGGCCGCCGACGACCTGATTCTCGACATCGGCCCGCAGACCGCGCAGCGCTACGCCGAGCTGATCCGCTCGGCCGGCACGGTGGTGTGGAATGGTCCGGTCGGCGTGTTCGAGTTCGACGCCTTCGGCAAGGGCACCGAGGCGCTGGCACGCGCCATCGCGCAGTCGCCGGCGTTCTCGATCGCCGGCGGCGGCGACACCTTGGCCGCGGTCGACAAGTACGGCATCGCCGACGAGGTGAGCTACATCTCCACCGGCGGCGGCGCGTTCCTGGAATTCCTGGAAGGCAAGACCCTGCCGGCGGTGGCCGCGTTGGAGGCTCGCGGGCAGTGACACGCGACACCCTGTTCTTCGATCTCGACGGCACCCTGATCGATTCGGCCGTCGGGATCACCCGCTGCGTGGCCTATGCGCTGGATCAACTGCAACATCCGATCCCGCCGGAGGTGGAACTGCGCCGCTGGATCGGCCCGCCGTTGCGCACCAGCTTCGCGCCGTTGCTGCAGGATCCGCAACGGGTCGAACAGGCGGTCGAACACTACCGCACGCGCTTCGAATCGCATGGCTGGGCCGAACACGACGTCTACGAGGGCATCGGCGAGACGGTGGAAGCCCTGCACGGCGCCGGACACCGGCTGGCGATCGTCACCGCGAAGAACGAGCCGCATGCGCGCAAGATCATCGCGCACCTGCCGTTCGGGCACCGCTTCGCCGACGTGATTGGATCCACCATGGATGGCCAGCTGAGCCATAAGCCTGAACTGATCGCCGAGGCCATGCGCCGGTTGTCGCTGTCGCCGGCGCAGTGCTGGATGATCGGTGATCGCCACATGGACATCGACGGCGCGCGCCACCATGGCATGCGCAACATCGGCGTGCTGTGGGGATTCGGTGGCGAGGCGGAACTGCGCCAGGCCGGTGCGGATCGGCTCGCCGCCGTGCCCGCGCAGCTGCGCACGCTACTGGCCTGAAAGTCGCGCCCGCCAGCGGGCGGGCGCGCAAACCGGGGTGCGATCGCAGCATGGCGGCGCATTCACGAGACCAAAAAAATACCAGTATCGGCACGCCATTGGTGCGCGCGAAACCGCTTGAAAACAGCGGTTTCGTCGAATCCACTCCGCGCCGTCGTTGCGCGTGCCGACGTACGGTTTCCGTCATCACCATCACGGCCATTGCAGCATGCGCGCGGTGTGGTAGCGTTTGCCCCAATTCAGGGAACCGTACCAATGATCGAACGCCAGCGCCGCACCAAGATCCTCGCCACCCTCGGACCGGCCACCGATCCGCCGGGCGTGCTTGACGAACTGTTCCGTGCCGGCGTCAACGTGGTCCGCCTGAACTTCTCCCACGGCGATCCCTCCGGCCAGGCCAGGCGTGCCGCCGCGGTCCGCGCGGCCGCGCAGCGCGCCGGTGCCGAAGTCGGCATCCTGGCCGACCTGCCGGGGCCGAAGATCCGCATCGAGCGCTTCGCCGAAGGCAAGATCGTGCTCAAGGCCGGCGCGCGCTTCGATCTGGTCGCCGATGCCAACGCGCCTGCCGGCGACGTGTCGCAGGTCGGCGTGAGCTATCTCGGGCTGCCCGGCGACGTGACCCATGGCGACACCCTGCTGCTCGACGACGGCTTGATGCAATTGCGCGTGGAGCAGGTGGAAGGCGCCCGCATCGTCACCACCGTGCTCAACGACGGCGTCCTGTCCGATCGCAAGGGCCTGAACAAGCTCGGCGGAGGCCTGTCGCTGGGCGCGTTGACCGAGCGCGACAAGGAACTCATCGCCATCGTCGCCGAGATCGGCGTCGACTTCATCGCGGTGTCGTTCTGCCGCAACGCCGAGGACATGAACGAGGCGCGCCGGATTGCCCGCGAACATGGCAGCGATGCCGCGCTGGTCTCGAAGATCGAGCGCACCGAGGCGATCGAGAACCTCGCCGAGATCGTCGAGGCCAGCGACGTGGTCATGGTGGCGCGCGGCGATCTGGGCGTGGAAATCGGCGATGCCGAACTGCCGGGCCTGCAGAAGAAGATCATCCGCGAATCGCTGGCGCGCAATCGCGTCGTGATCACCGCGACCCAGATGCTGCAGTCGATGGTCGACAACCCGATCCCGACCCGCGCGGAAGTGCTGGACGTGGCCAACGCGGTCATCGACGGCACCGACGCGGTGATGCTGTCGGCGGAAACCGCGGCGGGCAGTTACCCGGTCAAGGCGGTGGAGGCGATGGCGCGCATCTGCCTGGGCGCGGAAAAACAGTTCGAGACCGACACCGATTTCGAGAAGGCGCCACGCGACCTGGCGCGTGCCGACCAGGCCATCGCGATGGCCGCCATGTTCCTGACCGAACACATCGGCGTGCGCGCGATTGTCGCGATGACCGAGTCCGGCGGCACCGCCCGTTACCTGTCGCGTTTCCGCGCGCGTGCGCCGGTCTATGCGTTCTCCCGCCACGACGGCGCCCGCCGGCGGATGGCGATGATGCGCGACGTGTTCCCGATCGCGTTCGACAGCCGCGGGCTGGCGCCGCGCGAGGCCGCGCGCGAGGCAATGCGCTGCCTGTACGACCGCAAGCTGCTGTCCGAGGGCGACCGCATCATCTTCACCAGCGGCGATCACATGGAAAAGCACGGCGCCACCAACACCTTGCGCCTGCTGCAGATCGGCATGCAGGGGCAGGCCGAGGGGCTGGGCGAGTTGTAATTGCCTTCCATTCGGGCGAGGCTGCATGTTCTCGCCCGAAGAATGGAAGCGGAGTTCATGACCAGGACCAATGCCTACACGCTGTTGTGTGTCGCGATTCGCGCGGTTGTCGTCTGGTTTTTCGCATCCCTGCTGTTGACGCTTCCCGGCATCCTGCTGGGGGTGCGCAATGGCGGTTACGACGGCGGCATCGTCTGGCTGGTGATGGGAGCCGTGCTGCTCCCGGCAGTGATACTCGGGCTGGCCTGGCTGTTTGCCGACAAGCTGGCGCGCCTGGCGTTGGCGCGGCCGCAGGAACCGGTGTTCGACAGCGGTATCGAAGCGAATGCCTGGCTGGGCCTGGCGTTTTCGATCATCGGTGCCTACTTCCTGTTCCAGGTACTTCGTGATGCGGTGCCGCTGCTGGTCCAGTGGATCATGCTGTCGCGCGCGACGGCGGGCTCGCTGTGGCTGGAGGGCGATTCCCAGCCGTTCCTGATCAACGCGGCGAGTATGGTGATCGAAGCGGTACTGGCCGGGGTTTTCCTGTTGCAAGGACCCGGACTGGCCCGCCTCGTGCATCGTTGGCGTTATGGACGGAATCCCGACGAGCAACGCCAGGCTCCGGAGTGAAACGCCACGTCGCCGTCACGCCACGCTTGTAATCGTTTGCAAATTCCACCGGCCCAAGGCGCTCTCGCGATTGGGCTATAATTGGTATCTTTCCCGCCGCTCCTCCAGGACCCACATGAGCATCGAACAGCTTGCCGAAACCGCCCAGGCCATGGTGGCCGCGGGCAAGGGCATCATCGCGATCGACGAATCCACCAGCACCATCGCCAAGCGCTTCGCCGGCGTGGGCATCGAGAACACCGAGGAAAACCGCCGCGCCTACCGCGAACTGCTGCTCACCACGCCCAAGCTGAGCGACTACATCTCCGGCGCCATCCTGTATGACGAGACCATCCGCCAGTCCACCAAGGACGGCGTGCCGTTCGCCAAGTACATGGCTCAGCACGGCATCATCCCGGGCATCAAGGTCGACAAGGGGACCCACCCGCTGGCCGGCTGCCCGGGCGAAGTGGTGACCGAGGGCCTGGATGGCCTGCGTGATCGCCTCAAGGAGTACTACGCGCTGGGCGCGCGCTTCGCCAAGTGGCGCGCGGTGATCAACATCGGCGAGGACATTCCGACCGGTACCTGCATCGAGGCGAACGCACACGCGCTGGCCCGCTATGCGGCGCTGTGCCAGGAAGCCGGGCTGGTGCCGATGGTCGAACCGGAAGTGCTGATGGACGGCGAGCACGATATCCAGACCTGCTACGAAGTCACCGAGGCCGTGCTGCGTTCGCTGTTCGCCGCCCTGTACGAGCACAATGTGCTGCTGGAAGGCACCATCCTGAAGGCCTCGATGGTCGTGCCCGGCAAGGATTGCCCGGACCAGGCCGATGTCGAGGAAGTCGCCGAGTCCACCGTTATGTGCCTGAAGAGCACCGTGCCGGCGATCCTGCCGGGCATCGTGTTCCTGTCCGGCGGCCAGAGCGACGAGGATGCGACCGCCCACCTGGACGCGATGAACCGCCTGGGCGCGCTGCCGTGGCCGCTGTCGTTCTCCTATGGCCGCGCCATGCAGCAGGCCGCGCTGAAGCTGTGGTCCGAGGACCTGAAGGGCAACTTCGCCAAGGCCCAGTCCACCGTGTATGCGCGCGCCAAGGACAATGGCCTGGCCGCGCTGGGCAAGTGGGAAGGCTGAGCGGGCTTTCCCGCCAGTCGGTACCGACGAAACGCCGGCCTCGTGCCGGCGTTTTTCTTTTGTGGTACCGGGCGTGGAAGCTTGGGGAACCTGAACGCGCGTTCAAGAAAAATGGTTTCCCTCTATATAGTTGCCTAGGCAGCTATATCATAGGCAGCCATGAGTGAGTCCCACGACGCCGTGTCCCCCGCTTCCCTCGGCTATCTCATCGCCGACCTCAGCCGCCTGTATGGCCGGGTGTTCGATCGGCGCGCCGCGCACCTGGGCCTGACCCGGGTGCAGTGGCGCGCGCTCAAGCGCATCCACCAGAACGAAGGGCTGACCCAGGCGGCGCTGGCCGACGTGATGGACATGGAGCCAATCGCGGTCGGCCGGGTGATCGATCGCCTGCAGAAGGCCGGCTTCGTCGAACGCCGCAACGATCCCGCCGACCGCCGTTGCTGGCGGCTGCACCTTTCGCCGCAGTCGAACGAACTCATGGATCTGATCGAGGGCGTCGCCACCGGCCTGCGCGAGGACAGCCTGGCCGAAGTCGATCCCGTCGAGCTGCAGACCACCCTGGGAGTGCTGTCCCAGATCCGCGAAACCCTTTCCCAGCTCGACCGCGCCAGTCGCGGCGAGTCTTCCCTGCGCAAGTGACCCCACCACCATGACCACCAAGATCAATGCCGCCGCCGAGCAGGCGGCCACCCCCGCTCCTCCCCGGCGCCGGCGCGTACCGCTCTGGCTGTGGATCGCCGCGCCCGCAGCGGTCATCGGCTTCTTCGGCTGGGAGTGGGCGGTGTCCAGCCGCCAGGTCGGCACCGACAACGCCTACATCAAGGCCGAGCGCATCCTCATCGCGCCGCAGGTCGGCGGGCGGGTGGTGGAAGTGGCGGTGACCCAGAACCAGCCGGTGAAGAAGGGCGATCTGCTGTTCCGCATCGATCCCGAGCCGTTGCAGATCGCGCTCGCGCAGAACGAAGCGACCCTGGCCTATGTCGCCAACACCGCCAGCGCCAGCCGCGCCAAGGTGACCGGCGCGGGTACGTCGGTGTCGGCCAAGCGCGAGACCCTGGCCTGGGCGCAGCGCGACCTGGTCCGCATGCAGCAGCTCGCCAGCCAGCAACTGGTCTCGCGCAAGATGCTGGACGACGCGCGACACGCCGTGGCCGAAGCGAAAACCGACCTGGCCGACGCGATCGCCTCCGAATCGGAGGCCAACGCCGCGCTGAGCGGCAGTGCGGGCACGCCGCTGCAGGAACTGCCCGGCTATCGCGGCGCGCTGGCGATGCTGGCCAAGGCGCGGCTGGACCTGGCCCATGCCGAGGTGCGCGCGCCGGTGGACGGCATCGTCGGCCTGCACGATCTGCAGGTGGGCGAGTACATCAATGTCGGCCAGACCGCGATGCCGCTGGTGGCGACCAACCCAATCTGGGTGGAAGCCAATTTCAAGGAAACCGAGCTGACCAAGATGCACGTCGGCCAGCCGGCGACCATCGAGGTCGATACCTATCCGGGCGTGAAGTGGAAGGCACACGTGGCCTCGATCGCGCCGGCTTCCGGTGCCGAGTTCAGCGTGCTGCCCCCGCAGAACGCGACCGGCAACTGGGTGAAGATCGTGCAGCGCATTCCGGTCCGCCTGGAGATCGACGGCGCCGACAAGCAGGACGCACCGCAGCTGCGCGCCGGCATGAGCGCCGACGTCAAGGTCGATCTGCGCGGGCCCGATGGCGGTAGCCATGCCGGCAAGGCGACGGCCGCGCGCTGATTTTTTTTCGTCATTCCGGGCGTCTGCGGACCGCATTGCGGCGCTGTGGTGGAGTCGTGGTGGGTTCCGCGGCGCTCCGGGATGACTCCTGATTCCAGACCGTGGCGATGTGTTGTCGCTGCGGCCATCCGCGGGCCGTGACGCCATGATCAGCCGATTGAAGAACAACGACGCGAACGGCAACCGCACCCTGCTGGTGGTGTCGGTGATGCTGGCGACGCTGATGCAGGCGCTGGATACCACCATCGCCAACGTCGCCCTGCCGGATATGCAGGGCTCGCTGTCGGCGACCCAGGACCAGGTGTCGTGGGTGCTGACCAGCTACATCGTCGCCGCCGCGATCCTCACCCCGGTCACCGGCTGGCTGGCGGGGCGATTGGGCCGGCGTCGCCTGCTGATCATCGCGGTGGGTGGTTTCACCGTGGCCTCCCTGCTGTGCGGCATCGCCACCGGCATCGGCGAAATGGTGTTCTACCGGATCCTGCAGGGTGTGTTCGGCGCCTCGCTGGTGCCGATATCGCAGTCGCTGCTGCTGGATGCCTTTCCCAAGGAAAAGCACGGCGCGGCGATGGCCATGTGGGGCATGGGCATCATGGTCGGTCCCATCCTCGGCCCGCCGCTGGGCGGCTTCCTGACCCAGAACTACAGCTGGCACTGGGTGTTCCTGATCAACCTGCCGATTGGCATCCTGGCGCTCATCGGCATCCTCGCCAGCGTCAAGAAGGATCAGCCGCACGAACGGCCGCTGGACGGCATCGGCCTGGGCCTGCTGGCGCTGGGCATCGGCGCGCTGCAGCTGTTCCTGGATCGCGGGCAGGGTGAGGACTGGTTCGGCAGCCTGGAGATCCAGATCGAGGCAGCGCTGGCGTTCCTCGCCCTGTACATCTATGCCTTGTGGTGGTGGCGCCATCGCGAGCACGCGCTGCTGGATCTGGGCCTGCTGAAGAACGCCAACTTCGCGGTGGGCTGCGCGCTGATCTTCATCGTCGGCATCGTCCTGTTCGCGACCCTCGCGTTGTTGCCGCCGTACCTGAGCACGTTGATGAACTATCCGGTGTTGACCATCGGCCTGGTCCTGGCGCCGCGTGGCGTCGGCACCATGCTCAGCATGATGGTGGTCGGGCGCCTGCTGGGGCGGGTGGACGCGCGCGGACCGATCCTGGTCGGCATGGGCCTGATGGTGCTCTCGCTGCACGGCATGACCCAGTTCGGCCCCACCGCCTCGATGTCGGCCATTGTCTGGCTGGGCGTCATCCAGGGCTTGGGCCTGGGACTGGTGTTCGTGCCGATTTCGACGGTCGCCTACGCAACCCTCGAACCCCACCAGCGCACCGAGGCGGCCGGACTTTTCAGCCTGGTCCGCAACATCGGCTCGTCGGTCGGCATTTCGGTGGTGATGACGCTGCTGTCGCGCGCCGGACAGATCAACCACGCCGAGATCGGCGCTCGCATTCCCGCCTTCGGTGCCGAGACCACCCTGCTGCCGCCGATGTGGAATCCGGACACCGTGAGCGGCGCGGCGCTGCTCAATGTCGAGGTGATGCGGCAGTCGGCGGCGATCGGCTACCTCAACGACTTCAAGCTGATGATGCTGTTGACCCTGGCGTCGATGCCGCTGGTGCTGCTGATGCAGAGCGGCAAGCACCCGTCCGCCGGTTCCGCGGGGGCCGACGCGGCGGCCGCGCATTGATGGGAATCACCCGGTCATGGGCGCGTCGCGGGTCGCGACCGCTTGCCCGGGGATCGCAAGGGGTACCGGTAGTTCGCGACTTGCGTCGTCCCCACCGCCCGCAGGACTAGAATGATGTCCATGAAACTGCTCGGCATCCATCATGTCGCCATCATCGCTTCGGACTATGCGCGTTCGCGGCGTTTCTACACCGAGGTGCTCGGGCTGGAAGTGGTTGCGGAGCATTACCGCGAGGCGCGCGATTCCTGGAAGCTGGACCTGCGGGTGGATGATCGCACCCAGATCGAGCTGTTCTCCTTTCCCTCGCCACCGGCGCGCACCTCGCGCCCGGAAGCGTGCGGCCTGCGCCATCTGGCGCTGCGGGTGGCGGACCTGGATGCGGCCGTCGCCCATCTCGCTGCGCATGGCGTGGTGGCCGAGCCCGTCCGGATGGACGAGTTCACCGGGCGACGCTTCACCTTCTTCGCGGATCCGGACGATCTGCCGCTGGAGCTTTACGAGGATTGAAACGTGATGGTCGTAGGAACGGCGTGAGTCGCGACCGTAGCGCCGAGGCTCGGTCGCGACTCACGTCGCTCCTGCGGAAGCGGGACGATCAGTGCCCCGCGTCGGTATCGCGCAGGAAATCGATCAGCCCGTTCACGTAGGTCGACTGATCGTCGTACATCGCCATGTGGCTGCCTTCCGGGCAGAACAGGTAGCGTCCCTTCGGCAAGCGCTTGCTCATCATCTCCATGTAGGCCGGATCCATGGTGTCGTGGCGGGCGCCGATGACCAGCGTGGGGATCGGAATCCTGCCCAGGTCCGCGGTGCGATCCCACTTGGCCAGGATGCCGCTGGCGCCCAGTTCGCTGGGGCCCTGCATGGGCACGTAGACTTTCTTGTTGATGTGGGCGAAGGAGCGGTTGACCGGTTCCGGCCACTGCGCGGCGGGCATGCGCAGGACGTGCGCTTCGTAATGCGGCAGCAGCAGCTCCATGTAGCGCGGATCGTCGAAGCGCTTCTCCGCTTCCAGGCGCTTGATCCCGGCCAGCGCGGCAGGGTCGATCTTCGGTTCCAGCACCTTGTGCGCGTAGTCGTTGTACGCCGGGATGCTGGACATCATGTTGGAGATGATCAGCCCCTTTAGGTGCTGCGGATACTTGAGCGCGTACTCCATCGCCAGGATGCCGCCCCAGGAATGCCCGAGCAGGTAGAAGTTGTCCCGGTCCAGCTTCAGTGCCTGGCGGACCTGCTCGACTTCCTCGACGAAGCGCGCGGTGTCCAGCAGGCGCGGATCGTCAGGCTGATCGCTGTAGGCCGAACCCAACTGATCGTAGTAGTAGTACTCGATGCCCGCGGCGGGCAGGAAGCTGTCGAACGCCTCGAAATACTCATGGGTGGCGCCGGGCCCACCGTGCAGCAGGAGCAGCTTGATGCGCGGATTGTTGCCGACCCGCTTGGTCCAGACCTTGAAGTCGCCGGCCGGGGTGTGGATCGGAATCATCCGCGCGCCGCCGGACAGCACGTCGTCGCGGCCGCTATTGTCGAAGTAGCTTGCCGGTGGTGTCGACGGCGCAGCAGGCGCGGATTGCGCACTGGCGATGCCGGAGACGAGGAACAGGGACGACAGCAGCAGCGAACCGGCCAGCTTCATGACGAACTCCGCGACGGTGGACCGTGGCGAGCCTAGCAACCGGCGCGAAGCCCCCGCAACCGCGCGGGCGGATGCACATGCGGTATGCGCGGCCTCACCGCCATGGAATGGCGGCAAGGTGCGATGGCGGCGACTGAGGGCGGTCGTTGTCGCCCAGGAACGCGGGGTCAGCCCAGCGAGGCCAGCCACTCGTCGTCGGAGCCCTCGTTGACGCCTTCGAACAGCGGGGTGGAGAAGTAGCGCTCGCCGGTGTCCGGCAGCACCGCCAGGATGACCGATCCTTCGCTGGCCTTTTCCGCGACCTGCAAGGCGGCGGCGACGGTGGCGCCGGCGGAGATGCCGACGAAAATGCCTTCCTCCGCGGCCAGCCGGCGCGAGGTGGCGATGGCACTGGCGTCGTCCACGGTCAGCAGTTCGTCGAACACTTCCCGGTTCAGCACCTCCGGCACGAAGTCCGGGGTCCAGCCCTGGATCTTGTGCGGTGCCCAGTCCTTGCCCTGCAACAGGGAAGCGCCGGCAGGCTCGGAGGCGGTGATGCGCACTTCCGGGCGCGCCACCCGCAGCACTTCGCCCACGCCGGTAAGGGTGCCGCCGGTGCCCCAGCCGGTAACGAAATGATCGAGGCGGCGGCCGGCGAAATCGCGCAGGATTTCCGCCGCGGTGGTCTGCCGGTGATAGGCCGGATTGGCCGGGTTGGCGAACTGGCGGGCGAGGAACCAGCCATGCTTCTTGGCCAGTTCCTCGGCCCGGCGCACCATGCCGCTGCCGCGTTCGGCGGCGGGCGTCAGGATGACCTTGGCGCCGTAGGCGCGCATCAGCTTGCGGCGCTCGATGGAGAAGGTCTCGGCCATGGTGGCGACGAACTTGTAGCCGCGCGCGGCGGCGACCATCGCCAGCGCCACGCCGGTGTTGCCGGAGGTGGCCTCGACAATCGTGTCGCCCGGCTTGAGCAGGCCCTTGGCCTCGGCGTCCAGGACGATTGCCAGGGCCAGGCGATCCTTCACCGAACCGCCGGGATTGAACGATTCCACCTTGGCGTAGAGCTCGACGTGCGCAGGCACCACGCGGTGAAGCTTGACCACCGGCGTGCGGCCGATGGTGTCCAGGATGCTGTCGTAGATGGGCATGAAGGGATCTCCGGAAGGGTATGTCAGGCGGCGTGCGGGAGTGTGGCGGCCGAAAGGTGATCGGAACGTGGTGGCGCGGCCAGCGGCGCCTGGCCGAACCAGTGCAGGGTATCGGCCAGGCCGGCGACCTCGCCGAGGACGAGCAGGGCGGGTGATGCCACCCGGTGGTGGCGGGCGGTTTCCGCCAGCCCATCCAGGCGGCCGGTGATCACGCGCTGTTCGGCGCGTGACCCATTCTCGATCAACGCGAACGGCGTCGAGGCCGGACACCCTTCGGCGGAAAGTCGCGTCTGCACTGCCTCCAGTCCGGCCACGCCCATGTAGAACGCCAGGGTCTGGCGGCCACGCGCCAGTGCCGCCCAGTCCAGGGTGTCCAGTGAATCCTTGCAGTGGGCGGTCACCAGCCGCACCGACTGGGCGTGGTCGCGGTGGGTCAGGGGAATGCCGGCGTAGGCCGCGCAGGCCACCGCCGCGGTGATGCCGGGGACGACTTCGTAGGCAATGCCATGCGCGCGCAGGAACTCCAGTTCCTCGCCACCGCGGCCGAACACGAACGGGTCGCCCCCCTTCAGGCGCACCACCCGGCGACCGGCGAGCGCATGCTCCAGCATCAGCGCGTGGATGCTTTCCTGGCGCACGCTGTGGCCCTGCGCGGACTTGCCGACCTCGATGCGCAGCGCGTCGCGTCGCGCCAGTTGCAGGACCGCGTCGCTGACCAGCCGGTCGTGCAGGATCACGTCGGCCTCGTTGAGCGCGCGCAGGCCGTTGAGGGTCAGCAGGCCGGGATCGCCGGGGCCGGCGCCGACCAGGACCACCGCGCCCGGCGGCCGCGACACCGGCGCGGCCAGCGCGTCGGCGAGCGCCCGCTCGGCCTGCTCCGGTTGCCGCTGCCGCAGCAGGCGCGGCAACGGGCCGGCGAGCAGTTGTTCGAAGAACCGGCGGCGCGCGCCCGGTTCCGGGAAACGCGCGCGGATACGCTTGCGCTCGCGGGCGAGCAGCGCGGTCAATGCGCCCCAGGACTCGTCCAGCCAGGTTTCCAGCTGCCGACGCAGGTGCCGCGCCACCATCGGCGCGCCGCCGCCGCTGGAGACCGCGATCTGCAGCTCTCCGCGCTGGACCACCGCCGGCACGTGGAAGCTGGACAGCGCCGCGTCGTCGACCACGTTGGCGAACACCCGGCGGCGGCTGGCGGCATCGGCGACGGCGCGATTGACGCCCGCGTCGTCGGTGGCGGCGATGACCAGCCAGACGCCGTCGAGCGCCCCCGCGCGGAAGGTTCCGGGTTCCCAGCCGATCCGGCCGGCGTCGGCCAGCGCCTGCAGGGCAGGGGTGAGGGCGGGCGCCTGCAGGTGGATGCGGGCGCCGGCTTCACGCAGCGCCTGCACCTTGCGCTCGGCGACCGCGCCGCCACCCACCACCAGCACCGGGCGGTCATGCAGATCGGCAAAGAGGGGGAACAGGGTGGCCACGGCGGAGCGACTGATTCGAGGCTCATGACCGTAGCGTCGGCATGCCGGTACCAGGAAATAACTTGCGCCGGATCGGACATGCCTTGCGGTTATAAGCCACCGGCGTTACGGTCCGGGAAAATCCTCTACAGTCCTCCGCTCCCCCTGCACCGCCCGCCGAGGCGGTCCCGAGACGGATTCCGATGACGCTGACCCAACTGCGCTACCTGGTGGCGATTGCCGACGCCGACCTGAACATCACGCTGGCGGCCGCCCGCGTGCATGCCACCCAGCCGGGTCTGTCCAAGCAGCTCAAGCAACTGGAGGACGAGCTGGGTTTCCTGCTGTTCGTGCGCAAGGGCCGCAGCCTGGAGTCGGTGACCCCGGCCGGCGAGGAGGTGATCGAGCGCGCGCGCGCGGTGCTGTCCGAAGCCAACAACATCCGCACCTACGCGGCCAACCAGCGCCGCGAGAGCCAGGGCCAGTTGATCCTGGCCACCACCCACACCCAGGCGCGCTTCGTGCTGCCGCCGGCGATCGCCCGGATCAAGCGGGCCTATCCGCAGGTCAGCGTGCATCTGCAGCATGCCGCCGAAAGCACCGCGCTGGATCTGCTGAGCCAGGGCGACGCCGACATCGCGGTGATCAGCACCGCTGGCGACGAACCGCAGGGGGGCATCGCGGTGCCGCTGTACCGCTGGCGCCGGCTGGTGCTGGTGCCGCGCGGGCACGCGCTGGATCACGAGGGCGCGGCACCGAGCATCCGCGAACTGGTCGATCTGCCGCTGGTCAGCTACGACTCCTCGACCCGTCCGGGCTCCTCGCTGCAACGCGCGTTCGCCAGCGTGGGCCTGGAGCCGACCATCGCGGTGACCGCGCTGGACGCGGATCTGATCAAGACCTACGTGCGCGCCGGCCTGGGCGTGGGCCTGCTGGCGGAAATGGCGGTGGGCAGCACGGACACCGATCTGCGTGCCTGGCCGGCGCCGGTGGAGATCAAGGAATGCATCGCCTGGGCGGTGCTGCCGCGCGAGCGCGTGCTGCGCGACTACGCGCTGGAGCTGGTGCACGCGCTGGCGCCGCAGGTGGATCGCCGGGATCTGCGCCGTGTGCTGGACGGCAACCAGGTCGCGGACTGGCCGGATCCGCCAAGCTGGGAATCGCTGACCCAGACCATCACCATCTGAGGGCGCGGCACTTCCGGCGCCGTTGGCGGGGTCGCATACTCCGGCCCTGGTTCGAAAAGGATATCGACATGCGCTTCGCGATCCCCCTGGCGTTCGGCCTGGCCTGCTGCCTGCATGCGCTTCCCGCCCGTTCCGCCGAACCGGCCGCCGGCCAGGTGGTATTGCCGGCGCCGGAAGAATTGAAGCGGATCATCCGCGAACAGGATCGCGCGCTGTTCGCGATCACCTTCGAGACCTGCGACATCGAAGCGTTGAAGCCAATGCTGGCCGACGACCTGGAGTTCTATCACGACAAGGGCGGGCTGGTGGCGCGCTCGGCGGCGGACTTCATCGCGATCACGGAAAAGAACTGCGCGGCGCGCGCTGCGCCCGATGCCTGGCGATCGCGCCGCGAACTGATCGAATCCTCGTTGCAGGTGGATCCGATTCCGGGCTACGGGGCGATGGAGATCGGCGAGCATCGCTTCCACGAACGCCAGGGCGACGGTCCCGAGAAGGCGGTCGGCATTGCCGGCTTCAGCCAGGTCTGGAAGTTCGAGGACGGGCGCTGGAAGATCTCCCGCGTGCTCAGCTACGGCCATCGTCCGTTGCCATGAGGCGCCGCCGATGAAGATGGTTTCCCGGATGGTGTTGCGCCTGTATGCCCCGGCGGTGCTGATCGCCGTGGGCGGGCTCGTGGTCGCGGAAACGGTGACCCGGACCCAGGCCAGCTTCAGCGGCTTGAGCAGCGGACGCATGGCCTCGCTGTCGTTCCTGGCGGCGATCCTGCTGGGCACCGCCTGGGCGCTGCACTCCAGCTGGCGTTTGTATCGCTGGGCGCTGGGGCGTGAGCGTCGTTGCGCTTGCGGGGGGCTGATGTCACGGCCACGGATCGGCCGGCGCGGGGAGATCTACCGCAAGTGCATCGGCTGTGGCGGCAAGACCGTGATCCGCCACGCCCACTGACGTCTCGCCGAGGCGTGCATTCCCCACCCGTGGGATCGCGCAGCCGGACTTGCCCGGCTGCGGGGAGCAGGCCAGGCCTAGTTCAGGCAGGTGGCCGCATCGGGCATGCGTTCGCGATCCACGCAGGGGCGCGCGCCCCGTGGCAGGTCGGCGATGCGGCGCTCGCCGCCGACCTCCAGGTCGAAGGCCTGCAGCCTGCGGGGCGGACAAGCGCCGTTCGTCGCGCAGGCATCGGCCACGACGATCACGTAATGGCATTTGCCGGTCGCGCTGGCCAGGCAGCGGAAGCGGCCCTCGCCGGCGCGGATGACGCTGCGGCTGTGGATGAGATCGACGCCGTTGGCCTCGCTGCGTACGACGGAGGTCACGGTCGGTTTCTCCTGGCAGCCGACGAGGCTGAGCAGGAAGGACACGGCGGTGGCGATGATGCGCATGACGGGCCTCGATGGCGGTGCGTGTCGCGGTGATGTGGCGCGGGGCTCACATGCCGCGGAACAGGGACATGAAGGGCTGGCTGACCAGCAGGGTTTCCGGACGGTTGCGGAGCTTGAGCACGCCGCGACCGGTGTCGTCGCGGGTGATCGACGCCACCGCCTTCAGGTTGACGATGGTGGAACGGTGGATCTGCTTGAAGATGCTCGCGTCCAGCGCATCCAGCAGTTCCCGCAGCGGCGTGCGCAGCAGCGCCTCGCCTTCGGCGGTCATCACCACGGTGTACTTGTTGTCGGCGCGGAAGTAGGCGACGTCGTCGATCAGGATCAACCGGGTTTCCTTGCCGGTACTGGCGGTGATCCAGACCAGCGGCGGCTTGTCCCTGGCCGCCGCGCGGCCGCCGATCTGCCTGAGCAGGGCCGCCAGCGTGGCCGCGTCGGGATGGTGGCCGCTGCGTTGCTGCAGGCGCTGGACGGTGGTGGCCAGGCGTTCGCGGGTGATCGGCTTGAGCAGGTAGTCGACCGCGCCCTGCTCGAACGCGTCGATCGCGTACTGATCGTAAGCGGTGACGAACACGATCTGGGTGGCCGGGCTGGCTTCGGCCATCGCGGTGGCGACTTCTATTCCGGTCAGGCCCGGCATGCGGATGTCGAGGAAGGCGACGTCGGGCTGGTGTTCGGCGATGGCTTCCAGGGCCGAGGCGCCGTCCTCGCACTCGGCGACCAGTTCCAGTTGCGGCCAGGTGTCGCGCAGCAGCGAGGCCAGCGCGGTGCGCAGCAGTTCCTCGTCCTCGGCGATGACGGCCTTAGCCACGGGACACCCCCGCCGACGACATCGGCAGGTTGAGGGTGGCGGCCACGCCCTGCGGGAAATTGGAGATGATGGCGAACGAGGCGTGGTTGCCGTAGGTCAGGTGCAGGCGTTCGCGCAGGTTTTTCAGGCCGATGCCGGTACCGCCGGTCTGGCTGCCGAAACCCTGGCCATCGTCGGCGACGGTGATCGCCACCCGGCCTTCCTGTTCGCGGGCGATGACCCAGATGGTGCCGCCGCCGGGCTTGGGCTCCAGGCCGTGCTTGATCGCGTTTTCGACCAGGGTCTGCAGCATCATCGAGGGCATCGCCACGTCGCGCAGGCCTTCCGGGATCTCCACCCGCGTGTCGAGGCGGCTGCCCATGCGGATCTTCAGGATCTCCAGGTAGGCTTCGGCGCGTTCGGTTTCCTCGCCCAGCGTGGACATCGCATCCTCGGCGCGCGGCAGCGAACGTCGCAGGTACTGGATCAGGTGGCCGAGCATGAGATCGGCGCGCGCCGGATCCGTGCGCGTCAGCACCTGCGCGCTGGCCAGGGTGTTGTAGAGGAAATGCGGTTCCACCTGGGCCTGCAGCAGGTTGAGCTTGGCGACGGTCAGTTCCTTCTCGGTCACGGTCTGCACGGTGTCGGCCTTTTCCTGGCGCCGCCGTTCGCCGATCCGGCGCGCCATCGCGCGGACGATGGCTTCCGCGTTCTCCAGGTTGGTGCCGTTGTCGACCTTGAGCAGATCGCTCCAGGTGCTGGCTTCCGGTTCGCACAGCAGCGAAACGCTGCAACTGCCGGCGCCCGGGGTGACCGTGGCCAGGATCTGGTTGCGCTTGGTGCTGAACCAGTTGAACACGTTGTAACGCGAGGGCCGGTCATTGCCGTAGGGATCGATGCGCTTGAGCTTGGCCTTGACCTGCAGGCTGTCGCGCGCGCTTTCCACCTCTTCCACCCGCGGCAGTTCGCGTACCGCCGATTCGACCAGCAGGAAGGCTTCGTCGGCTTCCAGCGGAATCTCGATGCGCCGGTGCTGGCGGTTGGACAGGGTGTCGTGATCCAGCCGGCCGGCGACCAGGCTGACCCGGCGCAGGTGCGAGAAGGTGCTGATCACGACCGACAGCGCGACCAGCAGCGCCAGCAGGGCGAAGACCGGCCCGGGCGCGTTGTCGCTGCCGGTGATGACGTTGAAGGTACCGGCCCAGATCAGGCCGGCGAGCATCAGCACGCCGGTCCAGGCGGCAAAGATGCGGACAATGAAGAACAGGCTGGCGAACACGGCGGATCCATCGGTGTTGGAGTGCCGCGGAGCATAGCCGGCCCGTGCACGGGGGGAAGGGGGCGGGCGACGGAAGCCGGATTCGGGCGATGAAGGCCGGCCGGTGCCGGATGGGGTCGGTCAGGCGGCAACCCCGGCGGCGCCCGCCGCGCCGATCCCTGCCATCGGCGTGGCCGGTGCGTGGCCGGGGTCACCGGTTCGAACGGGGCGGACCCGAATCCCGCGGGATGCCGACGGAGGCGGATCAGACGTCCAGGTGCAGGCCGCACTCGCGCTTGAGGCCGAAGAAGCGCGTGTCTTCCTCGCGCATGCCCGGTTCCCAGCGGCTGGTGGTGTGGAAATCGCCGATGGACACGTAGCCTTGTTCCCACAACGGGTGATAGGGCAGATCGTGCTGCTTGAGGTACTGCCACACCTCGCGGTCGGTCCAGTCGGCGATTGGGTTGACCTTCAGACGCGCGCCGCGCCATTCGGCGATCGGTGCGTTGGCGCGGCTGCTGGCCTGGCTGCGGCGCAGGCCGGTGAACCAGGTGCCCACGTCCAGTTCGGCCAGCGCGCGCCGCATCGGTTCGACCTTGCGCAGGTTGTTGTACTGCTCGATGCCGACCAGGCCCTGTTCCCACAGGCGGCCGTGGCGCGCTTCCATCCAGGCGCGGCTGACCAGCGGACGGAATACCTTCAGGTTGAGCTTGAGCCGCTCGGTCAGTTCGTCGGCGAAGCGGTAGGTTTCCGGGAACAGGTAGCCGGTGTCGATCAGGATCACCGGCAGATCCGGCTGCTGGCGGGTGAGCATGTGCAGCAGCACCGCGGCCTGCGCGCCGAAGCTGGAGGACATGGCCGCCTGCGCGGGGCCATTGGCCAGCGCCCAGCGTACCCGCGCCTCGGCCGGTTGCGCTTCCAGGCGCGCGTTGAGGGCGGCGATGTCCTCGGTGGATGCGGTCAGCGGTACGGCGTGCGGCGCACTCATGCGTGCAGCTCCAGGGCGATCTGTCGGTGGGTGGGATACGGGGGCAGGGCGACGATGCCGCTGCGATGCAGGAAGTCGCCGAAGCCTTCGTCCGTTTCGCGTTCCCGCGCGTAGCGGGCCAGCAGCGGATCCAGGGCCTCCAGGATTTCCGGTTCGGTGATGTTTTCGCGGTACAGCGTGTTCAGGCGCTGTCCGCGGTGATCCGCGCCGAGCATCAGGTTGTAGCGGCCCGGTGCCTTGCCGACCAGCGCGATCTCGCCCAGGTAGGGGCGCGAGCAGCCGTTGGGGCAGCCGGAGATGCGCAGCAGGATCGGTGCGTCGCGCAGGCCATGCCGATCCAGCAGCGGCGCCAGCCGGGCGGTGAAATCGGGCAGGTAGCGCTCGGCCTCGGCCATCGCCAGGCCGCAGGTGGGCAGGGCGACGCAGGCGACCGCGGCGCGCGCCAGCGCGGTGCCGGCGCCGCGGCCGTCGTCCAGGCCATGCGTGCGCACCAGTGCGTCGATGCGTTCGCGCTCGCCGGCCGGTACGCCGGCGATGACCAGGTTCTGGTTGGGGGTCAGGCGGAATTCGCCGCGATGGATGCGCGCGATCTCGCGTAGGCCGGTCAGGTGGGTGGCCTGCGCGGTATCGGCGATGCGTCCGGCGAAGAAATGCAGGGTCAGGTGCCAGCGGCCGTCCTCGCCCTCGACCCAGCCGTAGCGATCGCCGTTGTGTTCGAAGTGCCAGGCGCGCGCCGGCAGCAGCGTGAAGCCGGCGCGGCGCTCGATTTCGCCGACGATGAAATCCAGGCCGCGATCATCGATGGTGTACTTGAACCGGGCACGCTTGCGCTGCTCGCGGTTGCCGAAATCGCGCTGGGTGGTGACCACCGCGGTCGCCACGTCCAGCAGCTTCTCCAGCGGCACGAAGCCGACCACGTTGCCCAGCCGGGGATAGGTCGCGGCATCGCCGTGGGTGGCGCCCATGCCACCGCCGATCACCAGGTTGAAGCCGGCCAGTTCGCCGTCCTCCAGGATCGCGATGAGGCCCAGGTCGTTGGCGAACACGTCGACATCGTTGAGCGGAGGCACCGCGAAGCCGATCTTGAACTTGCGCGGCAGATAGGCGGCGCCGTAGACAGGTTCCTGTTCCTCGCCGCTGCCGGCCACGCGCTCCTCGTCCAGCCAGATCTCGTAGTAGGCGCGGGTATTGGGCAGCAGGTGCTCGGACAGGCGCGCGGCCCACGCCTGCACCTGCGCATGCGCCCGCGACAGCAGCGGATTGGCCGCCACCAGCACGTTGCGGTTGACGTCGCCGCAGGCGGCCAGCGTGTCGATCAGCGCGGCGTTTATCGCCTGCATGGTCGCCTTCAGTTCGCGCTTGATGACCCCATGGAACTGGAAGGCCTGGCGGGTGGTGACCCGCAGCGAGTGGTTGGCGTAACGGCTGGCGATCGCATCCAGCTTCAGCCACTGCTCCGGCGTGACCACGCCACCGGGGGTGCGGGTGCGGATCATGAACTGGTAAGCCGGCTCCAGCTTCTGCCGCCGCCGCTCGTCGCGCAGATCGCGGTCATCCTGCTGGTAGCTGCCGTGGTACTTGATCAGCGTCTGGTCCGACTCGCGCAGCGCGCCGGTCACCGGATCGGCCAGGCTCTCCAGCAGGCTGCCGCGCAGGCGCCGGCTTTCGGTCTTGATGTCTTCTACGGAGTGGGACATGGGTGGGGAGCCGGGATTCGGGAGTGGGGATTCGTGATTCGCAAGAGCGCAGTCGGAGGGCGGAGAAACACGGAACAGGGTGGGCTTCTACGAATCCCGAATCCCCACTCCCGAATCCCCGCCGTCAATACACATCACGACAGTAGCGGCCTTCCGATTGCAGGCGGGCCAGATATTCGGACGCGGTGTCTTGGTCGTGGCCACCCTCGGTGCGGACGATGTCGAGCAGGGTGGCGTGTACGTCCTTGCCCATGCCGATGGCGCCGCAGACGTACAGGTGCGCGCCGCCCTCGAGCCAGGCGTAGACCTCGCGGGCCTGTTCGCGCAGGCGATGCTGCACGTAGATCTTGTCGGCCTGGTCGCGCGAGAACGCCAGGTCGAGCCGGTGCAGCGAACCCTCGCGCAACGCGTCCTGCCATTCGGACTGGTAGAGGAAATCCCGGTTGAAGTGGCGGGCGCCGAACAGCAACCAGTTGCGTCCGCCGGCGCCGGTTTCGGCGCGTTCCTGGACGAAGCCGCGGAAGGGCGCGATGCCGGTGCCGGGGCCGATCATCAGGATGTCGCGCGCACTGTCGGCGGGCACGCGGAAGCGTTCGTTGGCCTCGATGTAGACCGGCACCGGGTCGCCTTCCGCGCGTTGCGCGAGGAAACCGCTGGCGGCGCCGCCGTGCGACTGGCCAAAGGCCTCGTAGGCCAGCACATCGACGGTGAGGTGGACTTCCTCGCCGACCCGCTTGCGGCTGGATGCGATGGAGTACAGCCGTGGTGCGAGCGGGCGCAGCGCGGCGATCAGTTCGAGCGCTTCCCAGCGCGCCGGCCAGCGCCGCAGCACGTCGACGACCTGATGGCTGCCGAGCAGGCCGGCCAGGGCAGGTTGCTGCGCCGGTGCCAGCAATGCGTTGAGGTCGTCGGCGCGCGCCTGCGCGGCGTGTTCGGCGAGGAACGGGCGCGACAACCGGGTCAGCTCGCGGCGGCTGGCCAGCCATTCGCGCAGCGGCAGGGTCTCGCCCAGCAGGGCGACTTCGGCCTCGCCCGGCAACGCGGTGGCCTGGAGGACGGCCTCCACCAACGCGTCCGGATTGCGGTGGCGGATGCCCAGCGCGTCACCCGGTTCGTAGTGCAGGCCGCTGCCGGCCAGTGACAGCTCGATATGGCGCACGTCCTTGTCGCGCACGCCATGGCGGGCGAACGCGGGACCCTTGAAGTCGCGACCGCCGATGGCCTGGTTGAGCAGCAGTTCCGCGGCGAAGGGTTTTTCATGCGACCACGGCGACGGGGCATGCGCCGGACGCAGCGGGGTGACCTTGGCCAGCGGGGTGCCGCCCTGCGGCTTGAGGTGCTCGCGGGCATGGACCAGCGCCTGGGTCCGCCACGGGTCGGCGATGGTGTCGATGTCCAGATCGGCCAGGCCGGGGTCGAACAGCCGTTGCGCGCCCAGTTCGCCCAGCCGGGCGTCCAGGCGGCGGGCGATGCCGCAGAAGTCGGCGTAGCTGGAATCGCCCAGGCCGAGCACGGCGTAGCGCAGTTCGGGCAGTTTCGGCGCGCGCCGGCCCGACAGGAATTCAACGAATCCGATGGCGTCGTCCGGCGGGTCGCCTTCGCCCTGGGTGCTGATCACCACGTACAGCAGGCGTTCGTTGGCCAGTTCGCGGGTCGGATAGGCGTCGGCGCGCAGCAGCCGCACCGGCAGCCCGCCAGCTTCCACTTCCTGGGCAATCTTCTCGGCGGCGCGGCGGGCATTGCCGGTCTGGCTGCCGTAGACGATGGTCAGGCGCTGCCCGGACTGCGCCTGGCCGCCGGGCAACACCGCCAGCTGGGGCGCATGCTGGCCATGGGCCAGGCCGGCGGTGTAGCCGGACAGCCACCACAGGGTCGGGGCGTCGAGTCCTTCCACCAGTCCCGCCAGCAGCGCACGGCGCTCCTCGGCCAGGGGGCTGGGCGCCAGTGCGGAGGAGGAAGCGGTCATCGCGGGCAATCGCTTTGCGCAGAAGGGAATCCGATGTTAGGAATTGGTTGCCGCACGCAGAAAGGACGGCTGGTTATGGCCTTATCGCCGGGGCTTATTTCCGGGGTCGGCGGCGTCGTGGAATGCTCTTCGGCCCCGGAGGGCAGAGGCAGCGGCGGCAACTGGTACGCTTCGCATCGGCATCCCGTCACGTACCGCAGCCTGTTTTGATGAGCGCCGACCCACGTCTGTCCCACCTCGACCGCCTCGAAGCCGAGAGCATCCACATCCTCCGGGAGGTGGCGGCCGAGTTCCGCAACCCCGTGCTCCTGTACTCGGTGGGCAAGGACAGCTCGGTGCTGCTGCACCTGCTGCTCAAGGCATTCGCGCCGGCCCGCCCGCCGATTCCG
>NZ_JANJUE010000310.1 GCF_024710765.1 Pseudoxanthomonas sp.
TCACAATGAACTCTTCCGCTGTCAGTCGGCCGGGCTTGAGCAGGATGGTGTCGGGGATGCCGAGCTTGCCGACGTCGTGCATCGGCGCGGCCATCAGCAGGTCTTCGGCGAAAGCGTCGCCGAGGCCGAGTCGGCGCGCGATCAGGGCGGAAAAATGCGACATGCGCTGGATGTGGGCGCCGGTCTCGGGGTCGCGGAACTCGGCGGCGCGTGACAGCCGGGTGATGGTCTCGCGCTCGCGGTCGAGGATGTCGGCCGTTGCCCGGCGCACCTCGGCGGCGAGGGTCTCGGCGCGGTGCTTGCCGGCAAGATGGGCTTCGCGCAGCTTGAGCATATTGCGCACGCGCGCCTCGAACTCGCGCGCATCGATCGGCTTGGTGAGGAAATCGCTCGCCCCACAGTCGAGGGCGGCGTAACGCACGTCGCGCTCGTGGCTGGCGGTCACCATCAGGATGGGCAGGTCGTCGCGGTCGCGGTGCGCGCGGATGCGGCGTATGAACTCCAGCCCGTCCATCTCCGGCATCATGTAGTCGACGATGATGAGGTCGGGCGCGTTGGCCAGGCACCACTCGAGCGCCGGGGTAGGGCGCTCGAAGTTGTGGGCGCGCGCATTGGGCGTGCGGTCGACGAGCTTGCCGATCAGCGTCAGGTTGAGCTGCGTGTCATCGACCACTGCGACCTGCATCCGAGGATCGAGTGGGAAATTCATCCAGTCAGTATCGGCGTCCTCGGGGCCGGCACCGAGGAACTATTGCGCGGACGCCGTCGCGTCCGCGCATCCCTGGCTCATTCGGGCAGGGCGATGCGGCCTTCGGTGCTGAACTGGTAGTCCTTGAACACGTGCTCGGCCGACAGGATGCGGTAGTCGCCATCTTCTTCGCGCACCGTGGTGTCCTTGAGCCGGTAGGTGTAGTGGCCGCAGGTCCAGCAGTCGAAGTTGCGCATGTGCGTACAGAGGCAGGTCTTGTCGAAGACCTTGATCTTCTTCGCCTCGGGATGCGCGGCGACCTCGCGGTTGTAGGCCTCGATGTACTGGCAGTTGCCGCTGGAGTCGAGCAGGTA
>NZ_JANJUE010000190.1 GCF_024710765.1 Pseudoxanthomonas sp.
AGGGCCGTTCCAAGTACGGCGCCAAGCGCCCGAAGGCTTAAGGTTAAGGAAGAAGAACTATGTCGCGTAAAGGCTCAGCTCCCCAGCGTGAAGTCCTGCCGGATCCCAAGCACGGCAGCCAGACGATCGCCCGTTTCATCAGCATGGTCATGCTCAGCGGCAAGAAGTCCGTCGCCGAGAAGATCGTCTATGGCGCCATGGACGTCATCGGCGAAAAGAACCCGAATGCCCTGGAACTGGTCGAGAAGGCGCTGGACAACGTCGCCCCGACCGTCGAGGTGAAGTCCCGCCGCGTCGGCGGTGCGACCTACCAGGTGCCGGTCGAAGTGCGTTCCAGCCGCCGCCTGGCGCTGGCGATGCGCTGGCTGATCGAATCCGCCCGCAAGCGTGGCGAGAACTCGATGCCGCGCAAGCTGGCCGCCGAGCTGCTGGACGCCTCGGAAAACCGTGGTGGCGCCATCAAGAAGCGCGAAGAGACCCACCGCATGGCGGAAGCGAACAAGGCGTTCGCGCACTACCGCTGGTAACAAGCCAGGCCCCCTTGCAAGCGGGGGCCATCGGCACCATCTAGGTGCCCCAAGCGGCCTGTCCGCAGAATACCGAAGGCCGCCGCAAGGCGGCATTCGGCCATATAGAAGATCGCCCTCCACGGAGGACCGGATTCCCGTCGGTTCTCCCATCAGAAAAGAGAGACTGTCGTGGCTCGCACCACTCCCATCGAGCGTTACCGCAACTTCGGCATCATGGCGCACATCGACGCCGGCAAGACCACCACGTCCGAGCGCATCCTGTTCTACACCGGCAAGAGCCACAAGATCGGTGAAGTGCACGAAGGCGCCGCCACGATGGACTGGATGGAGCAGGAGCAGGAACGCGGCATCACCATCACCTCCGCCGCCACCACGGCGTTCTGGAAGGGCATGGACGGTTCGTTCCAGGAGCACCGCTTCAACATCATCGACACCCCCGGGCACGTCGACTTCACCATCGAAGTCGAGCGTTCGCTGCGCGTGCTCGACGGCGCGGTGTTCGTCCTGTGCTCGGTCGGTGGCGTGCAGCCGCAGTCCGAGACCGTGTGGCGCCAGGCCAACAAGTACGCCGTGCCGCGCATGGCGTTCGTCAACAAGATGGACCGCACCGGCGCCAACTTCGACAAGGTCGTGGGCCAGCTGAAGTCGCGCCTGGGCGCCTACGCCGTGCCGATGCAGGTGCCGATCGGCGCCGAAGACGGCTTCGAGGGCGTGGTCGACCTGCTCAAGATGAAGGCCATCCACTGGGATGTCGCCTCGCAGGGCACCAAGTTCGAATACCGCGACATCCCGGCCGATCTGAAGGAAAAGGCCGAGGCGGCGCGCGCGTTCATGATCGAAGCCGCGGCCGAGGCCTCGGAAGCGCTGATGGACAAGTACCTCAACGACGGTGAGCTGTCGGAAGCCGACATCATCGCCGGTCTGCGCGAGCGCACCCTGAAGGTGGAAATCGTGCCGGTGTTCTGCGGCTCGGCGTTCAAGAACAAGGGCGTGCAGGCCATGCTGGACGGCGTGGTCAACCTGCTGCCGTCGCCGGCGGATCGTCCGCCGGTGCAGGGCATCGACGAGAACGAGAAGGAAGACAGCCGCAAG
Source organism: Pseudoxanthomonas sp. (assembly GCF_024710765.1). Lineage (GTDB taxonomy): Bacteria > Pseudomonadota > Gammaproteobacteria > Xanthomonadales > Xanthomonadaceae > Pseudoxanthomonas_A. Next base: position 1,623 of record NZ_JANJUE010000190.1, read on the forward strand.
GCGTCCGACACCGAGCCGTTCTCGGCGCTGGCGTTCAAGATCATGACCGACCCGTTCGTCGGCTCGCTGACCTTCTTCCGCGTCTACTCGGGCGTGCTGAATTCGGGCGACCAGGTGTACAACCCGGTCAAGTCGAAGAAGGAGCGCGTGGGCCGCATCCTGCAGATGCACTCCAACCAGCGCGACGAGATCAAGGAAGTGCGCGCGGGCGACATCGCCGCGGCGGTGGGCCTGAAGGACGTCACCACCGGCGACACCCTGTGTGCGCAGGACCACGTCATCACCCTGGAGCGCATGGTGTTCCCGGAGCCGGTCATCTCGATGGCCGTCGAACCGAAGACCAAGTCGGACCAGGAAAAGATGGGTATCGCCCTGGGCCGCCTGGCGCAGGAAGATCCCTCGTTCCGCGTGCGTACCGACGAAGAGTCCGGCCAGACCATCATCTCCGGCATGGGCGAGCTGCACCTGGACATCATCGTCGACCGCATGAAGCGCGAGTTCAACGTGGAGGCCAACGTCGGCAAGCCGCAGGTGGCCTACCGCGAAACCATCCGCAAGAAGGTCAAGCAGGAAGGCAAGTTCGTGCGCCAGTCGGGCGGTCGCGGCCAGTACGGCCACATCGTCATCGAGATGGAACCGCAGGAACGCGGCGTCGGCTTCTCCTACGAGAGCGCGATCGTCGGTGGCGTGGTGCCGAAGGAATACGTCACCGCCGCCGGCAAGGGCATCGAGGAAGCCATGAAGAACGGCGTGCTCGCCGGCTTCCCGGTGGTCGACGTCAAGATCGTCGCGGTCGATGGTTCGTTCCACGACGTGGACTCCAACGAAATGGCGTTCAAGGTCGCCGGCTCGATGGCGTTCAAGGAAGCCTTCAGCAAGGCCAATCCGGTCCTGCTCGAGCCGATGATGAAGGTCGAAATCGTCACTCCGGAGGAATACCTGGGTGACGTGATGGGCGACGTGAGCCGTCGTCGCGGCATCCTGCAGGGCCAGGACGACAGTCCGTCCGGCAAGGTGATCAACGCGATGGTGCCGCTGGGCGAAATGTTCGGCTACGCCACCACGCTGCGCTCGATGTCGCAGGGTCGCGCCACCTTCACGATGGAGTTCGACCACTACGCCGAAGCGCCGGCCAACATCGCCGACGCGGTCGTCAAGAAGAATTAATGCAGGGAAACGGGATTCGGGATTCGAGATTCGCAAGAGCATGAATCCCGTCTTTCCCGGATCCCCAATCCCCAATCCCCAATCT
>NZ_JANJUE010000199.1 GCF_024710765.1 Pseudoxanthomonas sp.
ATGGCGGCGAAGAAGGCCAGCTTGATCGGCGCGAAGAAGCCGGAGGTCGGATCGTTGGCGATCATCTGCGCGGACTGGTTGTCCGGCAGCTGGCTCAGCATCGGCAGCGCGAGCCGACTGTACAGGGTTTTCACGAAGGGCAGCAGCGCGACCAGCACGATCACCACGCCCAGCAACGCACGCATCAGCCGCGTGCGCAGTTCCAGCAGATGGCCCATCAGGCTGCTTTCGGCCTGATCCTCAGGTGCGTCGTGGTTCATCGCTGCTGCCGTGGGACAGGGGGACGTCTTCCGCGTCCGCTGGCGGTGCGGGCTCGGGTTCTTCCGGCGTCGATGCGGATGCCGGCGCTTTCACCGAGGCGCGCAGATCGTCGAACTCGCGTTCGGTCTCCGCCGCGCTCTCGCGGACCTTGCGTTCGGTCTCGCGCAGCGCTTCCTCGGTGTCGCGCAGGCTGCGCTTGAGTTCGTCGGCGGCCAGTTCGCGTTCCAGTTCGTCCTTCACCGAATGCCATTGCGCGCGCGCGCGGCGCACCCACAGGCCGGCGAAACGCGCGACCTTGGGCAGGCGCTCGGGGCCGAGGACGATCAACGCCACGATGGCGATGACCACCAGTTCGGGGAAACCGATGTCGAACATGGCGGCAGGGGACCGCGCTTACTGCTGCGAGTTGTCGCGATCCTTGGACGTGCTGGACTCGCTGTTGCGGGACTGCGACTGATCGTCAAGCCGTTCGACCGGCTTGTCCTCGTCGTGCATGCCCTTCTTGAAGCCCTTCACCGCTTCGCCCAGATCCTGGCCGACGTTGCGCAGGCGCTTGGTGCCGAAGATCAACAGAACGACCACCAGAACGATGATCCAATGCCAGATGCTGAAACCGCCCATGGTCTTCTCGTGCGTTGAGTAATGAAATTCAGGCGATCAGCATAGCGCAGGCACGCCCGGAGATCCCGGGCGCGCGCTGGAGTTTTCGCTTTTTTACGGCGTGCCGTTGAGCGGTTCAGTGCGGATTTCGCCTTCGGCGACCGGCTGGAAACCGGACTGTGCCGGGGCCGTGGCCGGGGCTTGGCCCAGCGGCGCGGTTTCGGCGACCGGCGCGGTGCTGGCGGGCGCGACCGCGGTCGCCGGGGTGACGGTGGCGGCCGGGGCCGGTGCGGACCGGCCGCTGCGCGCGGCGCGGGCGGCGGCGGTCACTTCCTCGAGCTGGTCGCGGAAACCGACCACGGCGCCGGAAGGATGCCCGGCCCGGCCTTCGAAGATGGCGCGCGGCGTGCTGCCGCCGCCGTAGACCGCGGTGTTGGCTTCGTCATCGATCTGCAACACGGCGCCGTCCAGCGCCACGCCGGCGAACAGGCCGCGCGCGCGCGACCACGACCAGATTTCGGCCTTCAGCTGGCCGTCGGTGGCGGCCGCCGCGTTGCGGCCCACCGGACCGGCGGCGACGCCGGCATCGGCGCCCAGGGTGATCTTGCCGTTGACGATGTTGTCCAGGTTCCGGTCGTTGCGGAACACCAGCACGATGTCCGAGGACTGCACGCCGGCCTGGAAGCCGATGCTGCCGCCGGTGAGCTTGACGAACACCGGCTGCGACCAGGTGCCGTCGGGGTTCTTGACCGACATCAGGCCATGGCCGCGGCGGCCGCCGAACACCAGTCCGGCCTTGAGGGTGTCGGGGATGACCACGATGGCGCGGCCTTCGTCCAGCAGCTTGTCGGGGATGCCTTCCTCGGGGATGCGGCGGATCTCGTCCAGCACCCGCACCGCGTTGGTGGCGCGCTCGTCTTCCTTGGGGCCGGCGAGGGCCTGGCCAGCGAACAGGGCGGTGGCCAGCAGGGTCGCTGCCGGCAGCATGAGCAGGCGGGAATGGCGGCGTTTCATGGGCGCTCCGAAGGTGGATTCGCAGAAATTTACTGCAACCGCTTGAAAATAGGTGCAGTCGAATGAATCGGCGCTGAGGATTCCGGCTTGCGCGTACCGTCCATCGACCCGCTCGAACATCGTCATTGAAAGGAAGCAGCGGTCCGTGCCGGCGCGCTCTGCCACAATACGCGGATGCCCGACGCACCCGATACCGCGCTGATCGCGGTCAATCTAGGCACGCCCGAGGCGCCCACGGCTCCCGCCGTCCGGCGCTACCTGGGCGAGTTCCTGCAGGACCCCCGCGTGGTCCAGCTCAGCCGCTGGATCTGGTTGCCGCTGCTGCACGGCCTGATCCTGCCGCTGCGCGGTCCGCGCGCGGCCCACAAGTACGCGCAGATCTGGCTGCCGGAAGGCTCGCCGCTGGCGGTGCATACCCGCCGCCTGGCCGAGGCGCTGCAGCAGCGCCTGCCGCGCTGGCGGGTGGTCGACGCCATGCGCTACGGCCCGCCGGCGCTGCCCGATCGCCTGCGCGAACTGCGCGAGGCGGGCGTCCGCCGGTTGATCGTGCTGCCGCTGTACCCGCAGTACTCGACCACCACGACCGAATCGGTGAAGGACGTGCTGGCGCGCGAGGCGCGCGGCTTCGACCTGACCGTAATCGACGATTACTCGGTCGATGCCGGCTGGGTGCGCGCGGTGGCGGATTCGATCCGCGACTGGCGTGCGCGCAACGGCGCCGGCGAGCACTTGCTGTTCTCCTTCCATGGCCTGCCGCAGCGGTTGGCCCGCGATGGTGATCCCTACCCGCAGCGCTGCGAAGCCAGCAGCCGCGCGATCGCCGCGGCGCTGGGATTGGGCGAGGACGAATGGACCCTGACCTACCAGTCCCGTTTCGGCAAGGAACGCTGGTTGGAACCGGCCACCGACGCCACCCTCGACGCGATGGCCGCGCGCGGCCTGTGCAAGGTCGACGTGGTCTGTCCCGGGTTCGCCGTGGATTGCCTGGAAACGCTGGAGGAGGTCGGCATCGGCTTCGTCCAGCGGTTCGCCGGCCAGGGCGGCGAGCTGCGCTACATCCCCTGCCTCAACGCCACGCCGGCCCACGCCGACGCGCTGGCGGCGCTGGCGCGCCAGGTGGCCGGGGAACCGGCGTGAGGCTGGAGGAATTTTCCGCCGGCATCGCGATGGGGCGCATCGGCGGGCTGCGCGGCGGCGAACCGGGCGGCGTGCGCGTACTGGCGCTGCACGGCTGGCTGGACAATGCGGCCAGCTTCCTGCCCCTGTCGGCGCAGTTGTCGGGCATCGAACTGGTGGTGCCGGACCTGCCCGGGCACGGCCACAGCGTGCACATCGGACCGGGCGCCGAATACACCAGCGGAGTGGCGGTCAACGCGGTGCTGGACCTGGCCGATGCGCTGGGCTGGGACGAGTTCTGCCTGCTGGGCCATTCGATGGGCGCCGGCATCGCCAGCCTGCTTGCCGCGTCCTCGCCGCAACGCGTGCGCCGGTTGCTGGCGATCGAGGCGCTCGGTGGCCTGTCGGAAACGGTGGATCGCACCGCCGCGCGCTGGCAGGAAGCCATCGCCGCCGCGCGCGCGCTGCCGGGCAAGCACCTGCGCGTGTTCACCGACATCGCCACGCCGATCCGGGCGCGCATGCAGGCCAACCAGTTGAGCGAAGCCAATGCGCGCCTGCTGGTCGAACGCGGCATCCGTCCGGTCGACGGTGGCCACGTCTGGAGCAGCGACCAGCGCCTGACCCTGCCGACGCCACAGCGCCTGGACGAAGCCCAGATCGCCGCGCTGGTCGCCGATATCCGTTGCCCGACCCGGGTGATCTTCGCCGAACCGGCACAACCCTATTTCCCCGAGCCGTTGCGTAGCCAGCGCGCGCGCCTGCTGCCGGATGGCGAGCTGATCGTGATGGCCGGCGCCCACCATCTGCACATGGAGGATCCGGCGGGCGTGGCGCGTGCCATCGGCGATTTCTTCACTGCGTCCTGAGCGCGGCAGGCGCGCCGTGCCGGCGTGGGCTTTCCCGACAGACGCGGGCTCACTTCGAAGGCGAAAAGAAAAGCGGCCCGAAGGCCGCTTTTTTTGGTACCCGCATCCGCCCCGACTGTTGGGCCACGGCGCGGCGGATGGTGGGGATTACTGCGCGGCGGTTTCCGCTTCCATCACCTGCAGGCCGATCGAGACCGGCTCGCCCGCGCCCTCGCCGTTGAACGAAACGGTCGCCTTGCGACCTTCCTTCTCGTAGGCCAGCAGGCCGTCGTTGGCGCTGCCCTGCATCGCCATGGTCTGCTTCCAACCCTGCTTTTCCATCGCGGTGCGCGCGTCGGCGTAGAGCTTGGCGACTTCGCCCGGGGCCTTGAGCGCGACCAGCTGGGCCTTGTTCACTTCCATCACGCTTTCCACGGCGTAGTTGGCCGGCAGGTAGACATCCTTGGGAAAGGTGGCGGGCAGCTTGGCGTTGTCGCCGCCGCTGATCTTCATTTCCCCTTCGTCGGTCTTGATGGTGACCGTATCACCGTCTTCGTCGAGATCGACCTTGTGGCCGGTCGCCTTTTCCAGGGCCGCCTCGGCCAGGGTTTCCTCGGCCGACTGCTTGCAACCGGCCAGGGCGAGCGCCACGCAACACACCAACAGCATTCCACGCATTCCGCATTTCTCCTTGTCATCGATGATCAACGGAGCCCGGCGTCCACGCCGGTCCGTCACCGGAAGGAACGATAGCGGAAACCTCAGCCGGCCAGCAGCGCACGCAGGCCGGCCTTGAGGCGGCGCCCGTGTTCATGGAAATAGACGCGCTCGTCGCGCCAGGCCGGGAACCGGGCCTCCACCTCGCGCCAGAACGCGTGCGAATGGTTGGCATGGATGAGGTGGCACAACTCGTGGACCAGGACGTATTCGAACGCCGAGGGCCGGGCGATGACCAGTGACAGGTCCAGGGTCATCGCGCCATCCGGACTCAGCGAGCCCCACAGCGAGGACATCATCTTCAGCCGGATCGGCGCGGGCGCGCGCGGCAACGCCGCCAGATAACGGGGCAGCCAGCGGTTGATGTCCGCGCGCGCCTCGGTCTCGTAGAACGCGCGCAGGTGCCGGCGCAGGGCGGCATCGCCAAGCCGGGCCGGCAACTGGATGCGGATGGCTTCGCCATCCTGGCGGATGGCGGCATAGCGGGCCTCCTGCCAGTCCACCGGCATCTCGCGCCCGCGCAGCGGCAGGTGGAGAGTGGTGAACGGCTCCAGCGCGGGCAGCGCGTCCGCGCCGATCTGCCGCGCCAGTTGCGCCTGCAGCCAGGCACGGTGTTCGTGCAGGAAACGTTCGCCCGAGACCAGGCTGGCGCGCATCGGCAGGGTCAGCCGCGCCCCGCGTTCGTCCACGCTCAGCTTGAGCCGGCGCGCGCGCGGATCACGAACCCGCTGCACCTCGATATGGCGCCCATCGTCCAGTTGCAACGAAACGACGTCGCGCTCGACGCTGCGGGGCGTCTTGGCGATCAGGCGTTGCAGGCGGGGAAGCATGGCGAAAGCATCGCATGGAATTCCCCGCTGCCGGCTGTCTGCAAGCAACGAGGGAGGATCGGGCAAGCGCAATGCGCCGACGCTTCACCCTGGAAAGTCCAGTGAAGCCCCCTTTTGAAAAAGAGGGCGGGGGCCCGCGAAGCGGGTGACGGGGGATTGACCCGCCATGCGGCGGGTGAGAACCGCGTGCTCGTGGCGCTGAAAGTGAATCTCCCTCAGTCCCCCTTTTTTTAGCGCCTCTCAACCGCCCCCTGGCGGGTGAAGGGGGAAGCAAAAGCGGGGTTTTTGCGGAATCGATGTGCTCAACGGAGCAATTCCACTCCACATGGGGACGAAGCACTTCGATAGCCCCCTTTGAAAAAGGGGGCGGGCGCCCGCGAAGCGGGTGACGGGGGATTTGCTCTTGGCGCTGAAAGCGAATCCCCCTCAATCCCCCTTTTTCAAAGGGGGAGGCAAAAGCGGAGGCTCCTGCGAATCCCGAATCCCGAATCCCGAATCCCGATTCCCGATTCCCGATTCCCGGCTCTCAACGGCCACATGGCCGGTCATCCCGAATCAGGCGTCCGCCTTGCTCAGCTTCAGCGCGGGTTCCAGCACCGCGAACAGGCGCTTCACTTCGCCGGCCATCAGCGCGAAACGGGCGTCGAGTTCGGCGCGCAGATCCTCGCGCTCGGTGTTCTCCAGCTGATCCACCGCACCATCGAGGAACTTCAGCTTGCGGATGATCAGGTCCTCGCCCAGGACGAAGGAGACGTGATCGTCCAGGGTCAGGGCCAGCTTGGTGACCTGCTTGCCGGCTTCCAGGTGCTTGGCGATCTCGTCGCTCTGCAGTTCCTGGTTCTGGCACTTGACCACCGCGCCGCCGTCCATCGCGTCCTTCAGTTCGCATTCCTCGCCCAGGCTCAGGCCTTCGGGCAGCGGCTCGCCGGCGATCCAGCCGGTCATGATCGCGCGCGGCGCGATTTCCGCATTGAGCGGCAGGGCCGGGAAGCTGCCCATCGCGCGGCGGATTTCCGAGACCACGTTCTCGCCGCTCTTGCGCGAGGAGCTGTCCACGGCGACGAAGCCGTGTTCCAGGTCCAGCAGCGCGTCGGTGCGCGAGGGTTTGACGAAGGCGCGCGGCAGCAGCTCCATCAGCAGATCGTCCTTCAGCCGCTTGCGGGTGCGCCCGCTGGGCTTGCGGCCTTCCTTTTCCTCGATTTCCTCCAGCTTGCGCGCCAGCAGGTCGTTGACCACCGCGCCGGGCAGGATCTTGTCCTCGCCGCCGACGCTCAGCCAGATGGCGTCGTGGATGCGATGCGACAGCGCTTCCTCACCCCGCCCGAACGGCGAGATGAAGCCGCGCGAGGACAGCTCCAGCGGCCCGACCGGCTTGAGCCGCGCCTCGGGAAGCAGTTCATCGAGCTGGGAGAAATCGAGCGAGGGATTGAAGCGGAACAGCGTCAGGTTGCGGAAGAACATTTAAAGGCCGGGAATGGGGAATAGGGAATGGGGAATCGGAAAAGCGGGCAGTGGACGGCGAGATAGCAGGGAAAGAAGCGAAAAGGCTTCTACGATTCCCCATTCTCCATTCCCGATTCCCGATCAGCACCCGCCAGCCACGCATGCGCATCGGCTTGCTGCGCGCCGTCGCGGTGGCCGAGGGAGAGGAAGTCGAACAGCTTCGGATCGCTCAGCTGCGAGGGCCGGATGTCGCCCAGTGCGCGCGAGATGGTTTCGACGCGGCCGGGGGACTCGCGTTCCCAGGCATCCATCATCTTCTTGACCTGCTTGCGCTGCAGGTTTTCCTGGCTGCCGCACAGGTTGCACGGGATGATCGGGAAGGCCTTTGCTTCCGCATAGGTCTCGATGTCCGATTCGCGCACGTAGGCCAGCGGCCGGATCACCACGTGCTTGCCGTCGTCGGACCGCAGCTTGGGCGGCATGCCGGACAGCTTGGCGTGGAAGAACAGGTTGAGGAAGAAGGTGGCCACCAGATCATCGCGGTGGTGGCCCAGCGCGATCTTGGTGAAACCCTGTTCCTCGGCATGCGAATACAGCGCGCCGCGACGCAGGCGCGAACACAGCGAGCACATGGTCTTGCCTTCCGGCACCACCCGCGACACCACCGAATAGGTGTCCTGTTCCAGGATCCGGTAGGGCACCCCGATCGATTCGAGGTAGTCCGGCAGGATGTGCTCCGGGAAGCCGGGCTGCTTCTGGTCCAGGTTGACCGCCACCAGCTCGAAGTTGACCGGCGCCTTCTTCTGCAGCTGCAGCAGGATGTCCAGCAGGGTGTAGCTGTCCTTGCCGCCGGACAGGCACACCATGATCCGATCGCCCTCTTCGATCATCCCGTAGTCGGCGATGGCCTGGCCGACCTGGCGGCGCAGGCGCTTGGCAAGCTTGCCCTGTTCGCGGGCATGGCGACGGGGATCCGACGCGCGCGGCGCGGGATCGGCGAGGACCTGGGGCAAGGGATGGATGGCGTTCATGCGAACGGCCATTGTACCGGCCGCACCGCAATGACGACGAAACCCTGGCCGGTGTACGCTCGCTGCGTGGACACCCAGAATCCCGCCGACATCGCCCAGCGCATCGCCGAACTCCGGCGCGAACACCGCGAACTGGACGAAGCGATCGCCCAATGGGTGGCCAGCGACCCGGAAACCGACGAAGTCGCCATCAAGCGCATGAAGAAGCGCAAGCTCTGGTTGAAGGACTGCATCGCCCGCCTCGAGAGCGCGCTGATCCCCGACGAGCCGGCCTGACCCCGCCTTCGGGTTCCCGCGCGCGTCCCATCCCGCCCGAAGCTGACGCGTCGCGTCACCTGGCGCCGTGGCCGAGCGCCGGTTTTGGCGGGTAGGCGCGGCGGCAGGCCCCGCCCACGGGGAATCCCGGGATCTGGCGGGAGTTGGCCCGATGCTTGCTTCATTTCTGTGAACAGGTGCCCATTTCGGGCGAGCAGGACGTGGCCAGGGCCGCATGAACCAGGAAAACGAAGCCATCGCGGGCCGGATCCCGCCGCGCGACCCGGGCGTGGCCACGGGCCCGCTGCGGGTGCGCCGCATCGCCCCCGGCGAAGCGCTGGGCGATGTGCAGCGCCTGCGCCGCGAAGTGTATTTCCTGGAACGCGGCCGGCCCGATGGCCGCGGCAAGCGCATCGCCGACGGGCTGGATGGCAGCGGCACCACCGTGGTGGTCGAGGTCGGGCCGCAGGCGGTGGCCACGCTCCGGCTGCACGACTTCGGCTCGCCGGCCGTGCAGGTGGAATACGGCAGCCTGTTCCAGGTCGACCGTTTCGCCCGCGCCTGGCCGCCGCAGAGCGTGGCGGTGGGAACCCGTTTCGCGGTGCAGGCCGACCAGCGCGCCAAGCGCGTGGTCGACCGGCTGATGGAGGGCACCTACCGCTGGGCCCAGGACAACGGCATCCGCTTCTGGCTGGTGGCCTGCGAACCGTTCCTGATCGACGCCTTCGAGCACTACGGCTTCCGCGAGTACCTGCCGCCGGCGATCCTGGCCGGGGGCGCGGAACTGCTGCGGATGGCGCTGGTGATCGACGATGCCGCGCACCTGGGCGAATGCGGCTCGCCGCTGCGCGATCTGGTGGAGGACCCGGCCGCCGGCGCGGCGGCCAAGGCCTGGCTGGCGCGCAGCTTCGGCCACCTCAACTGACCGCGCGCGGCCGCCGGCCGCGGATCACTCCACCGGCGCGGATGGCTCCGCCGGCGCCGCCGCTTCCGGGCTGACGCGTTCGATCGTGTGGCGCAGTTCGCGGCCCAGGATCACCTTGGCGTCCTTGGCCCAGGCATCCAGGCGTTCGTCGAACACCAGCTTGCTGTTCTCGTCCGGCCACACCAGCTTGATCTCGCGCAGCTTGCGGATGAAGCCGCGGAACAGCGTCTTGTCGAAGAATTCCGGCGCGGCCGGCGCGTACAGCAGGCTCAGTCGCTGCGCGGCCTGCTGGCACAGGCTTTCCAGTTCGGCCGCGCCGAGCTTGCCGGGGCCGTTCTTCACCAGCACCGAGATCGCGATGTAGTAGCGCTCGAACGCCTGCTGCAGCGAATGGCCGATCGCGCGCAGGCGGAACACCTCGTCGGTCTGGCCGGCGCTGCGCGCCAGGATGCCGCCGTCTTCCTCGTTGACCTGCTGCAGCAGGCCCTCGCGGATGAACACGTCGACGGTGCGATCCATGCGCTCGACGAACTCGTCCTCGCTCCACGGCAGGAACAGTTCCTCCTGCAGGAACGGATACAGTCCACGCCCCAGGCGCAGCACGCCCGCGCGGCTCATGCGCCGGTTGTTCTGGAAGCAGCACGCGATCCACGACGAGGCGGTGAACAGGTGCAGCACGTTGTTGCGGTAGTAGCTCATCAGCACCGCGGTGTCGTCGCTGTCGAAGCTGATGACGTCGCCCAGCGGATGCTTGATGCGCCGGAGCACGCCGATCTCCTCGCCGTGGGCGATGATCCGCTCCGGCGAATGCGGGGTGACCGTCACCCGATCCGAGTACGGCAGATCCGCCAGCATCGACTTGGACAGTTCGATCTGGGCGATCAGATCCACTTCGCCCATCGCGTGCTTCGGCGTGGACAGCAGCGCCAGCGCCAGCAGATTGATCGGGTTCACGTCGGCGGCGCGGTTGATGTTGACGTGGATGCGCTGGGCCAGGGTGTCGATGGTGTCCGACAGCCAGGCCGGCTTTTCATCCTCGGACACCGGCTTGCCGTCCCACTCCGGCGCATGTTCGGCCAGCACTTCGCCCAGCGGGATCGGCTCGCCGAAGTTGACCACCACCTGGCCGTAGTTCTGCTTGAGCACCTTGGGGATGTTCCACAGCAGCACCCAGATGGATTCCTTCTCCTTGGGCCGGCCGCTCAGTTCGTCCAGGTAGCTGTTGCCTTCCAGCAGCTTCTCGTAGCCGATGTAGACCGGCTGGAACAGCACCGGCTTGCGCGGCTGGCGCAGGAACGCGCGCACGGTCATCGAGATCATGCCGCCCTTGGGCGGCAGCAGCCGGCCGGTGCGCGAGCGCCCGCCTTCGATGAAGTACTCCAGCGAATAGCCGCCGGACACCAGCTGCGCCACGTATTCGGTGAACACCGCCGAGTACAGCGGGTTGCCGCGGAAACTGCGGCGCATGAAGAACGCGCCGCCCTTGCGCAGGATGGTGCCGACCACCGGCAGGTTGAGGTTGATGCCGGCGGCGATGTGCGGCGGCACGATGCCGCGTTCGTACAGCAGGTACGACAGCAGCAGGTAGTCCATGTGGCTGCGGTGGCAGGGCACGTAGACCACTTCGTGGCCCGGCGCGGCCTCCTTGAACTTGTCCAGGTGATGGACCAGCACGCCGTCGTAGATCTGGTTCCACACGTGCGAGAGCAGGAAGCTGGCCGAGCGCACCACCGGATTGGAATAGTCGGCGGCGATTTCCCAGGCGTAGGCATGCGCCTTCTTCCAGGCGTCCTCGGGCTTGCTCTTGTCGCGCCTGGCCTGTTCGGCGATCGCTTCGCGCACCGGCTCGGACGCCAGCACCTGGTCCACCAGCAGGCGGCGGGTGGACAGATCCGGGCCGATGATGGCTTCGCGGATGCGGTGGAAGTGGGTGCGCAGCACGCGCGAGAGCTTGCGCACCGTGCGTTCCGGATCCAGCCCCTCGGCCACGGTGTCGCGCAGCGACACCGGCGGGGCGAAACGGACGATGGTGCCCCGGCCATTCAGCAGGATCGCCAGCAGCCGGCGGAAGCGGCCGACGATGGCCCAGTTTTCCGAGAACAGCACCGAGAACCAGCCGCTCTGCTTGTCCGGGGCCCGGCCGACGAAGATCGACACCGGCACCAGCTGGACGTCGAGTTCGGGATTGGCGCGGTGCGCCTCCAGCAGCTTGGCCAGCGATCCGGAATGGGTCTTGGCGCTGATCTGGTCGGGAATCAGGGTGCTGGCGTTGCGCCGGGACAGCGCCACGTAGGCGCGCTTGCGGCCGAGCGGGTCGCCGCCCACCGGCAGCGGTTCCAGCGGCGAGGGCAGGCCGGCGTCACGGCAGGCGCGGTCCAGGATCAGCGCGTTGGACAGGCCGTAGTCCTCCAGCACGTAGCAGACCGGGCGTCCGTCCACGACTTCCCGCGGTGCCTCCGGTTCGATGCGCAGGGCCAGCCAAGGGTCGGCCAGGCGGCCCAGCAGGCGCGCCCACAAGGGCCGCCGCGAGGCGCGCACGGGCGGCGCCGGCACCGGCGGACGGCCAGGGGGAGCGGATTCGGACGCCGGCTCGCGCGGCGCCTCCGGTTTCTTGTCCGGCGGCGTCGGGGTGGGGGCTTCCGGGAACGGCAGGGGGTTCTGTTCTGGCATCGGCGGCATTATGGCGCACGGGCCTGTCAGGCTGGAAAGCGCTCCCGCCGGGGCCGGGCAGCGGCCACCAGGCGCGAGCTTGCGCGCGTGGTCCGGCATGTCCGGGGGGCCGGCACCGGGCGGAGCGGTCTGGCAGGGAACGGCGCGGTTATCGGCGGGCGGTGATCGACGGTGCGGCGTTGGCGGGTTCGGGCTCGACAGGCGGTTCCGCCGGAGGCGCCGGGGGCCGGGCCCGTTCGGCCGCGCGCAGGTAGTCGCTCAGGTACCAGCGGCCGTCCCGCCGCTCCAGGCTGACCTGGCTGTCGATCTCGCGATTGCCCAGCGGGTAGTGGATGCGCACGGTGGCGCGATCGCCGGTCTGTTCGACCAGGCCGGTGCGCAGGTCGGCCAAGGTGGTCTCCAGCGGCAGTCCGTAGCGGGCGAAACTCGCCTTGGTTTCGGCGAACACCGGCGCCAGCCGGCGCAGGCTGCCGTCCATCCCGGCCTCGCGCAGATCTTCCTCGCTGGCCAGCCCGGCCTTGCGCGCGGCGGCGGCCATCCGGTTGATGGTATTGCGCGCCAGCGCCGGGTCCGCCAGTGGTGCGTCCTGCGCCCATTGGCTGAGGGTCTGGACCACCTGGGTGTAATGGACCCGCTGGGTGGGCGTGTAGTCGCCTTCCTTCTTCAGGTACTGCACGCCGAACAGGCCCAGCGAGCGGGCGGCATCGCGCAGATCCTTGTCCTGGCGGGCGAACTGGCGGTTGAAATCGCGCATCAGCGCCTGTTCCGAACCCGGTTTGGACAGTGCCGCCAGCATCGGCACCAGTTGCCGGCTCAATGGCAGCTCGGTCAGCGGCCAGCGGCTGCGGTCCTCGCGCCAGGCGGTTTCCAGCACCCCATAGTCCGCCGGCGGCACCGCGGCACGGGCGAAGCCGGCCAGATCGTCGCGGCGCAGATGGTTCACCAACTCCCGCACGGCGGCGGCGGGCTCGCTGGTGGCACCGGCGAGTTCTTCCGGCTCGCGCTTGCAGGCCGCGAGCAGCGTCGCCAACAGCAGCAACGGCAGCAGGACGGGCAATGCGCGGCGCACGTTCGGAACGATGGGCATTCGGCAGACTTCCCCAAGTCGGGTCGCATCTTGGCCGGTCCGGCGCGATCGGGGCAAGGGACGCCGGTCCTGTTTTCCGCGCCAGGAGCAAATCCCCCGTCGCCTTCGGCGCCCGCCCCCTTTTGCGCTTTCAACAGCCGCATGGCTGGTCAAGGGGGCTATCGATACGGTGGTCTTCCGCATGAGCCCGTTTTTGCCTCCCCCTTTGAAAAAGGGGGATTGAGGGGGATTGAGGGGGATTGAGGGGGATTTGCTTCTGGCGCAATAAAAAAGGAGGCGGCGATCCCGGAAGGGAACCGCCTGCCTCCTGAAGCCGGCCGAAGCCGGAGGACTATGTGTTGTGGCACATGTCCGGCCGAAGCCGGATGGCGCACAGACTAGCGCTGGCCCACATTTAAAGCAATACCTGAATAAATATCAGACAACTATTTGATTTTATTGATTGAATCTGCAATCTCGACCTGAATCGCCTCGGCCGCCGCACGCGGATCCGCGGCCTGCCGGATCGGACGGCCGACCACGATCGCGTCCGCGCCCCGGCGGAACGCCTCGGCCACGCCCACCGTGCGCTTTTGGTCATCGCCCACCGGCCCCCCCGGACGGATGCCCGGGCAGACGATGTCGAAACCCGGACCGGTGGCGGCGCGGATGACGCCGGCCTCCTGGCCCGAGGCGATCACGCCATCGATGCCCGCGGCCTGTGCGGCCAACGCACGTTGGACGACGATGTCCGCAGGTTCGCCGTCGATACCCATGGATTTGAGATCATGGCCATCCATCGAGGTCAGCACGGTGACCGCCAGCAGGCGCAGGTCGCCACTGCGGGCGGCCGCGGCGGCCTCCATCATCCCGGCGTGCCAGCCGTGGAGGGTGCAATAGTTCACCGGCCAGCGGGACAGGCCCTTGATGACGCCGGCGATGGTGGCCGGAATGTCGAAGAACTTCAGGTCCACGAAGATCTTCTTCTCGCGCCGGGCCAGTTCGTCCAGGACCCGGAAGTAGTCGCCCGAAGCCAGCAGTTCCATGCCGATCTTGTAGAACCGGACGGCGTCGCCCAGCCGATCCACCCAGGCCAGTGCTTCGGCGCCGGAGGGTTCGTCGAGCGCGACGATCAGCCGCTCGCGGGTGTCCAACTGCAGCGGACGCGCGCTCATCGGGCCACGTCCAGCGCGGCGCGCTTGGCCTGGCTGCGGGCCACGGCCGGCTGCGCCCAGTCATTGTTGAACAGCGCCGGCTCCCAGGAACCGTAGGTCGGGTTGGGCAGCATCCACCAGCGCTCGCCGAACCAGTCCTCGTACTCGTCGTAGAGCTTCTGTCGGCCCTCGGGCGTGTTGACCTCGACCTGCACGAAGTCGCCGATCTGATCGCCGAACTGCATCAGCACCCGGTACTTCTGCCCGGCCAGGCGACGACGGCAGTTCTTTTCCGAGCCGTTCTGCTCGCAGCCTTCCACCACCGTGCCCAGGCCCAGGAACACGCTGTCGTCGGCGACCGGCAGGCCAACCGCGCGCAGGTTGGCCAGGGTGGCTTCCTTCAGGTGCACCGCGCGGTTGGAGATGTACAGCACGGTCACCCCCTTGGCGTTGGCCGCCTTGGCGAAATCGACCACGCCCGGCACCGGCCTGGCCTTCTTCTCGGCCACCCACTGGTCCCAGCTGACCTCGTCGTATTCCTTGCCGTCGCGGATCAGGCGCGCCTGGTAGGGCGAGTTGTCCAGCACGGTCTCGTCCACGTCCATCACCACCGCCGGCTTCAGGCCAGTGGCCGCGTTGCCGCGTTCGTCCGGCACCAGTGCGTCCCAGTGCTTTTCCTTCAGCGCCGCGTCCAGGTGATCGGCCGCGGCGCGGTAGCTCTGTTCGGACAGCGCCTTGTACTCCACCGAGGTCTGCACCCAGGCCACCGCGTTGAGGTTGTCGTGGAAGCCTTGGGCAGGCGTGGTGGTGGCCTTCGGCGCTTCCGCGGGGGCGGCCGGGGCCGGCGCCTCGGTGCGCTTGCAGGCCGACAGGGACAGAAGGGAGGCCAGTATGCTGGCCGTCAGCAGGGCAGGACGCATCGCGGTTCCATCGAACAGAAGTGGCGCGATTTTAGCCGAGCCCGGTTTCAGCCGCTTTTCGGCCGCATCCGCGACGCGGGATTGCCGCGTCGGGACGGTATCCTGAGCGGCATGAGCACCGAATCCGATTTCTCTTCCGAACCCATCGCCCCGGCCCCGATTCTCGACGCCACCGAAGCCCGCCTGCTGGGCTGCCTGATCGAGAAGGAAGCCACCACCCCCGACGTCTACCCGCTGACCGTCAACGCCGCCCAGTCCGCGGCCAACCAGAAGACCGCC
>NZ_JANJUE010000003.1 GCF_024710765.1 Pseudoxanthomonas sp.
TTCCAGATCCGCCTGCTGACCGGCGCCTCGACCGCGCCGGAACTGGACGGCGCGCTGGCCAAGGTCGACGGCATCGCCCTGCGGCTGCCGTTCCAGAGCGATCCGGACACGCGCCAGCGCATCAACGCCGGCACGCTGGAATACATCGACGCCCACCTGAGCCACGTCGCCCAGCACACCTGGTTCGGCTTCTACGGACAGATCGATACCGCGGTGGTGGAAGCCTCGGCGATCCGCGAGGACGGCGCGCTGGTGCCATCGACGTCGCTGGGCAACAACAAGACTTGGCTGGACCTGGCGCGCAAGGTGATCGTGGAGGTCAACGACTGGCAGCCCGAAGGCCTGGACGGCATGCATGACATCTACTACGGCACCGCCCTGCCGCCGCACCGCAAGCCGATTCCGCTGATCCATCCGGACGATCGCATCGGCGACACCGCGCTGCGCTGCGATCCCGACAAGATCGTCGCGGTGGTGCGCACCCACGGCCCGGATCGCAACAGCCCGTTCAATCCCGCCGACGCCACCAGCCAGCGGATCGCCGCGCACCTGATCGAGTTCCTGCAGCACGAGGTGAAACAGGGCCGCCTGCCGCCCAACCTGCTGCCGCTGCAGTCCGGCGTGGGCAACATTCCCAATGCCGTGCTGGCGGGACTGTCGGCCAGCGGCTTCCGTGACCTGACCGCCTTCACCGAGGTCATCCAGGACGGCATGCTGG
This sequence comes from Pseudoxanthomonas sp., assembly GCF_024710765.1. GTDB lineage: Bacteria > Pseudomonadota > Gammaproteobacteria > Xanthomonadales > Xanthomonadaceae > Pseudoxanthomonas_A. The sequence continues at coordinate 719 of NZ_JANJUE010000003.1, forward strand.
ACATGCTGCGCGACGGCGTCCTGCGCAGCGCCTCGTGCACGGGCTTCGCGCTCAGCCCGGAAGCCAACGAGGTGTTCAAGCAGGACATCGGTTTCTATCGCGAGCGCATCGTCATGCGCACGCAGGAGATCTCCAACCATCCGGAACTGGTGCGCCGGCTCGGCTGCATCTGCATGAACGGCATGGTGGAAGCGGACCTGTACGGCAACGTCAATTCCACCCACATCATGGGTTCGCGGATCCAGAACGGCATCGGCGGATCCGGCGACTTCGCCCGCAACGGCTACCTGTCGATCTTCCTCAGCCCCAGCATCGCCAAGGGTGGCAGCATCTCCTCGCTGGTGCCGATGGTCAGCCACGTGGATCACACCGAGCACGACGTCTCGATCATCGTCACCGAACAGGGCCTGGCGGATCTGCGCGGCCTGTCGCCGAAGCAGCGCGCCCGCGTGCTGATTGCCCGCTGCGCGCATCCGGACTACCGCGACCTGCTGACCGACTATTACGAGCGCGCCTTGCATGCCAGCTATGGCCGCCACACGCCGCACCTGCTGCCCGAAGCCTTGTCCTGGCACCAGCGCTGGCTGGATACGGGCAGCATGAAGGGCTGAGGCAGTCCTCCTTCCTCGGCGGGAAAAAAGCACTTCGATCTTCCCCTGCCCGTCATTCGGCGGTCGGGGGAGTGTTGCGAGGGCAAGCGTGGAGCTTCCCGCCAGTCTTTCTCCATCGGGAGCCGCTAGCCCTGGGACAGGGCAGGCGTCCGCTCCATGGCCTGAATGGAGCGAGGCCATCGCCGGATTCGATATCCGCCTCGGAACACGATGGCGCCGGACCCAGGGCCGGGCCGCTTCTTGAAAATTCCTGCGGGCGGGTGTGATGTTTCGCGCGCCGGCGCGAATCATGGTGTCGAGGGCGCGAAGTCCGCGCCGGGAACCCCATGGATACGATCACACCTACCATCCCCGCCATGACCGCGATCGACGCCCGCACGCCTTCGGTGCGCCGCCGCGACGCTCCTCCGGCATCGTATTCAAGGTTTCCCGCAGCCGTGCATGCCACGTTCAAGACCCTGCCGATCCGGCGCGGAGGATCACCGCGCAACATTTGCGCGCCTGCCCGAACGTCGACCAGGCGCGCAGCGGTGCCTGTTCGCCAGGGCGGCGTCGATCTGTTGGCCAGGATGCTTTCACTGGTGCGGGCTCGCCGGAAGATCGACGGCGCCCGGAATGGCGGCAGCCCGCGCGGGGCATTGGCGCAGCTGAAACGAGCTGAAGCGCTGCCAGCGCGTTGAACCGCGCATTCCCGCAAGGCCGGCGCCTCCGGCCTCGAACCGAAGTACCTCACCGGCCGCAAGCCCGTCGCATGCGGTGCGGCCCCTTGCATCCCGACCTCGGAGCATTCCATGCCATCCACACCCGTCCCTCCTTCCGGCGAACGCCTGCACGGCCTGGATGCCGTGCGCGCCATCGCCCTGCTGCTCGGCCTGGTCGTGCATGCCAGCATGTCCTGGCTGCCCGGCGCGCAGTACTTCTGGCTCACCCACGATGCGACCCCGAACGCATGGGCCGGATTGGCGTTCTACGTGCCGCACATGTTCCGTATGCTGCTGTTCTTCCTGCTTGCGGGCTTCTTCGCGCGCCTGGCGCACGAACGCATGGGAACCCGGGCATTCATCCGCGATCGCGGGAAGCGCATCGCCATGCCCCTGCTGTCCGGCTGGTTCCCGATGCTGATGGCGATCCTCGCGGTGGCGGCATGGAACGCCTGGCTGGTCAACAACGGAAAGATGCCCGAAGCCCCTCCCACCCCGCCGCTGTCGCCGCGCCATTTCCCGCTCACGCATCTCTGGTTCCTGTACGTGTTGCTGCTGTGCTACATCGCCGCGATGCTGGTGCGTGCCACGCTTGGCCGCAGCGCATTCGTGCAACGCGCCGCCGATGCCGGCGTGCGCCTGTTCGCCTCGCCGATCGGCCCGCTGCTGCTTGCGATACCGCTGGGATCCGCGCTGGCCACGCATGCCTCGTGGTTCGCCTGGTTTGGCATCCCGACACCGGACCAGTCGTTGTATCCCAGCCTGGCGGCGTGGATCGCTTTCGGCAGCGCCTTCGGCCTGGGTTGGCTGCTGCATCGGCAACCGCAACTGTTGCGGGGCTGGGCCGGCCACTGGCCACTGCACCTGGCGATTGCGGTCGTGGCGACCATCGGCTGCATGCTGCACATCGGGCTTGCGCCGCAACTGGTCGCCGCGCCCCGGGACATGGTTACGCTGGCCTACGCGGTGGCCTATTCCATCGCCGGCTGGAGCTGGAGCTTCGCCCTGGTTGGCATGGGGCTGCGCTTCCTGTCCGGACACAGCCGGATTCGCCGCTACCTGGCCGATGCTTCGTACTGGATCTATTTCGCGCACCTGCCGGTGGTGATGGCGATGCAGGTGGCGATGTCGCGCGTGCAATGGCCGTGGTTCGTGGAGTTCCTGGTGGTCTTGTTGGTTTCGATGGCGCTGCTGCTGTCAAGCTACGACCTGCTGGTACGCAACAGCTTCATCGGCGCCTGGCTCAACGGGCGGCGCAAGCCGCGCGGGTTGGAATACCGCTGAAGCGCTGTTGCGGGTTGACGTCCTTCATGACCCTCTTGACCCGCCATTCGGATGTTGAAAGTGAAAAGGAGCGGGTCCCGGCGTGGCAGGTGACGGTGGGTTTGTTTTTGGCGCGGAGAGCAAATCCCCCTCGGTCCCCCTTCTTCGAAGGGGGAGGAAAAACAGAGCACTTCCAGTGCTCTTTTAGCCCCCTTAAAAAAAGGTAATTCCTAAGCTTTCCGGACCAGAATGGGCCGTAGTTCCTGGATTGAAGTGGTCTTCAAAAGCCTGAAAAGCAAGGGTTTAAGGTCCCGCTCGCGATGGTTGAAGCGGTAGCAAACTTCGGCCAGGTACAGATGGA
>NZ_JANJUE010000010.1 GCF_024710765.1 Pseudoxanthomonas sp.
GCGTGGATGGGCGAACTGTGGGGCTGGCGCAGCGCGTTCGTCGCCGCCGGCGCGCTCAGCGTGATCACCCTGCTGGCGCAGGCGTTCACCCTGCCCTCGCTGCCGCCGATGGCCAATCCGGATCTGCGCGTGCTCGGCCAGCTGTTGCGCCGGCCGGGCGTGCGCATGGCACTGCTGGCGGTGCTGCTGGTGATCTCCGGCCACTTCGCCGGTTTCACCTACCTGCGTCCGCTGATGGAGAACGTCACCCACCTGTCGGTCGGCGCGATCTCGGCGGTGCTGCTGGGCTACGGCGTCGGCGGTTTCTTCGGCAACTTCGCCGGCGGCTATCTGGCCGGGCGCAGCGAACGCACCGCGATCGTGTTCGGCGGCACCCAGATCGCGCTGCTGGCCATCGCCCTGCTGCTGGCCGGCCAGTCGATGGCGATCACCGCCATCGCGATCACGCTGTGGGGCTTCGCGTTCGGCGCGTTCCCGGTCGGCTTCCAGATCTGGATCATCCGCGCCGCGCCGGACCAGGCCGAAGGCGCCGGCGGCCTGCTGGTGGCGGCGTTCCAGATCGCCATCGCCACCGGCGCGATCGGCGGCGGCCTGCTGGTGGATCATGTCGGCGCGATCGGCGGACCGCTGTTCGCGGTCATCATGATGACCCTCGGCACCCTGCTGACCCTGCGCCACGGACCGCGCCCGGCCGCCTTCACCGCGGGCGAGGCGATGCCGTCGCGCCAGGGTTTCCACTGACATCACGAGCCGCTCATGTCCACGCCCGCCAACGCTCCGCTCAACCGCCGCATCACCCTGGCCGCGCGCCCGCGCGGCCTTCCGGTGGCGACCGACTTCCGCCTGATCACCGAGCCGGCGCCGGTGCCGGGCGAAGGCCAGGTGCTGCTGCGCACGCTGCACCTGTCGCTGGATCCGTACATGCGCAACCTGATGGACGAAGTCGGGCCGGGCTACGCGCCGCCGCTGGCGCTGGGCGATGTCATCGTCGGCGGCACGGTCAGCCGGGTCGAGGCCTCGCGCCATCCGGATTTCCGCGAAGGCCAGATCGTGCTCGCCAACGCGGGCTGGCAGGACTACGCGCTGTCCGACGGCGCCGACCTGGCGTCGCTCGATGGCCTGCCGCGGCCTTCGCTCGCGCTCGGCGGCCTGGGCATGCCCGGCTTCACCGCCTACGTCGGACTGCTCGACATCGGCCAGCCGCGCGCCGGCGAGACGGTGGTGGTGGCGGCGGCCACCGGCGCGGTCGGCGCGGTGGTCGGCCAGCTCGCGAAGCTGAAAGGCGCGCGCGTGGTCGGCATCGCCGGCGGCGCCGACAAGTGCCGGTTCGCGGTGGAGGAACTGGGCTTCGACGTCTGCCTGGATCGGCGCGAGGGCGATCTGGCCGCACGTCTGGCCGCCGCCTGCCCCTCCGGCATCGATGTGTACTTCGAGAACGTCGGCGGCGAGGTGCTGGACGCGGTGTTGCCGCTGCTCAACCTGCATGCGCGCGTGCCGGTGTGCGGCTTCATCGCCCACTACAACGATCGCGACGCCGCCGGCCGGATCGATCATCGTCCGCAACTGCTGGCGACGATCCTGCAGAAGCGCGTGCGCATGCAGGGCTTCATCATCCTGGACCACTACGCGGATCGTTTCGACGCCTTCCGCCGCGACATGCGCGGCTGGATCGCCGAGGGCGCCATCCGCCTGCGCGAGGATGAAGCGCACGGACTGGAACAGGCGCCGGCCGCCTTCGCCGGCCTGCTGCAGGGCCACAACTTCGGCAAGCTGGTGGTGCGGGTCGCGGACTGAGGCGCCCGCCGCCGCCAATCCGCTATCATCCGCGCACTCCCAGGACAGGAATGCGCGCGTGGATTCGATTCGGGTACCGGTGTCGATCGGTGAACTGGCGGACAAGATCACCATCCTGGAGATCAAGTCCGAACGCATCGCCGACGCAGGCAAGCGCCGCAACGTGATCACCGAATTGCAGGATCTGCTGCCGCTGTGGGCGCCGATTGCCGCCCGCCACGCGTCCATGGCCGATCTCAAGGTGCAGTTGAAGCAGGCCAACGAGCGCATGTGGGACGTGCAGGACGCCCTGCGCGCGAAGGAAGCCGCGCAGGTGTTCGACGATGAGTTCATCCAGCTGGCGCGCGCCGTCGCCCGGCACAACGGCCACCGGGTGGGCCTGAAGAACGCCATCAACCAGCAGGCCGGCTCGGCCTTCATCGAAGAGAAGGAATACCGCGCGGAGGGCTGACCTCCCGCGCCGCGACGCCGGCGGGCACGCCCCGCCGGCGCGACGCATCGCCTCCTCGCGGTGATTCGCCCCCGTCACCCGCGCCGGGTTAGCCTGTCGCGATGGACGCCCTGATCAACGCTTCCGCCCGCGCGCTCGCCACCGGCGACGCGCTGGGCGCGCTCAAGCGCATCGCCCTGCGCGAGGACCCGCCGGCGCTGGCGTTGCGCGGCATCGCCATGGCCCAGCTGGGCGAACATCCGCGCGCGCGCGAACTGCTGCGCCGGGCCGCGCGCGGCTTCGGCGCGCGCGAGCCGTTGCCGCGTGCCCGCTGCGTGGTGGCCGAGGCGGAAGTGGCGCTGGCGATGCGGGATCTGGACGCCACCCCACGTGCGCTGGAAGGCGCCATCGCCACCCTGGAAGCGCACGCCGATCACCTCAACGCCAGCCAGGGCCGCTTGATCGCCGCACGCCGGCAGTTGCTGCTCGGCCGTCTCGACGCGGCCGCCGCCACCCTGGCGGCGCTGGCGCGCGGCCGCTTGTCGCCCGCGCTGGCCGCGATCGCCCAACTCGCCCGCGCCGAGCTGGCGCTGCGCGGCCTGCGCACCGGCATGGCCCGGGCCGCGCTGGAGCGCGCCGGACGGGCCGCCACGCAGGCGGGCATTCCGGCGCTGATGGCGGAAGTCGCCGATGCGCGCGGCCTGCTCGCGCGTCCCGCCGCGCGACGCCGGCATGCCGATGGCGAACAGGCGCTGCGGCTGGACGAAGTCGAAGCCCTGCTGGGCTCCGGCGCGCTGGTGATCGACGCCTGCCGGCGCGGGCTGCGCCGCGATGGCGCGTGGTATCCGCTGGCGCGGCGGCCGGTGCTGTTCGCGCTCGCGCGGGCGTTGGCCGAAGCTTGGCCGGACGACGCCAGCCGCGAACACTTGATCGCGCAGGCATTCCGTACCCGCGATCCGGACGAAACCCACCGCGCGCGCCTGCGCGTGGAGATCGGCCGCCTGCGCGCGTTCGCCGCACCGCTGGCGCGCATCGAAGCCAGCGCGCGCGGCTTCGTGCTGATTCCCCACGATGCGCGCGAAGTGGCGCTGCTGGTGCCGCCGCTGGAAAGCGAGCAGGCCGAACTGCTGGCCCTGCTCGCCGACGGCGCGGCCTGGTCGACCTCGGCGCTGGCGCTGGCGCTGGATACCAGCCAGCGCACCGTGCAGCGCGCGCTTGCCGAGCTGGAAACCGACGGCCGCGCGAGGGCAATCGGCCGGGCCCGCGCGCAGCGCTGGGTGGCGCCACCACTGACCGGATTCACGACGATCTTGTTACTCCCCGCCGCGCTGCCGGCTGGCTAGAGTGGCCCCATCGCGCCACGCCCGGCGCATACCGCAGGAATCCAGGCCATGACCCGCACCGCCGTCCATTCCGCCGTACCGGCCAGCACCGCCGAGATCGTCCGCGAATATCCGCTCGATCGCGTCGAAGGCGTGCATGGCGTGACCTACGACGGCACCCGCATCTGGGCCGCCACCAACGAGCGCCTGATCGCCATCGATCCGGACAGCGGCGCATCGGTGCGCAAGCTGGAACGTCCCTGCGACGCCGGCACCGCGTTCGACGGCAAGTACCTGTACCAGATCGTCGATTCGCGCATCGAGAAGATCGATCCGGCCAACGGCGAAGTGGTGTCCTCGATTCCCGCCCCCGCCCAGGGCGGCAACACCGGACTGGCATGGGCCGAAGGCAGCCTGTGGGTCGGCCAGTACCGCGATCGCCGCATTCATCGCATCGATCCGGCCACCGGCGCGATCCAGCGCACCGTCGAGTCCAACCGCTTCGTCACCGGCGTCACCTGGGTGGACGGCGAACTCTGGCACGGCACCTGGGAAGGTGACGAAAGCGAAATCCGCCGCATCGATCCGGACAGCGGCGACGTGCTGGAACGCCTGCAGATGCCGGCCGGCACCAATGTCAGCGGCCTGGAATCCGACGGCGCGGATCTGTTCTACGCCGGCGGCGGTTTCACCGGCAAGGTCCGCGCGGTACGCAGGCCGCGACACGCCGCGTGACGCGCGGCGCGGGCCACTGACCACATTCCGCGCCGCCGCCTCGTAAACCTGATCGCAGATTGATGCTTTTGCCTTCCCCTTGATCAGCCATTCGGCGGTTGAGAAGCACTTGAGGAGATTTGCTTTTACCTCCCCCTTTTTAAAAGGGGGATCAAGGGGGATTTGCTCTCCACGCGAAAAGCAAATCCCCCGGTCGCCTCCGGCGCCCACCCCCTTCTTCGAAGGGGGTTGGATCACCAAGCAGATCTGCTTTGCCTACCCCTTAGAAATGCCTTGCTTCCCCTCGATCAGCCATTCGGCAACTGAAAATCACTGGAGGGAGATTTGCTTTTACCTCCCCCTTTGTAAAAGGGGGACTGAGGGGGATTTGCTCTTCCGCGCGAAAAACAGACCCCCTCCGCCTCCGGCGCCCCCTTCTTCGAAGGGGCAGCCACCCATCGCAACCGCCTCCCCCAGCACCGCACCCACCAGGAGAAGACTCATGAACCTCATCGCAGACATTCCCACCACCGCCCCCCGCATCGTCAACCGCGAACAATGGTTGAAGGAACGCTTGCAGTTGCTCGCGCGCGAGAAGGAACTCACCCGCCTGGGCGACCGCGTC
>NZ_JANJUE010000014.1 GCF_024710765.1 Pseudoxanthomonas sp.
TGAACCAGAGAGTAACGCAAATTTCACGAACTAGGAAGATCTGGCGCCCTTTATAAATCAACCATTTAGCTAGGAACAGGAAAATCATGTTACATACGTAACCGCTTTTCCCTATTCATCTTCAGGGATCACTGTTCAGGTGAGCACGCTACGGATGCGCGCCTGCTCTTCCTTCAGTGCATCCGGCATGCGCCCGCCAAACTCTTCCAGATAGGCACCGATGCTGTCGACCTCGGCACGCCAGCCCTCCGGGTCGAAGCCGAACAGCTTGGCTCCCGCTTCCTGCGAAAGCGATACCCCATCCAGATTGAGGTCGTCCGCCCGCGGCAGGTTGCCGATCGGCGTATCGACCGCGTCGGCCTGCCCTTCCACGCGCTTGATCATCCATTCCAGCACGCGCAGGTTCTCGCCGAAGCCGGGCCACAGGAATTTGCCATCGTCGCCCTTGCGGAACCAGTTGACGTGGAAGATCTTCGGCAGCTTCGCGCCGGCCTGGTCGAACGACAGCCAGTGGGCGAAGTAGTCGGCGAAGTTGTAGCCGCAGAACGGTTTCATCGCCATCGGGTCGCGGCGCATCACGCCGACCGCGCCGGTAGCCGCCGCGGTGGTTTCCGAGCCCATCGCGGCGCCGATGAGCACGCCGTGGGTCCAGTCGCGGGCTTCGAACACCAGCGGCACCAGCGACGCGCGACGTCCGCCGAACACGATCGCGGAGATCGGCACGCCCTGCGGGTCCTCGGCACGCGGCGAGTAGCTCGGGCATTGGCGTGCGGAGACGGTGAAGCGCGAGTTCGGATGTGCAGCCGGGCCATTGGCCGGATCATAGGGACGCCCCTGCCAGTCCAGTGCCGGCGTGCGCTTGTCCAGGCCGTCCCACCACGGTTCCTGATCGTCGGTCACGGCCACGTTGGTGAAGATGGTGTGGTGGCTGATGGTCGCCAGCGCATTGGGATTGGAACTGTCGGAGGTGCCCGGCGCGACGCCGAAGAAGCCGGCTTCCGGGTTGATCGCATACAGGCGGCCATCGGCGCCCGGACGCATCCAGCAGATGTCGTCGCCGACCGTCCAGACCTTCCAGCCCGCCTGGCGATAGCCTTCCGGCGGAATCAGCATGGCCAGGTTGGTCTTGCCGCAGGCCGAGGGGAACGCCGCGGCCACGTAGTGCGTCTGGCCCTGCGGATTCTCAATGCCGACGATCAGCATGTGTTCGGCCAGCCAGCCCTCCTGGCGGGCCTGGTGCGAGGCGATGCGCAGTGCATGGCACTTCTTGCCCAGCAGCGCGTTGCCGCCATAGCCGGAGCCGAAGCTCTTGATGGTGAGTTCTTCCGGGAAGTGCATGATGAAACGACGCTCCGGATCCAGCTCGCCGACCGAATGCAGGCCCTTGACGAAGCTGCCTTCGCGTTCGATCCGGGCCAGTGCGGGAGCGCCCATCCGGGTCATGATGCGCATGTTCGCGACCACGTACGGCGAGTCGGTGATCTCCACGCCGCAACGCGCCAGCGGCGAATCGATCGGGCCCATGCAGTAGGGCACCACATACAGGGTGCGCCCGCGCATGCAGCCGGCGAACAGGGCGTCCATCTTCGCGTGCGCTTCGGCCGGTGCCATCCAGTGGTTGTTCGGACCGGCATCGTCGCGCTCCGGCGTGCATACGAAGGTCAGGTGTTCGACCCGGGCGACGTCGCTGGGGCTGGAACGGTGCAACCAGCTATGCGGGTGGGTTTCGTGGTTCAGCGGCAGCAGCGTGCCGTCAGCCTGCATGCGGGCGATCAGGGCGGCGTTTTCGGCATCGCTGCCGTCGCACCAGTGGATATGGTCGGGCTGGGTCAAGGCAGCAACCTCGGCCACCCAGGCGTTCAGCGCTTCCAGCCGGCATTCCCGGGAATCCTGCGATTTGAAAACGTCGACCGCTGCGTTCATGCCTAGCCCTCGAAAAAGAGACCAAAATGATACCAATGTCTGGTCCCGATGACGAGAACAACGCCGAATCGGATTCAGGAAGGTCAGACCATGTCCTGGCCGGACCGCTACATATAAGAGTGGCCTTAAAGCACCGGCACCGCCGGCGCTGAGGGAGGCGGACTCAGCCGCCGCGCGACCGCCGGTAGGGATTGAACAGTTGCAGCAGCCAGGGCTTCTGCGCCAGCACCAGGCTGACCCCGATCCGCCCGGACGCCGGCAGGGTGGCGTCCCTGGCGAGCAGCGCGTCGAACTCGCGCGCCACTTCTTCCAGGCGCTGCCGGAGTTGCTTGATGCCGTCGATGCTCAGGCTGCCGCTGAGCAGCAGCAACGCATCCTGTTCGCCATCGAAGGCATCGGCGAAGTAGTCGGTCAGCAGCGTATGCCGGAAATAGCGTTCCATCGGACCGTCCGCGCGCCAACGGAAATTGCGCGCGGTCAGCGCGCGCGTCCGGTTGCCGGGCAGCAGTTCGATGATGCCGAGGCGATCCAGTTTCACCAGCAGGCCGGTCCACTGCGCGGGCGTGAAGCCGAAATGCTCCAGCACGTCTTCCTGCCGCCAACGATTCAGGGCCAGGAACAGCGCCATCAACAGCGCGGGTTCCTTCACCAGCGCCTGTTCCTGGGCCGCCTCCAACTGCGCCATCGGCTTGCGCCCGCGCGCCGCCTCGGCACTGAGCTCGGCCAGGCCAACGTCGAGCACCTCGCAGATCTGTTCCAGCCGCTGCAGGCTCATCGCACGCCGGGAAAACATCCGCTTGATCGCCGCCTCGCTCATCTTCATCCGGGCAGCGAGGTCCCGATAGGTCATGGATTGCCCGCGCAGGCAGCGTTTGAGGGCGTCGACCAGTTCGATGGATACGGCCATGGGTAGCGGATTCCTATACCTTTCGTCCCCCAAGAGCTTACCTTGTCAAAGTTAGTTGAATCCTCCGGGTGTCTGCGTCCACCTTCGCGCCACGCAAGGAGACCCGCCCATGACCCCGTCCGCATCCCCCATCCAACATGTCCGCCCCCTGCTGCTGGCGGTCGCGCTGTCCGTCGCGACCGTTCCCGCCTGGGGCGCCGTCCAGTCCGATGGCGCCAGCCGGCATTCGCGAGCGAGCCTTGCGGCGTCCGTCGAAGTCCCGGTGGCCGTCGTGCACGCGTTGGCGCATGGAGCGTCGGCGGTGGTGTCGGGGGTTGCGGCGGTGGGCGGCAGCGTGGTCGTGACCGTATCGGCGACCGCTGCCGGCGCCTCGTTCGTGATCTACCTGTCGGTGGAAGCCGTTCGCCGGCTGGGCATCGCGGTGGGAACCGCCATCAGCGTGACCACGGTCGCCACCGGCTGGTTGCTGAGCGCTGCCGGCGAAACGCTCTGCTTCATCGCCAACGACCGGGTCCGCCCGCACATCCACAGCCACCGCTACGGGAGCTGAGCCATGAACCGGTTATTGATGCGCGTTGCGTGGCTGCTGTGCCTGCCGCTGGCAGCCCATGCCGGCAACAACTGCCGGGAGCAGCAAATGCCGCCTGCCAAGGTCGCCGCGGCGGCGGAAACCGCACTACGGGCCGCAGTTGCGCTGGAGGAGAGGGATGCACCGGTGGCGCTGATCGCGCGGGTGGGCACGGACCTGTCCAAACAGGGCCTGGTCTACAGCCACGCCGGTTTCGTGGTCCGCGATCATCCGCAGGGACGCTGGACGGTGGTGCATCTGCTCAACGAGTGCGGCAGTGATCGTTCCGGACTGTATGCCCAGGGACTGGTGAATTTCTTCTCCGATGATCTGGTCAACCAGGATCTGCGCATCGTCTGGTTCAAGCCGGATGTCGCCCAGCGATTGACCCGCCGACTGCAGCAGGTGCCGCGTCACAGCCTGCATCATCCGCACTACAACCTGATCGCGCGCCCCGGCAGCCGGGACTACCAGAATTCCACCGCCTGGCTGGTCGAGATGATGGCCAGCGCGATCGCCGACTCGCCGATCTACGACCGCGCGACCGCCTACGCCTTCGCGCGCGGCGATGGCTTCGTACCGGAGACCATCCATGTTCCCTACACCAAGCGCGTGCTGGGTGGCTTGTTCACCGCCAACGTCGATTTCACCGACCATCCGGTCGCGACCCGCCTGTCAGGCGACTACCCCGTGGTCACGGTCCGCTCGATCTTCCGCTACCTGGACAGGGCGGGATACACCGAGCGCGTGCAGGAATGGCGCAACGGCCGATTGATGGCCACGCCCGGACCGGCATGATTCCCGCGTGTTGGCCTCGTGCCTCCGCCCTTGCCCACTGCGCCGTGTGTCCGGCACGCGAGCCGCGTGCCCGCGCCGTCAGGTCGGAATGAGCGTGGAGATGACGTGTTCGAGGTAGGCCTCGAATTCGTCGTGGGTCATGCGCGGCTGCTGGAGTTGCAGCGACAACTGCAGGAAACCCACGTAGGCCGCGTAGGTCAGGCGTGCGCGGTGGATGGCATCCTGGCGCGCCAGCCCCGCCTGCCGGAAGGACGCCATCAGGTATTCCAGGCGGCGCTGTGACACGCGATCGATCACCGGCTGCACGGCCGGGTGATCCAGTGCCTTCAGCAGTTCGCTGTAGATGATGTGCGGCTTCACTTCATGGCCGACCAACTGGAATAGCGCGCGCAGGCGCTCGCGCGGATCAGGCACCTTCTCCAGATTGCCGAACACGCTTTCCTGTTCCACCGCCTCCCAGCGCTCCAGCGCCGCCTGCAGCAGCGCGTCGCGGGAAGGGAAATGCCAGTAGAAGCTGCCCTTTGTCACACCAAGACGCCGCGCGAGCGGTTCCACCGCGACGGCGGAGACACCCTGTTCGGCGATGAGATCGAGCGCGGCCTGGGCCCAGTCGTCTGCACTGAGGCGGGCATTCCGCGGGGATGCGGCGGGAGCTGGGTCGGGGCTTGGGGTCGTCATGGTTCCATTTAACCATACGCCGAAGTTTGTTGGAGTACGTTTGCTGCGTCGCAGCAAAACTTTCGTCAAATCAAACGCTTGCGCTCCCGACAATCCTGCCGACCGATTGACTGCTCTAAATCGGTAGGTCCATACTAGTCCGTATGGTCAACACCCACTCCCCTGCTCTGTCCCTCTCCGCCTCCGGTGCGGGCGAAGCACTCGGGCTGACCGGCGCCGGAGACCTGCGCCTCGCCGCCAGCGGCTTTGCCTCGCCCGCTCCCTTGCAAGCGGAACCGGCACTGATCTATTCGCACGGCTTTGGCCAGACCCGCCATGCCTGGGCCCGGACTGCGCAGTTCCTCGCCTCGAAGGGCTATGCCGGCCTGGCCTACGACGCCCGCGGGCACGGAGATTCGCAGCGCAATCCGCAAGACGTGCCCTATGCCGGCGAGCAGTTCGCGGATGACCTGATCATCGTGGCCGGCGAGCAGGCGCAGGCGCCGATCCTCGTCGGCGCGTCGATGGGCGGACTGTTCGGCCTGATCGCCGAGTCGCGCTGGCCCGGACTGCTGCGGGCGATGGTGCTGGTCGACATCACCCCGCGCTGGGAATCGGCCGGGCTGGAGCGCATCCTCGGTTTCATGACCGCGTTTCCCGACGGTTTCGAGTCTCCGGAACAGGCCAGCGACATCATCGCCGCCTACCTGCCGCATCGCCGCAACCGCAAGTCGCCGGATGAACTGCGCGCGCTGTTGCGCCCGGACAGGAACGGCCGCTGGCATTGGCATTGGGATCCGCGCCTGATCGACGAACTGGCGCGCGACAGCGAACAGCACCAGGATGCCCTGGCCGAGGCGGCCAGCCGCATCCGCTGCCCGATCCTGCTGATCAGCGGCGGACGCAGCGATCTTGTCTCGGAAAAGACCGTCGAGGAATTCCGCACGCTGGTTCCCCATGCGCGGCATGTCCACCTTCCGCAGGCCACCCACATGGTGGCCGGCGACGACAACGACACCTTCACCGCCACCGTCCTCGAGTACCTGGCCGAACTGCGCTCGCCGCAGGCGTCCTTCGGGCCAGCCCCCACCGAATCGTCCGCCGACGGCGGATCCGCAACCGGAGCAAGTCCATGAGCATCCTAGCCCCCTTCCTCGCCTTCCTGTTGGCGGGCGCGTTCGCGGCCTATCACCGCTTGCGGCTGGCCTACTGGGCCGCGATCACCGCAACCCTGCTGGTGGCCTGCTGGCTGATGGGCGCCAATCACACCGCGACGATCGTCGCCGCGATCATCGTCGCGCTGATCGCGGTGCCGCTACTGATTCCGGCCATCCGCAAGCCGCTGATCACCGCGCCGCTGCTGACCTTCTACCGCAAGATCCTTCCTCCGCTGTCGCAGACCGAGCGCATCGCGCTGGAGTCGGGCTCGGTGGGTTTCGAAGGCGAGCTGTTCTCCGGTGATCCGGACTGGAACCAGTTGCTGTCGCAGCCCAAGCCCGAACTGACCCCCGAGGAGCAGGCGTTCCTCGACGGTCCGGTGGAAGATCTGTGCCGGATGACCAATGACTGGGAAATCACCCATGTCCATGCGGACCTGCCGCCGGAAATGTGGGATTTCATCAAGAAGAACAAGTTCTTCGGCATGATCATTCCCAAGTCCTACGGTGGCCTGGGCTTCTCGGCGCTGGCGCACCACAAGGTGATCCAGAAGCTGGCGTCCGTCTCCAGCGTGGTCAGCTCCACCGTCGGCGTGCCCAATTCGCTGGGACCGGGCGAACTGCTGATGCACTACGGCACCGAGCAGCAGAAGGACTATTACCTGCCGCGCCTGGCCGATGGCCGCGAAGTGCCGTGCTTCGGCCTGACCGGTCCGTTCGCCGGCTCCGACGCCACTTCGATCCCGGACTACGGCATCGTCTGCGAAGGCGACTGGGACGGCGCCAAGGTGGTCGGCATCAAGCTGACCTTCGACAAGCGCTACATCACCCTGGCGCCGGTCGCCAGCATCATCGGACTTGCCTTCCGCATGTACGACCCGGATGGCCTGCTGGGCGACAAGCGCGACCTGGGCATCACCCTGGCGCTGATGCCGCGCGAAACGCCCGGAGTGGAGGTCGGCCGCCGCCACTTCCCGTTGAATTCGCCGTTCCAGAACGGCCCGGTGCGCGGCCATGAGGTATTCCTGCCGCTGTCGCAGATCATCGGCGAGGAAAAGGGCATCGGCGAAGGCTGGCGCATGCTCAGCGAGTGCCTGTCCATCGGCCGCTCGATCACCCTGCCCTCCACCGCCAGCGGCGGCGCCAAGCAGGGTGCGATCGTCACCGGCGCCTATGCGCGCATCCGCAAGCAGTTCGGCCTGTCGGTCGGCCGCTTCGAAGGCGTCGAGGAAGCGCTGGCGCGCATCGCCGGCAAGGCCTATGCGATCAGCGCGCTGTCGCAGGCGACCGCGGCGGCCGTGGATCGCGGCGAGAAGCCGGCGGTGCCATCGGCAATCGCCAAGTACCACTGCACCAACATGAGCCGCGACGTGGTCAAGGACGTGATGGACGTGGTCGGCGGCAAGGGCATCATCCTGGGACCGCGCAATTTCGTCGGCCGCGCTTGGCAGGCCTCGCCGATCGCGATCACGGTGGAAGGCGCCAACATCATGACCCGCAGCCTGCTGATCTTCGGGCAGGGCGCGATCCTGTGCCATCCGTGGGTGCTGAAGGAGATGAAGGCCGCGCAGAATCCGGATACCGTCGCCGGCACCAACGAGTTTGACCGCAACCTGTTCGGCCATATCGGCTACGCGATTTCCAACGCGGTGCGCTCGTTCTGGTTCGGCCTGACTGCTTCGCGCATCGGTGCGGCGCCGGGCGACGACTACACCCGCCGGTTCTTCCGCAAGATGGACCGCTACTCGGCCAATCTGGCGCTGATGGCCGACATCTCAATGCTGACCCTGGGCGGCAAGCTGAAGTTCAAGGAATCGCTGTCCGGCCGCCTCGGCGACGTGCTGAGCCACCTGTACATGACCAGCGCGATGCTCAAGCGCTACCACGACGAAGGCGCGCCGGCGGCGGATCGCACCCTGCTGGCCTGGGCTTTCCATGACAGCGTGCACCAGATCGAACTGTCGCTGTCGGCGGCGCTGCGCAACTTCCCGATCCGTCCGGTCGGCTGGCTGATGTGGGCGCTGATCTTCCCGTGGGGCCGTCGCGCGCATGCGCCGGGCGACCGCCTCGGCCACCGTGCCGCGGCCCTGCTGATGACGCCGAACGAGGCGCGCGACCGCCTGGCCAAGGGTGTGTTCACCACGCCATGCGAGAACAACCCGGCTGGCCGCATCAACAGCTACCTGGCCAAGGCGGTGCTGGCCGAGCCAGTGGAGCGCAAGTTCCTGAAGGCGCTCAAGACCAAGGGCATCGAGGCGCTTGATTTCGCCAGCCAGCTGGATGAAGGCGTGCGCGAAGGCTGGATAACCGCGGACGAGCGCAAGCAGCTGGAAGAACTGCGCACGATGACCCTGGACACGATCACCGTGGACGACTTCGATCCGCACGAACTGCGTGCCGCCAGCTACTACGATCGGCACCAGCCGGGCGACAAGTCACGCGCGGCGGCCTGATCCCCATGTTCCCCCTGACGGCGAGCTTCGGCTCGCCGTCTTCGTCCGGAGACCCCATGAGCGCATCCGTCCTGACGATGTACCGCAAGCTCGCCGCGCGCCCGTTCGGCTCATGGCTGTTCTCGCGGCTGGTCTGCTTCAAGGCGCCCTATTTCGCCAGCATCCGGCCGCGCATCACGAGGCTGGAACCCAACCGCGGCGAAGCGACCATCGCCCATCGGCGCAGCGTCACCAACCACCTGGGCACGGTGCATGCGATCGCGCTGTGCAACCTGGCCGAGTTCGTCGGCGGCCTGACCACGGACGTGAGCATTCCTGCCTCCATGCGCTGGATTCCGAAGGGCATGAGCGTGGAGTACCTGAAGAAGGCCGTCGGCACCATGCACGCGGTCGCCACGCCGGCCTTTCCTCCGCATTCGGCGGAAGAAGGCTATGAACTGCCGATGGAGGTGATGGTCAGCAACCCGCAGGGCGAGGCGGTGTTCCGCGCCCGCATCGCCATGTGGGTGTCGCCGCGGCCGCCACGCGAGGAGCGCTGACCCATGGATGCGTCCGGCGACTGGTTGGTGCGGCTGGCGGGCGTCCACAGCCTGGGCTTTGCCCTGTTCCACCTGGCGTTCTGGAAGCTGTTCCGCTGGCATGACGAACTGGCCAAGGTCGGATTCGCCACCCGCGCGATCACCCAGATCCTCAATCTCCGATTGATCTATCTGTTCCTCGGTGTCGGCGCGGCCTGTTTCGTGTTCACCGGCGAGCTGCAGGACAGTGGCCTGGGGCGCGCGCTGCTGGCTTTCATGGCGCTGTTCTGGGCTGGACGGACGGTCGAGCAGTTCGTGTTCCTGCGTCGCCATCATTGGCTGCTGCACCTGCTCACCGCGCTGTTCGTGCTGGGCGCGCTGCTGTTCGCGCTGCCGCTGGCCCTGCCTCTCCTGTAGGAGCGAGGTCGGTCGCCAAGCAACATTGGCGGGCTGAGAATTCCTGGTCGCGACCGATGTCGCTGCCGCGGGAACCGCCCGATTCGCTCAACCGATGAGGATGGCGGCCAACGCGGCGATGGCGGGGATGCCCTGCACGAAGAAGATCCGCCGGCTGACGCTGTAGGCGCCATACAGCGCGGCAAGGGTGACGCAGACCAGGAAGAACACCACCACGTTCCATTGCTCGCTCATCAGCCCCCACAGCAGGCCCGCGGCCAGGAAGCCGTTGTACAGCCCCTGGTTGGCGGCCAGGACCCGCGTGGCCGCCGCCTTCTCGGGCGTGTTGCGGAACGTCTTGAGGCCAACCGGGCGGGTCCACAGGAACATCTCCAGCACCATGAAGTACAGGTGCAGCAGGGCGACCAGGACGCTCAGTGACGCGGCAATCAACATGCTTGGGTTCCAGCGTGGCAACCTCGACAGGATAGCCAATGACAGGGGGCGCGTCGCGCGCGCATCCAGGCATGGGGACCCCGCTGCGTGCGCGCAGGCGCTCCGGCAGTGAAGCGCCGGTCGTGTCCGCACGCGACACCGCGCCGCTCCGGCGCGTCGCCGATCAGGCCGGCTCGCCTTCCGCGGGTACCGCCCTCCCCGCCTCCGGCAATCGGCGCTGTGCCTGGATCACGCGCCAGGCGCCCAGGGTCATGCCGGCGGCCACGCCGATGCCGACCAGGAACACCACGCTGGAGCCCAGTGCCGACAACGCCTTGTGGAGCCAGGCAAAACTGAGATCGCCGCCGCGATAGACCACGGTGTCGATTACCGCCTTGGCCTTGTAACGCGACTCGCGGTCGACCCGCGTGTAGAGGGTTTCGCGGGCCGGCTTGGCCAGCGAGAACTCGCCCGCGCGGGTCGCCACCTGCACCACCCAGATCAGCGCCGGCAGCGGCGCCGCCGCCAGCAGCGCGTACCCGAGCAGGATGGCGGTGGCCGGTATCAGCAGCAGCGGCGCGATCCCGAACCGGCGCAGCAGCCAGCGGGTCAGGAACACCTGCACCACGATGGTCAGCAGGTTCACCCCCAGATCCAGCTTGGCGTAGTACGCCGTGCGCGAGGCATCCTGGGCCAACTGGCGGGCGATGGCGGCCTGCTCGTTGTACAGCAGGGTGCCGACGCCTACGCCGAAGAACATCAGCATGGCCAGCGAACGCAGCAGCGGATCCCGCCAGACCAGTCGAAGGCCCGCCAGCACCGAACCGCCCATCGCGTCCTCGCCGCTGGCATCGCGGTTGCGCAGCTCGCGGCGCACGGCCCAGGGCCGCAGGCGCAGGATGCAGAACAGGCAGATCCCCAGGAGCAGCGCGGAAACCAGCAGCAGGTTGCCCACGCCGATGCGCTCGACCAGCAGGCTGGTGATCATCGGCCCGACCAGCGCGCCGGTGGTGCCGCCGGCGCCGATGTAGCCGTAGACCTTCTTGGCGTTCTCGTTGTCGAACACGTCCGCCATGTAGCTCCAGAACACCGACACGGCGTACAGGTTGAACACCGCCACCCAGATGAAAAAGGCCGCGCCGCGCCCCGGCAGTTCCCGGTTGAAGGCCCAGTAGAAAAAACCCAGGCAGGCGATGAAGGCCAGGTATACCACCGGCAGGAACACCCGGCGGGGGAAACGCGACACCAGCGCGCCATAAATCGGCTGCAGCAGCACCATGCAGACGAAGGTGCCGGTGAACAGCACCTGCAGGGTGAAGTCCTTGAGGTCGATGCCGTGCCGCCCCGCCCAATCGTTCAATTGCACCGGGAACACCGCGGCGACATCGCCCGAGGCACCCATCGCATCACGCACCGGGCGCAGCACGTAGTAGCCGCTGAGCAGGCAGAAAAAGTAAAGCAGCGACCACCACAAGGCCGGGGAATCCACGCCCAGTTGCGAAATCACCTGGCGGAAGCCGGCGGGGCGTGAGGCGTCGGAAGCGGAAGGATTCATGCGATCGTCGTGGCCGCCGGGAACGGGATGGACGCGCGCAGCGGCCCGCGTCACGCGCGCAAGGTATCCGATGCACTGCAACATCGCCAGCACTTTCCCGCGCCGCTGCGTTCCATCCGCCGGGTGCCTTCCGCGCATGCCCGGCGCGGCCGAGCATTTGCTCTATCCCCGCCCGATAGCTTCGACCGGTCCCGGTTGCAGGCCTCCACGTGTACGACTACATCATCATCGGCGCCGGTTCGGCCGGCTGCGTGCTGGCCAACCGCCTCTCCGAAGATCCCGCCTGCCGCGTGCTGCTGCTGGAAGCCGGTCCCCGCGACTGGCATCCCTTCATCCACATGCCGGCCGGGCTGGCCAAGCTGGTCGGCCACAAGGGCGTGAACTGGAACTATGACACCGCGGCCGAGGCACAGCTCGACGGCCGGCGCCTGTGGTGGCCGCGCGGCAAGGTGCTGGGTGGATCGAGCTCCATCAACGCGATGTGCTACATCCGCGGCATCCCCGCCGACTACGACGGCTGGGCGGCGCAGGGCGCGCAGGGATGGGACTGGGCCGGTGTGCTGCCGTACTTCCGGCGCTCCGAGCGCAACAGCCGAGGCGCCGATGCATTGCATGGCGACGATGGTCCGTTGTGGGTCTCCGATCTGCGCTACACCAATCCATTGTCGGCGGCCTTCATCGAGGCCGGGCAACAGGCCGGCTATCGGCGCAACGACGATTTCAACGGCCCGGAGCAGCCTGGCTTCGGTTTCTACCAGGTCACCCAGAAGGACGGCGCACGCTGCTCGTCGGCGGTGGCCTACCTGCATCCGGTCCGTCATCGATCCAACCTGGAAGTCTTCACCGGCACCTTGGCCCGTCGCATCCTGATCGAGAACGGACGCGCGGTGGGCGTGGCCTATGCCCACCAGGGACGCGAGGTGCAGGTCCGGGCCGAGCGCGAAGTGCTGCTGTCCGGTGGCGCGATCAATTCGCCGCAGCTGCTCATGCTGTCCGGGGTGGGTCCGGCCGAACACCTGCGCGGACACGGTATCGACGTGCGGGTGGATGCGCCGCAGGTCGGGTTCAACCTGCAGGATCACCTGGACATCTGCACGCTGCGCCATTCCACCCGGCCAGTCACCTACGACCGCACCAGCGAGCTGAAAACCGCCTTCGACTACTTCCTGCGCGGTCATCGCGGTCCGGGTACCAGCAACATCGCCGAAGCGGGCGCATTCGTGCGTTCGCCACTGGCGCCCGACGCGCACGCCGACATCCAGTTGCACTTCGTGCCGGCCATGCTCGACGACCACGGTCGCCACCGGCTGGACGGGGACGGCTATACCCTGCATGCCTGCTTCCTGCGCCCGCGCAGCCGCGGCCGCATCCGCCTGGACGATGCGGACCCGCGCACGCCGGCACGCATCGAGGCCAACTACCTGAGTGATCCGGAAGGCTTCGACCTGAAGATGATGATCGAATGCGCGCGCCTGTCGCGCGAACTGTTCGCCCAGCGCGCGTTCGACGACTATCGCGGCGCACCGATCTTCCCCGCGCGCGATGACCTCGACGATGCCGGCCTGGCGGCGTTCGTGCGGGCGAAGGCGGAGACGGTCTACCACCCCATCGGCACCTGCCGCATGGGCAGCGATGCCGGCGCCGTGGTCGATCCGCAACTGCGCGTCAACGGCGTCGCCGGCCTGCGCGTGATCGATGCCTCGGTCATGCCCACCCTGATTGGTGGCAACACCAACGCGCCGACGATGATGATTGCCGAGCGTGCCGCCGACCTCATCCGTGGGCACGAGCCGGTCCGTGATTCGCATTGAATCACGCGCGGGAACCCCTGCTCAGGGATCTGAACAGGGCGCGTCAAAAATGCGACGGACCGCACCCCGGATCTTCAACTAGATGAACGACATGCGTGCGAAGTTGCCGCCATTTGTGCAATCTGAAACAGCAACGTTATTATCGCGTCCAGCAACCGTTGCGCAGGCGATCAGTACATGAAAAAGAAGGTAACTCGGCGGCCGTTGCGCCCGTTCCGTATTGGGTTGCTCGGACTGCTGATACCTCTGACGCTGGCCTCCACGGCCCAGACGCCTCCCGCCGGAACCGCGCACGCCGTTTCGCCGGTGCCCGCCGCCACGGCCTCTGTTCCCGCCACGCAAGCCAATACCGCCACGACGGTGGCCGCCGCGACCGCATCGGCATCCACGCTCGCCCCGGGTTTCGACGTTGCCCGTTTCGAGGCCATGGCGCAGCAGTTGACGATGGGCGAGCGCGTGCCGGGCATGGCGCTGGCGATCGTCCACAATGGCCGCGTGCTCACCGCCAAGGGCTATGGCGTCACCGACGTCAGCGCGCCGCAGACGATCGACGGACATACCGTGTTCCGCCTGGCGTCGCTGTCCAAGGCGTTCGCCGGCACCCTGGCCGGGCTGCTGGTCAACGATGGCTCGCTGCGCTGGGACAGCCGCGTGGCCGACTACGTGCCCAACTTCCGCCTCAGCGATCCCATGGCGACGCGCCAGGTGACCGTGGCCGATCTGTTGAGCCACCGCGTCGGCCTGCAGGCGCACAACGCGTTCGACCGCGACATCGAGGGCAACGCCGACTATTACGCGGTGACCCAGAAGCTCGCCTACGCGCCGATGAGCTGCGTACCCGGCCAGTGCTACGCCTACCAGAACGTCGCCTTCAGCGTGTTCGGCGACGTGGTGTTCGCCGCCACCGGCGGCTTCTACGAGCAGGCGGTCGACAAGCGCATCTTCAAGCCGCTGGGCATGAACGACGCCAGCCTCGGCCTGGAAGGCATCCAGAACAGCGCGCGCTGGGCGCGTCCGCACGTACGCAGCCGCAATGGCTGGGTCGCATTGACGCCCAAGCCGACCTACTACCGCCTGGCGCCCGCGGCCGGCGTCAACGCCAGCATCAGCGACATGGCGCAATGGCTGGTGGCACAGACCGGACATCGCCAGGACGTGCTGTCCGCGCCGTTGCTGGCCACCCTGCACGCCTCGCTGGTGCCCACGCCTGGCGAGATGCGTGCCGGCTGGCGTCGCGATCGCATCTACTCGGCCGGCTACGCGCTGGGCTGGCGCGTGTTCGACTACGCCAACCATCCGGTGATCTTCCACGCCGGTGCGGTGCAGGGCTACCGTGGCATGGTCGCGCTGGTGCCCGAACGCGACCTGGGCATCGCCATCCTCTGGAACAGCGACAGCTCGGTGCCTTCCGGACTGCTGCCGACCATCCTCGACCGCGCCATTGGCCTCTCGCCGCAGCAGTGGCTGGATACACCGATGGACACCAGCGACCTGCTGATGGCCGATTCGCCGCAACCGGACAACAAGAGCGGCGCGGCCGCCAGCCAGGCGACGGCGTCTCCACGCTGACATCCACCGCGACCTCTCCTTGATCCCGCACGCCCCGCCCGGTCATCCGCGCGGGGCGTTCTGCTTCCTGGGCCACGCTCAGCGCGGCGGAGCGGTTTCCAGCAGGGTCTTGAGCCTGGCCAGGCCACGCTCGTAGTCGGTGCCCATCATTCGATCGAACAGCAACCCGAACCAGCGCGACATCGGGTTGTAGCCGTGCTCGGTATCGAAGGCCCAGGTCAGGCGGGTGGCACCGGTGCCCTCAGGAGATAGCGTGTAGGTCGCGGTCGACGGATGTCCGCCGAAGTCCAGCGCCACCACCACGCGCGCCGGCGGCCGGCTTTCGGTGATCCGCTGGCTGCCGGTACCCACCGCCTGGTTGCCCGACCAGCGCATGCCCGCGCCGACGCCTTCGGCCGGTCCTTCATAGGTGTAACTGGCCTGGGGATCGGCGGCGAACCAGGGTGACCACTCGTTGAACCGGCGGAACGAGTTGAGGGTGGCGAACACCTCCGCGGGCGGCCGCTGGATGGTGATCGATCTTTCCACGTGGGTACGCGCCGGCAGCAGCAGGCTGCCCACGACCAGCAGCACGCCCAGCAGGATCAGGGTGCCGAGGGCCCACTTCAGCAGCTTCATGTCGTTCCTCCGTTCCGGATGGCGACAAGCTTAAGCGCCCGCACAAAAAAAAACTCTCCCCCTGCTGGGCACAGGGAGAGAGTCTGATGGATACGGCTAATCGGGGTTGGCTTAGATCAGCGGAGCCGGGGTGGCCGGCAGCGCGACCGGAGCCGCTTTCTTCTTGGACTTGCGGGCAGGCTTCTTGGCGGCCTTCTTCGCAGCCTTCTTGGCCGGCTTCTTGGCAGCCTTCTTGGCGGCCTTCTTCACGGTCTTCTTGGCAGCCTTCTTGGTGGCCTTCTTCGCAGCCTTCTTCGCAGGCTTGCGGGCGACCTTCTTGGCAGCCTTCTTGGCGGTCTTCTTGGCAGCCTTCTTGGTGGCCTTCTTCGCAGCCTTCTTGGCCGGCTTCTTGGCGACCTTCTTGGCAGCCTTCTTCACGGTCTTCTTGGCGGCCTTCTTGGTGACCTTCTTGGCAGCCTTCTTGGCGGCCTTCTTCACGGTCTTCTTGGCGGCTGCCTTCTTGGTCGCCTTCTTGGCGGCCTTCTTGGCAGGTTTCTTCTTAGCAGCTTTCTTCATTGCCATGTGATGGCTCCTCGTCAGTGAACTTGGATTGGGTACATCGGGGTACGAAACCTCTGCCCGAAGGCAGGCCCAGTTGCGGAATCAGCCGCGGGAGTCGGACCCGCAGGCAACCGTCGACGCGCCAGGCGCGTTGAACCGGATTCTTTTGTAAGGACCCTTCTGACGTGGTCCCCTACAAATACGAAAACACCCGCGTCGCCGGACGGCGCGGGTGCGATGAGGAAGGTGGGGCGCTTTTTTTCGGGGGAAGCGGGTCCTGCGTCCGCCGCTACCTGGGCTGGGACGATTGGCCTTGTTGTCACTCGCGCTGTCGTATTGATCCGACTCACTCGCTTCCGCAGCACTCTCTGCTGCGCGAAACCTAATCACGGTTTTTGGACGTGTCAACACCTCGGCGAATTTTTTTTCCATGGCCGCCGCCGCCCGCCCGGTCGTCCGGCTTCGGCCAAGCTTGGGAAATGACCATGACGGATCCAGCCGGCAATACCCGCAGCGACGCGGCACGAAAAAAAAAAGCGCAAAAACGAGTGCTTTTTTGATATCGCTTCGCGCGACGCGTCATCGACATCGTGATCCGCCACGCGGGTAGTCGCGTCGCCGGGATCCCGGTTGCGGCCTAAACGGCACCTAAAAATTTTTCCGCCGAACGGTCCGGTTTGGGGCGGCGCACAAGCCCGATTGCGCGGATTTGCGCAAAAAAAATCCGTCGTCGCGACCGTGTTCGCCGCCTCCCGGAGATGCGTTGGCGCCTCGGATCGGCACCCGTGATGCACGCCGCCAACCTTCGCCGCCCGGTCACCGGATCGGATGAGGCATGCCATCGCGCACCGGTCGAGGTTGCCGTGGACGACGCCACGCGCTGAAAAAAACCGCGGCGGAATTCCGACGCCGGCCACGGCAACGACGCATCTCCATCGGCCGGGCGCGGTTCCGGGATGCGCTCCGGTCCATTCCCTCGGCGGGAAGGCAAAAAAAACCGGCCGCGCGAAGGCGGCCGGTCGATGCTCCACGAGGAGGCGCGGGGACTCAGTGGTCCTCGTCCTCCAGCAGTTCGGCGTAGTCGTCGGGGGACAGCAGTTCGTTGAGCTGTTCCGGTTCCTCGGCCTCGACCACGAAGATCCAGCCTTCGCCGTAGGCATCCTCGTTGATGGTCTCGGGCTTGTCGGCCAGCGCCGCGTTGACCTCGATCACCTTGCCGGTGACCGGGCTGTAGACGTCCGAAGCCGCCTTCACCGACTCGACGACGGCGCTGGCGTTGCCGGCCTCGACGCGGTCGCCGACATTCGGCAGCTCGACGTAGACCAGATCGCCGAGCAGGCCCTGCGCGTGATCGGAAATGCCGACGGTGACGCGGCCACCGCCTTCGGCGCGGGCCCATTCGTGGGACTTCAGGAATTTGAGATCGCCGGGAATCTCGCTCATGTTGGCTACTCCGGATTTGTATCGGGTGGGCGGAAAGAGGGGGCTAGTTTAGCTGCTTATGCCGGGCATGAAAGCGGTCCGGTCCAACGACCGGGACCGCCATCGTTTTCATTCACCCAGCACGCCAGGCTGGGCCTGGCCGTCGCGGACGAACGGGAACTTCACCACCCGGACCGGGACTTCCTTGCCACGGATGTCCACGCGGACCGCGCCGGGCTCGCCGGCCGGCACGCGGGCGAAAGCGATCGCCTTGCCGAGCGTGGGCGAGAACGTGCCCGAGAGGATTTCGCCGTTGCCGTTGGCGGTCAGGACGGTCTGGCCATGGCGCAGCACGCCCTTCTCGTCCATCACCAGGCCGATCATCTGGCGCGGCGCGCCGTTGGCCTTCTGCTGTTCCAGCACCGGACGGCCGATGAAGTCGCGACCGGCGTCCAGGGCGACCGTCCAGGCCAGCGCGGCCTCGTACGGCGACACCGACTCGTCCATGTCCTGGCCATACAGGTTCATGCCGGCTTCCAGGCGCAGGGTGTCGCGCGCGCCGAGACCGGCCGGCTTCACGCCCGCGTCCAGCAGTGCGTTCCAGAAGGCGACCGCATCCTGTTCCGGCAGCACGATCTCGTAGCCGTCCTCGCCGGTGTAACCGGTACGGGCGACGAACAGCGGCACGCCCGCGCTGCTCTGCGCCTGCACGGCGGCGAAGCGGGACAGCTTGTCGGCGGCGGCGCGGTCGGCTTCGCGCAGCAGGCCGATGACCTTCGCGCGGGCGGTGGGGCCCTGCACGGCGATCATGGCGAACTCGGGGCGTTCCTTCACTTCCACGCCGAATGCCGCGGCCTGGGACTGGATCCACGCCAGATCCTTGTCGCGGGTGGCGGCGTTGACGACCAGGCGGAAGAACGCCTCGTCCATGAAGTAGATGATCAGGTCGTCGATGACGCCGCCGCCGGCGTCCAGCATGCAGGTGTACAGCGCCTTGCCGGACACCTTCAGCTTGTCGACCGAGTTGGCCACCAGGTGGCGCAGGAACTCGCGGGTGCGGGCGCCATGCAGATCCACCACGGTCATGTGGCTGACGTCGAACATGCCGGCATCGCGGCGCACCTGGTGGTGTTCCTCGATCTGGGAGCCGTAGTGGATCGGCATGTCCCAGCCGCCGAAATCGACCATCTTGGCGCCAAGCGCGCGATGGGTGTCGTTGAGGATGGTCTTCTGGGTCATGGCGGCTCCGGGGCAAAGAACGCCATTATCCCAGATGGGGCGCGGCAACGCCCCCGACGCCGGCGCATGGTGCGGACGTGTCCCCTGGAGCGGGAAGCCGGCGAACGGGATCCCGACCCGTTCTCGCGCACTCCCGGCGATACGCCACGGTGGCGTCCCGCCCTTGCGGTGGCGCGGTGCGCGTCGCCGTGAGACGCGCGGGTCAGTGTGCCTGCACCTTCAGGGTCATCCCGTCCACCGCCACCACCCGCACGCGCGCGCCGGCCGGCAGATCCGGACCGCTGACCGACCAGAAGGCATCGTCCACCTTGGCCCGGCCACGTCCGTCGACGATGGCCTGGTCCAGTTCCAGCACCCGGCCGATCAGCTGTTCGGCGCGCCGGTTCAGCAGCGGCTGGTCGCTGCGGCGGCCGCGACCGCGGAACCACTTCAGGTAGATGCCGACCGAGATGACCGCGAACAACGAGAACAGGATCGCCTGCCACAGCCAGCCCAGTTCCGGCAGCACCAGGACCGCCACCGCCATCGCGGCGGCGGCGAAGCCGAACCAGAGCATGAAGGCACCCGGTGCCATGGTCTCTGCCGCGAACAGCAGCAGCGCGGCGCCGGCCCAGATCGCGAACTTGAAGCTCATCTCAGCCTCCGATGCGCGGAGGCCGCGATGCGATCGACGCCTGCTGCTGGTTCAACGCGTCCTTGGCCAGCTCGGCGATGCCGGCGATGGAACCGATGACGCCGCTGGCTTCCATCGGCATCAGCACGAACTTCTGGTTGGGTGCGGTCGCCAGTTCCTTGAACGCTTCCACGTACTTCTGCGCGATGAAGTAGTTGATCGCCTGCACATCGCCCTTGGCGATGGCTTCGGACACCAGCGCGGTCGCCTTGGCTTCCGCCTCGGCCAGCCGCTCACGCGCCTCGGCCTCGCGGTAGGCGGCTTCGCGCTTGCCCTCGGCTTCCAGGATCGCCGACTGCTTCTCGCCTTCGGCGCGCAGGATCTCCGACTGCCGCGAACCTTCCGCTTCCAGGATCGAGGCGCGCTTGTCGCGCTCGGCCTTCATCTGCCGCGCCATCGAATCGACCAGATCCCGTGGTGGCTGGATGTCCTTGATCTCGATGCGGTTGACCTTCACGCCCCACGGACTGGTGGCGTGGTCGACCACGCCCAGCAGCTTGGCGTTGATGGTCTCGCGCTGGCTGAGCGATTCATCCAGGTCCATCGAACCGATGACGGTGCGGATGTTGGTCTGCACCAGCGCGATCATCGCCTGGTCCAGGTTGGCCACTTCGTACGCCGCCTTGGCCGCGTCCAGCACCTGGAAGAACACCACGCCGTCCACCTTCACCACCGCGTTGTCCTTGGTGATCACGTCCTGGGACGGCACCTCGAACACCTGCTCCATCATGTTCACCTTGCGCCCCACCCCCTGCATGTACGGAATCAGGAAGTGCAGGCCGGGCGACATGGTGTGGGTGTACCTGCCGAAGTGTTCGACGGTGAACTCGTACCCCTGCGGCACCACCCGCACCCCCTTGAAGAAGGTGATGATGATGAAAATGCCGATCGCGGCGACCACGAACGTGGTGAGAGCCGAGGTGAACATGGTGATCCCCTTTCCAGTCCTTAGTAATAGGCGAGTATAGACGGCCCCCGGGGCACCGCCGGCCGGGGTGGAACAATTGTGGGGCCCGGCTGCGACCCTTTTGGCGCCCCCGGCATCTGGATGAATGCATGCCACCCGTATCCAGCTTCGCCATCGATGTGCCCGACACCCTCCTGGCCCGCGCCCGCGCGGGGCGGCAGGACGCCTTCGAGCAGTTGTACCGCTGGTTCGAGCGGCCCGTATTCACCCTGGCGCTGCGCATCTGTGGCGATCGGGAGGAAGCCTCCGACGTGCTGCAGGACACCATGCTGAAGCTCTTCCACCACCTCGACGACTTCCGCGGCGGCAGCCCGTTCTGGGGCTGGCTGCGCCAGATCGCCGTCAACGAATCCCTGATGAAGCTGCGCCGCAACCGGCGCTTCGACATGGAGATCGCCATGGACGAGGAGGATCTTCCCGAAGACCAGGGCCACCTGCCCCCGGCCGCCGCCGACGCGGCGATGCTGCAACGCGCGCTGGGCGCCCTGCCGGCGGCCACCCGCAGCGTGCTGTGGCTGTACCACGCCGAGGGTTATACCCACGAGGAAATCGCCCGCCTGATGCAACGCACGCCCAGTTTTTCCAAATCCCAGCTTTCGCGCGGCACCCGCCGCTTACGGACGCTGCTGCAGATCGAGGAACCCGCCCATGCCTGATGCACGCCAACCGGGACGCCCCGCGCCCGACGACTGGGGCCAGGCGTTTGCCGCGCTGCCGCTGGAGACGCCGCCCGCCGGCGGCTGGAACCGCGTGGCCGCCGCATTGCCCGCGCGTCGGTCGCGCAGCCGGGTCTGGATTCCCGCCGCCGTCGCGGCTTGCCTGGCGCTCGCCGTGGTCGTGCCCTGGCGCGGCGCCACGCCGGATCAATCGCCGCCCGTCGTCGCTTCCGTTCCGCCGGCGGCGACGCCATCGACTACACCATCGATCACGCCATCGGAACGAACGCCCGCAACGTCGGTCGCCGCCGCCACGCCTGCCGCCACTCCGGCGGACAGGTCCCTTGATGCGGTCGGTGATGGCAAGCGCGCAGCGTCCATTTCCACCGACGCACCCGCGTCGCCGGATACCGGACTGGCCGTCACGCCGGTGCGCGCGCCGCGGGACAAGAAAGCGCCGGCTCGCCCGGCTCCCGCGTCCGGGAGTTCCGGCACGAACCTGCTCGACGCAGGCCCGTCCGTCGCCACCACCGGGACGAAAGATGCCGCCGCCCCCGTTCGCCAGGCCACCGGTGTGGGCGACACGCCGGCTTCGCCGGCCATGCTCGAAACCCTGTACACCGAATCCGCACGGCTGGAGGCGCTGCTTTCGCAGATCCGCGACGACCGCGTGGCCAGTGGTCCGGCCATGGCGCTGAGCACCGCCTTGAACGAACGCGTAGCCGGGATCGACGTCGCGCTGTCGCAGCCGGATCTGGCCGCCGATACCCGTGTCGGCCTGTGGCGCGAACGGGTCGCGGTCCTGCAACGCCTGGCCGGCGTGGAAAGCACCCAGCGCTGGATGGCGGCCAATGGCTACCCGACCGATGGCGCCGTAGCCCAGGTCTATTGAGGAACACGAGGAACCACCGAGGTGATCATGAAACCCAACACCCGAAACCTGAGCATCGCCGTGCTCGCCATCGCCGTCGGCCTGGCTTTCACCAGCCAGGCCCAGGACAACGCCGCCGCCTATCGGGAGGACGCCAGGGTCGCGGCGCAACGCACCGCCGAGCGGGAAGCGCAGCGCAAGGAACTGGACGCGGCGCGCGCGGAATTGCAGCGTGCCGCCCGCCGCATGGCCGAACTGACGCGCGCCGATGAGATGGCGGCGCTGCGCCAGCGCATCGAGCGGCGTCCGATGCTGGGCGTGCTGCTGGCGCCGGATGCGCGGACGGGCGTCCGCGTCACTGGCGTCACCCCGGACAGCGGCGCCGCGCGGGTTGGCCTGCGATCCGGCGATCAGTTGCTGAAGATCAATGGCAAGGCGATCACCGGCGGTACGCCCGATCAGCGCCTGGAGCACGCACGCGCTGCCCTGTCGGGGCTGGAGACGGACGTGCCGGTGAAGGTCGAGTTCCAACGCGATGGCCGCCAGCAGGCGGTGGAAGTGATGCCCCAGGCCGGGCGGCCGGTCCTGGTCTTCACCGACGACGGTTCGGTCGACGAACGCGGCACCCGCATCGTGTTGTCGCCGGATGGGGATGGCGTCGCGACGATCGACAATTTCAACTTCGGCGCTTTCGACTTCAAACCCGCCGAGTTGGCCATCACCCCGGAAATCCAGCGCGAATTGATGCGCGTGCGCGAACTTACCGACTGCACCGACGGCAAGGATTGCCTGATGCCGCGGCTGGCCGAGGCCTATCGTTGGAACGGCCTCAACCTGTCGTCGGTGGATGCGCAGTTGGGTCGATACTTCGGCACGGATCGCGGCGTGCTGGTGCTGTCGACCGGACCGGAGCTGGAAGGCCTGCAGGCCGGCGACGTGATCCGGCGCGTCGAAGGCAAGGAGGTCGGCACGCCCCGCGACGTGATGGAAGCCCTGCGCGGAAAACCGGCCGACAGCAGCGTCAACGTCGAATACCTGCGTGATCGCCGGAGCGCGACCAGTGCGATCAAGATTCCGCGCGCCATGCCGTTGCGGATCCCCGTTCCGCCGACGCCGCCCGCTCCACCGGCTCCGCCCCCCGCTCCACCTTCCCCGGCCGCGAAAGCGCCTCCGGCACCTCCGGCGGCCGCCGCAATCCCCGCGCCGCCGGATCCGCCGCCGCCGACCGTGACCACCTCCCGTCGGCAGCAGGTCGTGATGGTCGAACGCGACGGCAAGATCCACGCGTACAGCAGCGATGCCGGCGCGCCCTTGCCCGTGCCGCCCGCGCCGCCGGTCGCGCCGAAGGCACCTTCCGTGCCTTCACCTCCCGCGCCACCACCGCCTCCCCCGCCGCCGGGCATACCGGTCTGAGCATTCCTGTTGGACATTCCCATTAGAAACGCGCAAGTGAATCCCCTGCCCCGGAGTTTCCGGGGCATTTTTTTTCACCCGGTGTCAGGCGGATTCGTCCGCGGTCGCGGCAACACTACGGTCGCGCGCACCGCCAACCCAGAGCGCGACGAGCGCGAGCAGCGCGGCCCCGACAAGGAACGGCACCGCGGGCGCGATGCCGTACAGCAGCGCGCCCAGCAAGGGGCCCAGCACCATGCCGACGCCCTGCGCCGCGGATACCGCGCCGGCGGCCGCACCCTGCTCATGCGCGGCCACGGCGTTGGCCGCCATCGCGGCGAACGCGGGGAACACCAGGCCCATGCCCAGCGCCATCACGAAGTAGCTGGCAATCAATTGCCAGGACGCCGCGGTGAACCCCGCCGCGAGAAACCCCAGCATCGCCAGGCCCGCCCCGCGCCCGATGAGTACGCGGGGCGGCCACCGCAGCCGCCGCACGCCCATCTGCGCGGCGATCAGCGCCACACCCACCGCGGTCAGCGCATGCCCCGCCACCCGTCCGGCGTGTTCGCGCGACAGCCCCCAGCGGTCCATCGCGTAGAAGCCCACGCAGATCTGGGCGATGGCCACGCTGCCCATCGCCACGAACGCCACCACGATCGGTATGCGCAACCGCGGATCTCCCATGCGCACCGGCAACACTCCACCGGGCGCATGGACATGGCCGCCTCGCAGGCCGGTCAATGCGACGGCCAGGGCCAGCACCGCCAGACCCGCCATGGCGTAGAGCGGCAGCACCAGCCCGCCGCCGACCAGCCAACCGGCGAGCGACGGACCGAGCACCAGCCCGATGGCGCTGGAAGCGCCCAGCGTCGCCATCGCCGCGGTGCGCCGTTCCACCGGCGTGCGATCGGCAATCATCGCGTTGGCCGCCGCCGGCACCGCGGCATAGAACGCGCCGATCGCACCGCGCCCGGCCAGCAGCAGCAGGAAACTGATCCAGGTGCCGGGAACCGCCAGCAACGCCCAGTGCACGCCGGCCGCCAGCCCCAGGCAGGACAGCGCGAAACCGGCGATGCCCGTCACGATCGCGTGCTTGCGCCCCAGCCGATCGCTCAACCGGCCCCAGCGCCGCGCCAGCAGGAACCACAGCACGCCGGCCACGGTGACCGACGCGCCCGCCTGCCATTCGGCCAGTCCCAGCGTCCGCGCCAATGGCCCGAGCAACGCGATGAAGGCATTCATCGCCATCATGCAGGCCGCGTTGGCAAGCACCAGCGGCAACAACGGCAGCGGTGGCGATGTGTCCCGCATCGCGGATTTACCGGGCGGCGGTACCGGCGACCGGCGCCGGTTCCACCCACGCCGCGAACACCTTGTCGATTTCCGCATCACTGACCGCCTTGCCTTCCTGTTGCGCCTCGGCCTGGGTGAACAGCGGGATGATCATCGCCATGCCATCGATCTTGGTCTTGAGATGCACGCCGGTATCGTTCGCCAGGAAACGATCCCAACGGCCGCGCACCTTCGCCCAGTAGCCCGCGGTGCCCTTCCAGTAGTCGTAGGCCGGCTTGAAGTCGATGTCCTTCGTCTTGATGTAGTCGTTGAAACCGAACTCGCGCGCCAGTTGCACCTGGCTGCCATCGGGCTTGCGCAGCACCTTGGTGTTGAACTGTTCGTGGGTCCAGCCGTTCGGGGTGAGCGTATGGCGGTTGATCACCGACATCGCGTTGTAGTCGCTGCGCCGGGTGTATTCGCGGCGCGGGAGCGGGCGCCAGGACAGGTCGCTGGTCCAGGTCGGATGGCCGTCGCGATAGGTCCAGCGGCCGGTGCCGCAGTAGCGGGGAGCGTCGCTGACTTCGTACACGCACTGGGTCCAGGCACCGCGCGTGGCTTCGGCGGGAATCGCCTCACGGCTCCAGGTCTGGTCGGCGGTGAACTGGAAGCGTTGGGGGGCCTCGTAGACCCAGTCCTGCCGCCAGTGCTTGGTGACGTGGCCGCTCTTGGCATCCACCAGGATGTGCTGCAGGACGATCCGGTGCGGGGTGTCCTCGACCACGATGACGGTTTCATCGCCGCCGCTGCGCATCGCGGCCTGCCGTTCGTAGCCCGGCTGCAGCAGCACGGTTTCGTCGAATGCGAAATCGACGGTGTATTCGCCCTGCATGGCCAGGATGGAAGCGCGATCGCGCGCGGGATCCGCGTCCTGCGCGAAGGCGCCGGCGGCGAACGTCATCAGGAGGGGAAGGAGGGACAGGCAGGACAGGCGTTTCATGCGTGGGTTCTCTCGTTTGGCTTCCAGGAAATCACGGCGTCCGGGTAGCTACCGTGCGGGATGTCGCGGGCTCGCGACGGTGCGGACGAGAGACAGCAGCACTCGTCCGACAGGGTTTCGTAATCGACGCCTTCGCCGCGTGCAATGGCACGCGCGGTGGCCGCACCCAGCGAAGACAGGCGGGCGAGGCTGGCGGCCAGTACCGGCCGGCCTTCCCCGCCCGGCAATTCGTGCAGGCGCAGGACGGCGGCACGCCACTGCTCACCGCGCAGGCGACCGGCCAGTCGTCGCCAAAGGCGCTCGCCGACACCGGCGGGTGCTCCCATGCCCGCCTCCTGCGGCCAACGCGACAGCAGGCGGTCCCAGGCCAGGAAATCGCTGTCCGGCAGCAGGAACAGGCGCCAGCAACAGCGGCCGCCGGCATCCACGAACTGCAGGGATTCACGCAGCCCGTCGCTGTCCAGCCCCGCGCGGACCTGGACGTCGCTGGCCAACTCCCAGCCGGCCAGTTCGCCCCCCTGCTCGGCGCGGTACAGGCACAACACCGCACCCAGCGCGGCCAGCTGCTGCGGCCGGGGCAGGCGCGCGGGTTCCCGCCCCTCGTCCGGCATCCGGAGCTGCGGCGGAAATACGCGCGCGGCCATCGCTACCAGCTCACCGCCACGCTGGCCGACAGCGTGCGACCGGGCGCGGTGTAGCGATCCAGGGTATTGCTGGTGGCGGCCACCAGGGCGAGGTCGCCGGCATCGAAGTAACGCCGATCGCCCAGGTTGAAGACGCCCAGGTTGAACTTCGCGCCAGGCGCGAATTCCCAGTGCGCGTACAGATCCAGCACGCCGTAACCACCCGGGCGGTAGAGGTTGCTGGCGGAGGCATGGCGCTTGCGCCCGACGAAACGGCCCGCCAGTTCCACGCCCCATTGCGCCTGGTCGTAGGCCACTCCCAACGCCGCGGTCAGCGGGTCCACGCTGTCCAGCCAGGTGTCGTCGGTCTTGTCCTTGCCACGCGACCAGGCCGCCGAACCGCGCATCGACCAGCCATCCCAGGCGGCCGACAGCGCGCCGAAATCGACACCCGCCTTCACCTCGGCGCCGTAAATCTCGGCTTCGGCGATGTTTTGCGACTGGAACACCATCAAGCCCTCGGCATTGGTGCCGATGTTGCGGTTGGATTCGATGAAGTCGTCATACCGGTTGTAGTAGCCGGACAGGCTGGCGTAGACGGCATCGCCGGAAAAGCGCAGGCCCAGTTCCAAGCCGTCGCTGGTTTCAGGCTTCAGGTCCGGATTGGCGATGGCGGTGTAGCCGAACTGGACATTGGTGAAGCCGATGTTGACGTCGTTGTACGGCGGCGAACGGAAGCCGCGCGCGTAGCCGCCGAACAGCGACCACGCGTCGTTGAAATGCCAGACCAGGCCGAACTTGGGCGACACGCTGGTTTCGTTGAGGCTCACCGCGCGCACGCCCGGATTGTCCTCGGCGAAGATGTTGTCGACCTTCGGTTTGAGCCGGTAGTGATCCACGCGCAGCCCGGGGACCAGCCGCAGGCGGCCGTCGGCCAGCGCGATTTCATCCTGCACGTACAACGCGCCCACGGTGGTTTCGCTGTTGGGGAAATCGCGCACGGGGAAGGTGTCCGGCGCCATCACCGGCGTGGTGACGCCGGTCAGCGGGAAGGTACGCACACCGTCGCGCTTCTGCCGGGTCCGGGTCCAGGCCAGGTCCACCCCGTAACTTAGATCATGTTGCGCGGCGCCGGTTTCGAAATGCTTGCGGAAGTTGGCCTGCAGGCCATGGGTGCGCTGGTCGAAATTGAACACACGGTCGCGGATATCGCGCAGGACGGGCGCGGCCAGCGTGCGCTCCTCATGCGTGTACTGGGTGGTCTCGCTGTCCTGGCGATAGATCTGCCAGTCCAGGCTGTCAGCGAAGCCCGCGCCCAAATCGTCCCACTCGTGCGCCAGCGACAGTCGCGCGCGGGTCTGGCGGTCACGCGCCGTGACCGCCGTGTTGGTGGCCCGGGTGGCCGCCTGGAAGCCGAGCGAATTGAGCAGGTTGGTGTCGGTGTTGTCCTCCGTCCCTTCCAACGTCAGGCGGAATCGCTGCTGTTCGTTCGGTGCGAATACCAGGCGGGTCAGCAGGCTGCGGCCATCGCGCTCCTGCGGATTCGGTTGGGTGCGTGCGGCGCCTTCGCCTCCCGTGCGCCCCATGTTCCCGGTTTCCTTGCCCTGCCGATGGCCGACCACCGCCAGGCCGCTCCAGCGTTCGCCGCCGAAGGCGGTGGTGGCGCTGCCGAACAGGCCTTTCCAGTCGCCTTCGTACCCCAGCTTCAAACCGAAGTAGGCGTCCTTGCCGTCCCCCAGATAATCCGAGGGATCCTTGGTGATGAACGACACCACGCCGCCGAGGGCGTCGGAGCCGTACAGCGAACTCGAGGGGCCGCGCACGATTTCGACCTGCTTGATCGTGTCCAGATCGACCAGGTTGCGGCCGGCGTTGGAAAAGCTGCCGATCGAGAACGCATCGGAGACGGCGATGCCGTCGGTCTGGATGCGCACGCGGTTGCCATCCAGGCCGCGGATGCGGAATCCGCCCATGCCGAAGCGGCCGAAACTGGAGGTGACGCTGACACCCGGCTCGTAGCGCACCAGATCCTTGATGTCGCGGATCAGGTGGTCATCCATCTGTTCGCGATCGATCACGCTGACGGTATTGGGCACGTCGGCGATCTCGCGTTCGCTACGGGTCGCGGTGACCTGGATGCGCTCGAACTCGCGGGTGGGTGCTGTGCCGGCGGATGCGGCGTCGGCAGGCGTTCCAGCCTGGGCCATGCTTGCGCAGGCCAGCCACAATGCGGAGGTGAGCAGGGTCGGACGGATCATCGGCTTACGGCAGTCCTTGTTCGGTTTCCCGGCGCGCACGCATGCACGCCGTTGTGGAGGAAACCTGGAAGGCTGGCGGGCCGGTCGAACCGATGGCTGGCGCCCAGGTGGAGAGAGAAGGTCACCACCGCGGCGGCGCACCCCGTCGGGGAGAGAGCGCGTTGGGGCGCGGCCGCGGCGGCGGTGTTACTTGGTCAGGATCAGCTTGTCGTTGCTGGTATGGCGCAGGCGATAGATCTTGTCGCCATGACGGATCAGGACTTCGCGCTGTCCCTTGAGCAGGACATGGCTGTCCAGTGGTTCCTCGGCGGACGCGGCCGGCCGCGTGGGCAGGCGATCACGCAGGGACAGGGGTTCGACGTTCGGCAATGAAGTGACGTTCGAGATCATGGTGGTGGCTCCGGGTCGGGCCACTCAAATGATAATGATTCTCATTGACTAGTCAAATCTTTTTTCCAGGTGCGCCGCCGTAGCCGTCGGGACCGCCAAAAGCCCGTTCAGGCGTACTCGCGGCGCAGGAAATCCCACAGTCCCAGGGCAACCGCGGCCAGGCCGCCGAGCATGCCGGCCAGCGCCACCTGCCCCATCAGTTCGCCCTGGCCGGCGAACACCTGCATCGGCAGGGTCCACGGGTACCAGGGACCGAAGCGCGCCGACTGCCCGATCAGGAAGCCGGCCACGGTGGCGGTCATGCCGGTGGCGACAGCGACGGTGAAACTGGTCCAGCGCAGCGCGATCCACAGGTGCAGGCCGATGATGCAGCCCGATGCCGCCAGGACGACCAGCGCGCGCAGTCCGAGGAAGGTCCACGGCACCGCGCCCCCCAGGCCGAGGGGATTGTGCGTATGCATCAGCACCCAGCCGCCCAGCGGGATCAGTGCGGCCAGCACCAGCGTCGCCAGCACCACCATGCCGATCAGGATCGCCAGCTTGCCCAGGTAGTGCGCGCTGCGTGGCAGCGGCAATGCCAGCAGGTGTTTCCACTGCCGCTCGCCGTGCTCCAGTCCGGCCAGCAGCGCCGATTGCAGGGTCACGTACAGCGGCAGCATCAGGAAGGCCCACAGCAACATCACGCCCTGGGTGAAGCGCTCCCATGCCAGCGCCGGCGTCGCCAATGGTTGGCCGCCCTTGCTCAACAGCAGTTGCAGCACGGAGAGCAGCACCACCAGGCCGGGCGCAATGAAGCACAGGCGCAACGCGAGCGTGCCCCTGAGCTTCAGCGACTCCGCGGAAACCGCGCGCAGGGTGGCCGTGATGATCCCGCTCATGCCGCCAACTCCTCCGGAAGATCGCCGGTGAGGGCGAAGAAAAGCGATTCCAGCGATACCGCCTCGCGCGCCAGATGGGAGACCCCGATCCGGCAACCGACCAGCAGCCGGTTGATGTCCTGTTCGCTGCGCGGCCCGAGGTGCACCTTCAGGCCCTCCGCATCGATATCGCTGATCCGCTCGCCCGCCTGGCGCAATGTCTCCGCCGCCTGCGCCGGATCGTCGCAGCGGATCTGCAGGCGCGGACGCGCACGCGCGCGCAGCTCTTCCAGGCGTCCCTCGAAACGCAGTTGCCCCGCCTGCAATACGCCGACGTGGCCCGCGATCAATTCGATTTCACTGAGCAGGTGACTGGACACGAACACGGTGATGCCCTGCCGGGCCAGTTCGCGCAGCAGCCGGCGCATATCGAGGATGCCGGCGGGATCCAGGCCGTTGCCCGGCTCGTCCAGGATCAGCAGGCCGGGAGACGGCAGCAGGCTCAACGCCAGCGCCAGGCGCTGGCGCATGCCCAGCGAGTACTCGCGCACGCGTCGATCGCCGGCATCGCGCAACCCGGTCAGCTCCAGCACCTCGTCGATGCGCGTGCGCGGAAGATCCAGCAGGCGGCGGGTCACTTCGAGGTTCTGACGGCCGCTCAGGTGCGGATACAGCGAAGGCGATTCGACCAGCGCGCCGACGCGCGCCAGCACCTTGCGATCATGTTTCGCCAGCGGCTGGCCGAACAGTTCGACCCGTCCCCGATCCGGATGCAGCAGGCCCAGCAGCAGGCGCACGGTGGTGGTCTTGCCCGCGCCGTTGGGGCCGAGGAATCCGTACACGGTTCCTTCCGGCACGTGCAGGTTGAGCGACTGCACGCCGAAGCCGCCGGGAAAGCGGCGTTGCAGATCGAAGGTCTGGATGGCGTAGCTCATGGCGATTCCCGCGGACAGGGCCGCAGTATCCGCAGCGGCGCGGCATGGGCTCCCCTGCCGGGAGTCACGCCGTGTCATCAGTCATGCGCGCGCGTTGGCTGGATCGGGTGACGTTCGATATCTCGATCAGCCCAGCACGTTCACTGGCTCCGTTTGGCCCCCACCCCGCCCTCCCCCGTGAACGGGGAGGGGGAGGCACTTTGTCCGTCGTCAGCTGGCGGCGGCGCCCAGGCGTTCCCAAATGGTTTCGTCGTAGCGCTGTGCCAGTTCGATGGCGGCCAGGTTCTGCTGCAGTTGTTCGACCCGGCTGGCGCCGGTGATGACGGTGGAGACATGCGGATTGCGCAGGCACCAGGCGATCGCCAGCGGAGCCGGCGCTTCACCGAGTTCGGCCGCCAGCGCGGTGAAGCGGCGCGCGCGTTCCAGCTTCCGATCGTCGGCGGCGCCGATTACCATGCGCCGCAGTTCCTCGTTGCCGGCATGGCCCAGGCGCGTGTCTTCCGGAATACCGTCGTTGTACTTGCCGGTCAGCAGGCCCGACCCGAGCGGCGACCAGGTGGTGGTGCCCAGGCCGAGTTCCGCGTACAGCGGCGCGTACTCCAGTTCCACCCGCTGCCGGCGCAGCAGGTTGTACTGCGGCTGCTCCATGGTCGGGCCGTGCAGATGGTGCTGGCGGGCGATGCGGGCGGCCTCGCGGATCTGCACGGCCGGCCATTCCGAGGTCCCCCAGTACAACACCTTGCCCTGCCGGATCAGGGTGTCCATCGCCCAGACCGTTTCTTCGATCGGGGTTTCGGGATCGGGGCGGTGGCAGAAGAACAGATCCAGATAATCGACCTGCAGGCGCGCCATCGCGGCGTGGCAGGCATCGGTGACGTGCTTGCGCGACAGCCCGCGCTGGGTCGGGCCGGGCGCCTCGGCCGCGCCGAAAAACACCTTGCTGGAAATGCAGAAACCGTCGCGCGGCAGGTCCAGATCGCGCAGCGCCTGGCCCATCACCGTTTCCGACACGCCGTGGGCATAGCTTTCGGCGTTGTCGAAAAAATTGACGCCGTGGTCCCAGGCGCAGGCCAGCAGTTCGCGCGCGCCTTCGCGGCCGATGCGATCCCCGAAGGTCACCCAGCTGCCGAAGGACAGCGCCGACAACTGCAATCCGGAGGTTCCCAGGCGGCGGTACTGCATATGGCGACCTCGCGCACGCGCGCAAATGAGAACAGTTTACGCCCGCGCCCGCGGGCCTCCGCTAGAATGCGCGCACTTACCTCCGGGGAGTAGCCCGTCCGCCGCGTGCGGATACCCTGCATCAACACACTTGGCGGCACGCCATGGTGCCGGGGACGAAGCGAAGGCTTCGTCGGGCAAGACCGAAGGCAAGCGCGACGCAACCCGGGCCGGGCTGCGTGCGTTTGCCTTCGCGTCCATGCGAAGCCCGGCCCCGGAGTTCCTGATGCTGTCGCTGCAAGCCCTGCTGGTGTCCACCGGCACGGTCGCCCTCGCCGAGATTGGCGACAAGACCCAATTGCTCGCCCTGTTGCTGGCCGCCCGCTACCGCAAGCCCTGGCCGATCGCCTGGGGCATCCTCGCCGCAACCGTGGTCAACCATGCCATCTCCGCCTGGCTGGGCGCCGAACTCACCCGCTGGCTGTCGCCGGACGTGCTGCGCTGGGGCGTGGCCGCCAGCTTCCTGGCGGTGGCGCTGTGGACGCTGAAGCCGGACAAGCTGGACGAGGACAAGGAAAAGCTGCCGGCCTACGGCGCCTTCGTGGCGACCACGATCGCCTTCTTCCTGGCCGAAATCGGCGACAAGACCCAGGTGGCCACGGTCCTGCTGGGCACCCGCTACGACCCGCTGTGGCAGGTCATCGCCGGCACCACCCTGGGCATGCTGGTGGCCAACCTGCCGGTGGTCTGGCTGGGCCACCGCTTCGCCGATCGCCTGCCGCTGAAGCTGGCCCGCACGGTCGCGGCGCTGGTGTTCCTGGGCCTGGCGGCCTGGGTGGCCGTTTTCGGGGTGGGCTGAACGCGGCGTCCCCCCGGCCGGTTCAGGCAGGCCGGGCGGGCCGGCCTGCTAGACTGCCCGCCTTTGAACGACGCGTAGTGGTCTGGGGGATTGCATGGTGGAAGCTCTGGGGCGGATTGGCTTCGGCCTGTTCGGCCTGGCGGTACTGATCGGTATCGCCTGGCTGTTCTCGAACAACCGCCGCGCCGTCGACTGGCGGCTGGTGGTCACCGGCATCCTGCTCCAGATCGGCTTCGCCGCCATCGTGCTGCTGGTGCCCGGCGGCCGCGATGTGTTCGATTCGCTGGGCAAGGGCTTCGTGAAGGTGCTGAGCTTCGTCAACGAAGGCTCCAACTTCATCTTCGGCGGCCTGATGGACACCACCAAGGTCGGCTTCATCTTCGCCTTCCAGGTGCTGCCCACCATCATCTTCTTCTCAGCGCTGATGGGCGTGCTCTATCACCTGGGCGTCATGCAGGCGATCGTGCGGGCGATGGCCTGGGCGATCACCAAGGTGATGAAGGTGTCCGGCGCCGAGACCACCAGCGTCTGCGCCAGCGTGTTCATCGGCCAGACCGAGGCGCCGCTGACGGTGCGTCCGTACATCCCGCGGATGACCGAGTCCGAACTGATCACCATGATGATCGGCGGCATGGCGCACATCGCCGGCGGCGTGCTGGCGGCCTACGTGGGCATGCTGGGCGGCAGTGATCCGGTGCAGCAGGCGTTCTACGCCAAGCACCTGCTGGCCGCGTCGATCATGGCCGCGCCCGCCACCCTGGTGGTGGCCAAATTGCTGATCCCGGAAACCGGCACGCCGCTGACCCGCGGCACGGTGAAGATGGAAGTGGAGAAGACCACCAGCAACGTCATCGACGCCGCCGCGGCCGGCGCCGGCGACGGCCTGCGCCTGGCGCTGAACATCGGCGCGATGCTGCTGGCCTTCATCGCCCTGATCGCGCTGCTCAACGCGCCGCTGACCTGGCTGGGTGAAATCAGCGGCCTGCAGG
The DNA here is from genome assembly GCF_024710765.1 of Pseudoxanthomonas sp. GTDB lineage: Bacteria > Pseudomonadota > Gammaproteobacteria > Xanthomonadales > Xanthomonadaceae > Pseudoxanthomonas_A. The sequence goes on from NZ_JANJUE010000014.1 coordinate 33,473, forward strand.
CGATGCTGGGCAAGCCGACCAACCTGTCCACCCTGCTCGGCTACCTGCTGGCGCCGATCGCCTGGGTGATCGGCACGCCGTGGGCGGACGCGACCACCGTGGGCTCGCTGATCGGCCAGAAGGTCGTGATCAACGAATTCGTCGCCTATACCGAACTGGCCAAGGTCGTGAACGGCCAGGTGCCGGGCATGATGCTGAGCGACGAGGGCCGCCTGATCGCGACCTACGCGCTGTGCGGCTTCGCCAACTTCAGCTCGATCGCGATCCAGATCGGCGGTATCGGCGGGCTCGCCCCCGAGCGCCGCGCCGACCTGGCGCGGTTCGGCCTGCGCGCCGTGCTGGGTGGCTCGATCGCCACGTTCATGACCGCCACGATTGCCGGCGTACTGACCCACTTCGGCTGAGCCGCCCGCTGTTCCTCCGCCGCCGGCGCCACCGCGCCCGCGGCCCTGCCGTCCCTTCTGATGCCGATTACCTCCATGCCCACCGTCACCCTCGTCGGTTCCTTCAATGTCGATCACGTCTGGCGCTGCGAGCAGTTGCCCGCGCCGGGCGCCACCATCGCCGGCCGCTACGACACCGGTCCGGGCGGCAAGGGCTTCAACCAGGCCATCGCCTCGGCGCGTGCCGGCGCGGAGACGCGTTTCGTCTGCGCGCTGGGCGATGATGCCGGCGGGCAACTGGCACGCGGACTGGCCACCGACAATGGCGTGACGCTGATCGCGCAGGCATCGGCCGAACCCACGGGTACCGCGGGCATCTACGTCGATGCGATGGGACGCAACACCATCGTGATCGGCGCGGGCGCCAATGCGGATCTGTCGGTCGATTTCGTCGACGCGCAGCGCGATGCCGTGACCGGCTCGCGCGCGTTGCTGGTGCAACTGGAATCGCCGCTCGACAGCGTGCTGGCCGCGCTGCGCGCCGCGCGCGAGCATGGCGTGCCCACGCTGCTCAATCCGGCCCCCGCCAACGCCTCGACCACGCCCGAACTGTTGTCGCTGGCCGACGTGCTGACCCCCAACGAGACCGAGTTCGCCGCCCTGCTCGCCCGCCACGTCGGCGAGCGCGTCGCGCCGGAGGATGTCGCCGCCCTGGACGGCCAGCGCCTGCACGCGCTGTGTCGCGAAGTGCTCCCGCGCGGCACGGTGGTCATCACCCTCGGCGCCACCGGCGTGTTCGTCTCGCACGCCGAGGAACACCTGCGTGGCGATGCCAAGCCCTTCTACCGCCATCCCGCCGAATCGGTGGCCGCGATCGACACCACCGGCGCGGGCGATGCGTTCAATGGCGCGCTGGCGGTATCGCTGGCACGCGCGCCCGACGCCGCGTTCGCCGAGCACGTGCGCTTCGCCAACCGCTACGCGGCGCTGTCCACCGAGCGCGCCGGCGCGGCGCTGGCGATGCCGATGCTGGCAGACCTGCGGGCACGCTTCGGCGACTGAACGCCCGCGGGTACGCACGGCCGCGTGGCCGGGGTCGCGCCACGCCGACCGGATCAGGCCGATGCGCGTCTCACGTCCGCCAGCCAGCGCCAGAAGCGGTCCTCCGAATGGGCATCATGAATGCTGGCGGTGCGGCGGACGATGACGGAAGCGGTGCTGGGAACATCCAGATCCAAGTCACGCTCCACATGCGCGCGGAAGCGGACGGGAGGCAGGTATCCGTCTGCCGGCCCATACCCCATGGCGTAGGCGTCGGCGGCGGTCATGCCGAAGTAGTCCGGCGCGGACAGTTCCGGATAGCCCAGCGCCAACAGCCTCAGCAGGTGCATCGGATCATCCGCCAGTTCGCATAACAGGCCGGGGCCTTCGGTTGCCCCGACGTGGACCAGGCGCTGGTGGCCCTGATCGTCCAGCCACAGTCCCGCCTGTGAGCCATCCATGCCCGTATCGACGAACAGGACCAGCCGATCCGTCACCTGGGCCCGTTCGCAGCGCGTCCAGGCCTGCGTCTCCGCGACCTTCGGCATTCTCAGGGTGACCCGGGACGAGCCCGCCTCGTCCCCCGGATACAGACGCGCGCACATCCCCTTTTCACCGGTGGTCACAAAGCCCCACGCCTCCAGCCATTCCAGGGTCGTCCACAACACGGGCGGCATCGGGTTGGCCGCGGGAAACGCGGCGGCGAAGGATGCGGCGAAGCCGTGAAACCGCTTCATGCGTGGCTCCATTGCGCTTGGGGCACATCGTTGACGTGCCCGCCGGGCACCCGGCCCAACCGTTCGGCCACGGCCCGGACCTGGCCTGCGAAACCGCCCTCCTCCGCTTCCAGCGCGCGCCTGCGCGCCGCCGGCACCAGGGTCAGCGCGACCACGCTCACCGGTCCGTGCGGTGTTGCAAACCGGGAAGGAACATCGGCAGCCGGAACGCCAACCAGGACCGTCGCCAGCCCGCCCACCGAAAGCCAGCCCTCCGGCAGTCCGGACAGCGCCATCTGCAGGCTCATCACGCCATGCTCGCGCAGCAGCGGCAGGAAGCGACCGTGCATCGCCGCGTTCTGGCTGACCTGGTGAACGAGATCGAACAGCCAGGAGTTCGCGACGTCATCGAAGCGGCCGCGCGCTTCCGCATAGACCTCCAGGCCAAGTCCCGGCGTGACCGCGCGGGCGCCCGCGGCGCCGAAGGGATTGTCGGGATCGAACGGATCGAACGGATCCGACAGGCCGTCACTGCATACCAGTGTCGTGTCGGGGCGATGGATGACCCGCCATGCCTGCCGCAATGCCGGCCAGACCGGTCCCCCGGCGAAGACCGGATGCCGCGGCGGCGCCAGTGCGTGGGGAGCGACCCTGCCCAGGCCGGCAAAGAAAGTCTGTCGCGCCCGCGCCATCGCCGTCAGTGCCGCTTCGTTGAGCCGCGGCTCTTGCGGCGTCGTGAACGGCGACGCGGGCGAGCGCGGTGGCGTCGGGGTGACGTCGGCGGATTCGGCGCCGGATGGACGGGCGTTTGATTCGATGTTCCAGTGGTTCATGTGATCTGTGGAGGTTCCGGACGGGGCGCCGCGGGGGTTTCCCCGTTCCGGCGAGCACCAGGGAAAAGACCACGCAGGCATCGGCCCGGGCCATCGGAAACCTCCTAAAAGGCCGAGCGGTCTCGTGTCTCCCCGAAACTCACCGACTCGTACTGATAACGTTTCTCATTTACAATGAGGCGTTCCTTGCCGCCCCCACCCCCATGCACGCATTCCGTCCCCACCTGCTCGCCACGGCCCTGCTGGCCGCCCTCCCCTCCCTCGCGCTCGCCCAGGCCAGCGCGGACGCACCGGTCGAACTGGACCGCGTCAGCGTCTCCGCCAGCACCAGCCGCATCCCCGACTCCGCCGCCGCGCTGCCCAACACGATCACCGTTATCGACAAGGTCCAGCTGGATCAGCAACTGGCGCTGACCCAGGACCTGTCGCAGGTGCTGGCCAACCTGATTCCCTCGTTCACGCCGTCGCGGCAGAAGCTGACCAATGCCGGCGAGAACCTGCGCGGGCGCAAGCCGCTGTACCTGGTGGATGGCGTGCCGCAGTCAACGCCGCTGCGCGAAGGGGGTCGTGACGGCCATACCATCGATCCGGCGATGATCGAGCGCATCGAGGTCATCCACGGCGCCAACGCATTGCAGGGCCTGGGCGCTTCCGGCGGCATCATCAACATCATCACCAAGCGCGCGCCACGCAAGGATGGCTATCGCTTCCATGACGTCTCCGTCGGCGCCAGCACCGCGCTGCCGCACGAGAGCGACAGCACCGGATACCGCGCCTCCTACGTGTTCGGCATGCGCGAAGGCGCGTTCGACTTCGTCGGCGGTGCGTCGTATGCCAGCGAGGGCCTGTACCACGACGGCGACGGCCGCGCGATCGCGGTCAACGACATCCAGGGCGACCTGATGGACGCGCGCAGCCACAACCTGTTCGCCAAGGCCGGCTGGAACATCGACGGGAACCGCCGCCTGCAGCTCAGCGCCAACCGCTACGAACTGGTGGGCAACAACGACTACGTGACGGTCAACGGCAATCCGGCGACCGGCGAGCTGGCGACTTCCAGGCGCGGCAGCAAGCCCGGCGAGGGAACCCGCAACCTGTCCACCTCCCTGGGCGTGGACTACACCGACAAGGATCTGGCCGGCGGCTACCTGCAGGCGCAGCTGTACTGGGTGGACTTCAAGGGCCGCTATGGCAGCACCGACTGGGAAGACTTCTGGGGCGACGGCCGCGATCCGCACTGGTTCGATCAATCGCAGAACCTGTCCGAGAAACTGGGCGGCAAGTTCAGCTGGTCGCGCGGCAACCTGTTCGACCAGAACCTGCGCGTGACCCTGGGCCTGGACATCGCCCGCGACAAGACCCGGCAGGAACTGGTGCGCGCGCGCATGGCCTGGGTGCCGGAAACCATCTATGAATCCTGGTCGCCGTTCGTGCAGGCCGAATGGTGGATGACCGAATCGCTGATGTTCACCGCCGGACTGCGCCATGAGCGCGGCAAGCTGAAGGTGGACGATTACCTGACGGTTCCGGATCAGCGCACCAACCCGCCGGGCGTGCGTGGCACCCGTTACTTCGTCGAGGGCGGCGAGCCGGAAACCCGCGAGACCATGCCCAACGCCGGCATCGTCTGGGAAGCCACCGACGCGCTGAAGTTCTACGCTTCGTACTCCGAGGGTTATACCGTCGCCGACATCGGCCGCGTCCTGCGCGGCATCACCGCGCCCGGCCAGCGCGTCGACAACCTCGTCGATCTGCAGCCGGTGATCGCCGACAACCAGGAAATCGGCCTGGACTACGACGACGGCCGCTGGCTGGTGCACCTGGCCGCATACTGGTCCGATTCGGATCTGGGCGCGCGCCTGAACTACGATACCGCCACCCGCACCTACAAGGTCGCGCGCGAGCGCACCGAAATCAAGGGCATCGATGGCAGCGTCGCCTACCAGGCGCGGAACGGCATGCGCGCCGGAATCGCCTACGCGCGCAGCGAAGGCCGCTATGACAGCGATCGCGACAACCGGGTGGACAGCGATCTGCCCGGCGTGAACGTCAGCCCCGACCGCTGGACCGCCTTCTGGGAAGTGCCGGTGACGCCTTCGGCCGACCTGCGCCTGCAGGCCAGCCGCTCCGAGGACCGCAGTTTCGACTTCCGCGGCGTCACCAATCCCAACACCCGTTTCGACGGTTACACCACCGTGGATCTGCTCAGCCGCTTCCGCCTGCCCGTCGGCACGCTCAGCGTCGGCATCGAAAACCTGTTCAACGAGCAGTACGTGACCTACTACTCGCAGAGCACGCCGCGCGAGGACACCTATGTCGCCGGTCGCGGACGGGTGCTCTCGCTGAGCTGGGCACACCGCTTCTAAGCCCCTGACACAGCGCCCCGCATGCCGCATCGCCAGGCCACGTCTCCTTCCGCGCCGCCACGCCACCGCGTTCGCGGCGCGCTGAAGTGGCTGCACCTGTGGCTGGGACTGATCGTCGGCACGGTGTTCGCGCTGGTCGCCCTCAGCGGCACCGTGCTGACCTTCCAGCGCGAGATCCTGCTCGCCCAGCATCCGGAGTGGACCCGGCACCCGCTGCCGGATGCGGAGGCGCAGGCGCAGGCGTTCACGCGGCTCCTGGCCGAATGGCAACCGCGCGGCCTGCGCTCGGCGGACATCCCGTCGGAGCGCCTGCCGGTCTGGCAGGCGTACTTTCCGGACGGCGAACGCCGCTACTTCGATCCGGCCAGCGGCGAACTGCTGCTGATCCGCAACGCCGACAACGACCCGGTGCTGTGGCTGCGCGAACTGCACACGCACCTGCTGTACGGGGAAACCGGCGAGGATCTGCTCGGCGTGTGCGGACTGATCGCGGTGTTCCTGCTGCTGTCCGGGCTGTACCTGTGGTGGCCGCGCAAGGGCGCGCTCGCCGCCAGCCTGCGCTGGCATGCCGGCCCTCCCACCCGGCGCTGGCTGAGCTGGCACCGCAGCACCGGGGCGCTGCTGTTGCCATTGCTGCTGCTGGCGACGGTCACCGGCGTGGCGATCGTCTATCACGACGTGGTGCGGCCGGCGCTGCGCTGGAGTTTCGACGACGGTCCGGAGGTGGTGCCGCCGCTGCCGATGGCCTCCCTCCAGGCCGAGGTCGACTGGGCCGCGATCCTGCGCGCCGCGCAGGCAGCGGTCGAAGGTGGTGAACTGCGGCGCATCTCGCCGCCGGACGACCAGGACGCGCTGGTCGCGATCCGCTATCGGGCGGTCGGCGAGTGGCATCCGAACGGCCGCAGCCAGGTCTGGCTGGATCCCTACGCCGCCCGCGTGGTCCAGATCCACGCCGCCACCCGCCAGGGCGCGGGCGCGCGCATCGACGAAGCGATGTATCCCCTGCATGGCGGCTTCATCGGCGGCTGGCCCTGGCAATGGGCGGTGGCCGCTTCTGGCCTGCTGCCGCTGTTTTTCCTGGTCACCGGCTTCCTGTTCTGGCGCGCGCGCCGCCGCCGCGCCGTCACGGATCCTTAAGAAGCCACGGCTAAGCTCGCCAGGCCACCCCGGCCCAAGGAGGATTCCATGGCAGGCAAATTCGTGATCGGCAAGCGCAGCAACGGCGATTTCCAGTTCAACCTGAAGGCCGGCAACGGCCAGGTCATCCTCGGCAGCCAGGGTTACGCCGACAAGGCTGGATGCAGGAACGGCATCGATTCGGTGAAGAAGAACGGCGCCGACGATGCCCGCTACGAGCGCAAGCTATCCACCAACAACAAGTTCTTCTTCAACCTGCTGGCCGGCAACGGGCAGGTCATCGGCACCAGCGAAATGTACGAATCCGAATCCGGCCGCGAAAGCGGTATCACTTCGGTGAAGAACAACGCGCCGGATGCCGACGTGGTCGACGAAACCGTCTGATTTGATTCCGCGCGGCCCGATCCGTCGTTCCCTTCGACGGCGGACGGGCGCCGCGACGCCGTGCCCACGCGATGTGGCACGGCGACGGCATGGCCGCACGCATCTGTCGTCCTGACCGGCGATGGAAAAAGCGCTTATCGATTTGACAAAATCGTCCTCCGCTCCGTTTTCCTTCGCTGCGACCTTCCGTCGCGTTGAGCCCACGCACGCGCACTGCCAACATCGGGTCCCGATTCAGGAGACTCCCTATGGAAGGCAACAATGGGTTGCTGTTGGCCGCCATGGGCACGGCGCTCGCCGCTGCCCTGCATGTCGGCTGCATTGTCTTCGGCCCTGCCTGGTACGACGCCCTGGGCGCCGGCGAACGGATGGTCCGCTGGTCGCGCGAGCGCCGCTGGCGGCCGACGCTGATCACCGGCGCGACCACGCTCGTGCTGGTGATCTGGGCGCTGTACGCGCTCGCCGGCGCGGGGATGCTCCCCGCCCTGCCGGCCGCCCGCTTCATCCTGCCCGCGATCACCGCCCTCCTGCTGTTGCGCGGCGTTGCCGGCCTGGTCATCGCCGGATTTCGGCCCGGCTACAACGGTGTCCGCTTCTGGATCATCAGTTCGGCGGCCTGCCTCATGCTCGGCGGGCTGTACCTGGCCGGAACCCTGCAGGCCTGGCCCCGGCTGTAGGCACACATCCCCGCGCATCCGCCGCACTACAATGTGCACATGCGCATCGGCCCCCACCACATCGATACCCCGGTGATCCTGGCCCCCATGGCCGGGGTCACCGACAAGCCGTTCCGGCAGCTGTGCAAGCGGCTGGGTGCGGGGCTGGCGGTGTCGGAGATGACCATCAGCGATGCGCGCTTCTGGAAAACCGACAAATCGCGCCGGCGCATGGACCATGACGGCGAACCGGCTCCGATCAGCGTCCAGATCGCCGGCACCGAACCGCGCCAGTTGGCCGAGGCCGCGCGCTACAACGTCGATCACGGCGCGCAGATCATCGACATCAACATGGGCTGCCCGGCCAAGAAGGTCTGCAATGCCTGGGCCGGCTCGGCGCTGATGCGCGACGAACCACTGGTCGCGCGCATCCTGGAGGCCGTTGTGGCCTCGGTCGACGTACCGGTGACCCTGAAGATCCGCACCGGCTGGGATTGCGACCACCGCAACGGGCCGGTGATCGCGCGCATCGCCGAGGCCAGCGGCATCGCCGCGCTCGCGGTGCATGGCCGCACCCGCGATCAGCAGTACACCGGCCTGGCCGAGTACGACACCATCGCCGCGATCAAGGCCGAACTGGACATACCGGTGTTCGCCAACGGCGATGTCGATTCACCGCGAAAGGCGGCGGCGGTGCTGAAAGCCACCGGCGCCGATGCGGTGATGATCGGCCGCGCCGCGCAGGGCCGGCCGTGGATTTTCCGCGAGGTGGCGCATTTCCTCGCCACCGGCGAAAGCCTGCCCGCGCCCACGCTGGTCGAGGTCCGCGATGTCCTGCTCGGCCACCTGCACGCGCTGCATGCGTTCTATGGCGAAGCGCAGGGCGTGCGGATCGCCCGCAAGCACCTGGGCTGGTACGCGAAGGATCGGCCCGAGAACGCCGCGTTCCGCGCGGTGGTCAACCGCGCCGAGACCGCGGAAGCGCAAGTGGCCTTGACCGCCGATTATTTCGACGCCCTGATCGCCGGCGTCACCCCGGAGTTGCCTGCCGCCGCTTGACCGGAGCCGTGCCATGAGCGAATCCCCGTCTCCCGCGTATCTGCATGGTTTCTCGCCGGTGGAACAGGCCCGCCTGATGAAGCAGGCCCGACTGGCCGAATCCACCATCTTCAGCCGCATCGACTACACCGGCGCGCGCCGCGCGCTGGAAGTCGGCAGCGGGGTCGGTGCGCAGACCGAGATCCTGTTGCGGCGATTCCCGGACATCCACATGACCTGCGTGGATCTCAACCCGCTGCAACTGGAGGCCGCGCGCCGCAACCTGGCGCAGATGCCCTGGTACCGGGACCGCTACGAACTGCACGAGGCCGACGCCACCAACCTGCCGTTCGAACCGCGCAGCTTCGATGCGGCGTTCCTGTGCTGGGTGCTCGAACACGTGCCCTCGCCGCAACGCGTGCTCAACGAGGTCCGGCGCGTGCTGGCGCCGGGATCGCCGGTCTACGTCACCGAGGTGATGAACTCCTCGTTCCTGCTGCATCCCTACTCGCCCAACGTCTGGCGCTACTGGATGGCATTCAACGATTTCCAGTACGACAACGGCGGCGATCCCTTCGTCGGCGCCAAGCTCGGCAACCTGCTGCTGGCCGGCGGCTACCGGGACGTGCAGACCGAGATCAAGACCTTCCATTTCGACAACCGCGAACCGGCACGGCGCAAGACCATGATCGCGTTCTGGGAGGAACTGCTGCTGTCGGCGTCGGATCAGCTGCTGGACGCCGGCCGGGTCACCCCCGACGTGGTCGAGGGCATGCGCCGCGAGATGAACGACGTGCAGAACGATCCCAACGCGGTGTTCTTCTACGCCTTCGTGCAGGCCAGCGCGACGGTCTACTGATTCCGTGGAGGTCGCGTCGCGATCCGCCACACGGGCGGGATCAAGGCGCGCCCGGTACCGGCGTGTCGCCCGGCACGGCGGGTTCTTCCACGATGGCGCCGCGCAGCGGCCCGGCGTCGGCATGCCAGATGCGCTGCCAGGTCGCGGCCAGCAGGGTGCGCAGTCCGCGCCAGCCCGAGATCGGCGAGTGCCACGGCTGCTGCACCGGCGGTATCGCAAGCCAGCGGTCGTCCCGGCGGCGCGCGACCTCGAAACTGAAGGTGTAGTCGGGTTCCAGACCCATCCGCAGATCCGACAGCACCAGCGTGCCGTCCCCACGCACCCGCGCGCGCATGAAGCCGCGGTTGAACCATTGCAGGCGCCGCACCGCCGGAACATCGCGGGCCTCGGCCAGCGCCTGCACCTGGGAGGGATAGCCGCGGAACGCCATGGCACCCCGGTCGGAGACCACCGAATACTCCGCTTCGACGTAGCCGGAAGGTGTCATCGCCACGACCCGCCACAGCAGGGTATTGAACGGCATCGGCACGCTGAAATGATGCGCGTCCTTCAGCCCCATCGCAGCCAGCGAACGTTCGGCGGCGCGATCGACCTGCGCCTTGGCCAGCAACGACCAGCCCAGGTAGGCACTGCTCAGCACCAGTCCCGCCAGCAGCGCGCGTTGGGCGACACGCCGGTCGCGCCAACACCAGGCCAGCACACAGGCAACCAGCAACCAGACCGTGTACAGCGGATCGATGATGAAGACGCTGGACCACATGGTCGGATGCGGATGCAGCGGCCACCACAGCTGGGTACCGTAGACGGTGAAGGCGTCGAGCAAGGGATGGGTGATCAGGGCCAGCTGGATGGCCCAGAACCAGCGCGCCGACGCCTGCGCGACGCGACCGCCGCGGCGCCTGCACAGCCACCAGATCAGCCAGCCGACCCACGGCAGCACGAACAGCGAGTGGCTGAAACTGCGGTGCATCGTCATCAGCGCCACCGGATCATCGGTGAGCAGCGCGATCGGCAGGCTGTCGAGGTCGGGCAACGTGCCCAGCGCGGCGCCTGCCAGCAACGCGGCGCGGCGATGCCCGGCGGGCGCGATGGCGGCGGCGATGGCGCCACCAAGGACGATCTGGGAGAGGGAATCCATGACGGGATGCTAGCAGTTGCCTGGCTGGCGCGATGGATAAGGCGAAGAGCAAATCCCCCTCAATCCCCCTTTTTCAAAGGGGGAGGTGAATCCTCCAATCAGGATGGAAACTGCTTTCCCATACCCCCTTGACCAGCCATGCGGCTGTTGAACGCGAAAAAAGGGGGGGGCGGCCGCGCAGCGGACGACGGGGGATTTGCTGTTCGCGCTGAATCCAAGCCGGCCATCAAGCCGCCTTCGCCTCCGGCCGCTCCCGCGCCACCAGCCGCAGGCGTGGCGGGATTTCCGTCAGTACCTGGCCCGTGTGCGAGAGCAGGCATAGCGTGCCGTCGGCTTCCTCGCTCAGCGCGGTCAGGCTTTCCACCCAGTCGCCGTCGTTGGCGTACAGCAGGCCGTCGCGCTGGAACAGCGCGGCGCGGTGGATATGGCCACACAGGATGCCGTCCAGCCCACGCCGGCGCGCGTCGTCCAGGCCCGCCTGCACGAAGCGGGCGATGTAGCGTTCGGCCGCGTCGCTCTGGCGCTTGAGGTATTCGGCCAGCGACCAGTAGCGCAGGCCCAGGCGGCGACGGATGCGGTTGGTCAGGCGGTTGCCGGTGAGGATGCGGTAATACAGCCAGTCGCCGAACTTTTCCTGCAAGCCACCGAAATGGGTGATGCCGTCATAGTCGTCGCCATGGGTGACCAGCAGCCGGCGGCCGTCGGCGGTCACGTGGATGGCACGCCGGCGCACCTGCATGGCCGGCAGCATCAGGCCGCAGAAGCGGCGGATGGGCCGGTCGTGGTTGCCGGGCACGTAGATCAGTTCGGTGCCGTTGCGGACCAACGCGTGCAGCTGCTCGATCACCCGGTTATGGGCGGCGTCCCAGTTGGCGCGGCGCTGCGCCATCCACCACAGATCGACGATGTCGCCGACCAGATACAGTCGGCGGCAGCGCAGCGTGGCCAGGAAATCGGCGAACTCGGCGGCGTGGCAGTGCTTGGATCCCAGATGGACGTCGGAAACGAAGACCGCCCGCCGGATGCCCGCGTCGGCGGCCTGCGGGCTCACGCCGGCACCGCCTCGGTGGCCGGTTGCAGATAGCGTGCGCGCTTCCTTGGCCGGATCCGGTGCAGGTCGACTTCAATCAGTCCGTCGATGGAATCGCAGAAGGCCGGATCCACGCCGAAGGCGAGGAAACGCGCGCCGCCGGGTTCGCACAGATCCGTGTACTGCTTGTACAGCATCGGCACGCTGGCGCCGAGCGCGTCCAGGTTGGCCTTGAGCACGCGGAACGCGGTGTCGGCGTCCATCTCGCCGTAGGTGGGCGGCACCGCGGAATAGCGGAACGGATGCCGCGACACCGCGTCCCGGCTGTCCACGCCGTAGTAGCGCGCGTAGTAGGAGACGATCTGCTCGCGCGCGTCGCGCGGCAACGCCGCGCTCATCGACACCGCGCCGAACAGGTAGCGCACCCGCGGGTGCCGGGACAGGTAGGCGCCGATGCCCTGCCACAGGTAGTCGATGCTGCGGCTACCCCAGTATTCCGGAACAACGAAGCTGCGGCCCAGTTCCATGCCCTCGGCGATGCGCGGCAGGGCGTCGTCGGCATAGCGGAACAGCGACGCGGTATACAGTCCCTTCAGGCCATGCTCGGCCAGTACCGGCGCGCCGCGCGCGATCCGGTAGGCGCCGGCGATCTTCCGCGCCTGCTCATCCCACAGCACGATGTGCTCGTACCAAGCGTCGTAGGGGTCCACGTCCAGGCGCTTGCCGGTGCCCTCGCCGACTTCGCGGAAGGTCAGTTCGCGCAGGCGGCCGATTTCCCGCAGTACCGGCGAATCCGGCGCCAGCCGGCCCACGCAGATGCGCTTGCCGTCGGTGGTGCGGCCGAGCCGTTCCAGCGCGTCGACCGCGATCGCCAGGTGGTCCGGGGCGACCGGCGGCACCAGCGGTTCCGGCACGGCCGCTTCGGCGCGCACGGCCTCGCGCCGGCCCAACGCGTACAGCGCGCGGCGCACGCGCTGCAGTGCGGCCTGGCTGTCCTCGCTGGCGGCGATGGTCATCGGCGTGCCGATCCGCAGGGCGATGCGGCGCTGGCTGCGATTGAACATCTCGCGCGCCAGCAGCGCGGTGCCGGCCGGCTTGAACAGCGCGGAGGCGCCGTAGAAGAAGGCAGAATTGCGCGCCTGCACCCGGATCGGCAGGACCGGGGTACCGGTACTGCGGGCGAAACGCAGGAAGCCGCGCCGCCAGCGCGTGTCGGTGATGCCGCGCGGACCCAGCCGGGACACCTCGCCGGCCGGGAACACGATCACGCACTGCCCCGCTTCCAGCGCCTGTTCGACCGCGCGGATGCTCTCGGGGCGGGGCTGGCCGCCTAGGATGCGCACCGGCAGCAGCAGCCCGGACAGATTGTCGATGCTGGACAGCAGGTCGTTGGCCACGATCCGCACGTCGCGACGGATGCCGCCGACGAAGTCCAGCAGCGCCATCGCGTCCAGCGCGCCGGAGGGATGGTTGGCGACGATCAGCAGGCGACCGGTCGCCGGCACCCGCGCGCGCTCGGCCGGCTCGACCCTGTAACGCAGGTTGAGGAAATCGATGGCCGCCTGCAGGAAGGCGAAGTCGCGCAGATGGGCATGTTCGGCCAGGAAGGCGTAGGCCCGGTCCAGCCGCGACCAGCGGCCCAGGGTGCGCAGCAGCGGCCGGGTCAGGCCGGCGCGGCGGCCACGGAACCAGTGGGGATAGCGTTCGGCAATCTGCTGTTCCAGCGGGCGCATGGTCGCTCGGATCCGGCCGGGGACGGCGGGTTTCGCCGCGAAGCCTGCGCCGGCGGCGCGACAGCCCGATGGCAGTGGCGTGGCGGTTCCATGACAGCCTTGGACGCGCCCTCCGGCCTGTCCGGCTTAACGCAAGGAACATCCTGAACGGCGCAGAATGCACGCACCGCCCGGCGCGTGTATCATTCGCGCCCATCTTTTCATCCGAATACAGGGATATAAGCCCGATGTCCAACTACCTGTTCACGTCCGAATCGGTCTCCGAGGGCCATCCGGACAAGGTCGCCGACCAGATTTCCGATGCCGTGCTGGACGCCATCCTGGCCCAGGACAAGCGCGCCCGCGTGGCCTGCGAGACCCTGGTCAAGACGGGCGTGGCCATCGTGGCCGGCGAGATCACCACCTCCGCGTGGATCGATCTGGAAGCGCTGACCCGCAAGGTGATCCTGGACATCGGCTACGACAGCAGCGACGTCGGCTTCGACGGCGCCACCTGCGGCGTGCTGAACCTGATCGGCAAGCAGTCCCCGGACATCAACCAGGGCGTGGATCGCAAGAAGCCGGAAGAACAGGGCGCGGGCGACCAGGGCCTGATGTTCGGCTACGCCACCAACGAAACCGACAGCTACATGCCGGCGGCCATCCACCTGTCGCACCGCCTGGTCGAACAGCAGGCCAAGGTGCGCAAGAAGAAGAATTCGCCGCTGCCGTGGCTGCGCCCGGACGCCAAGAGCCAGGTCACCCTGCGCTATGAAAACGGCAAGGCCGTCGCCATCGACGCGGTGGTGCTGTCGACCCAGCACGATCCGGACGTCAAGCAGAAGGATCTGATCGAGGCCGTGCGCGAGACCATCCTCAAGCCGGTGCTGCCGGCCAAGTGGCTGCACAAGGGCACCAAGTTCCACATCAACCCGACCGGCAAGTTCGTCATCGGCGGCCCGGTGGGCGACTGTGGCCTGACCGGCCGCAAGATCATCGTCGACACCTATGGCGGCTGGGCCCGCCATGGTGGTGGCGCGTTCTCGGGCAAGGATCCGTCGAAGGTGGATCGTTCCGCCGCCTACGCCGCGCGCTACGTCGCCAAGAACGTGGTCGCCGCCGGCCTGGCCGATCGCTGCGAAGTGCAGGTCTCCTACGCCATCGGCGTGGCCGAGCCGACCTCGATCTCGGTGACCACCTTCGGCACCGGCAAGATCAGCGACGACAAGATCGAGAAGCTGATCCGCAAGCACTTCGACCTGCGTCCGTACGGCATCATCCAGATGCTGGACCTGATCCATCCGATGTACCAGGCCACCGCGTCCTACGGCCACTTCGGCCGCAAGCCGCACGAGATCAGCTACGTCGACGGCGCCGGCAAGAAGCACACCGCCACCGCGTTCTCGTGGGAAAAGACCGATCGCGCCGAAGCCCTGCGCAAGGATGCCGGCCTGAAGTAAGGCCCGCCGACGCGACGCGCTCCGAAAAACCCCGCCCCGGCGGGGTTTTTCTTTTTCCGGCGACGTCGCGGATACATCGCTCTGGCCGGCCCGTCCCGCGCATTTCGTCTATTCTCCGGTCATGGGGAACTCATCCGAACGACGACCGATCGCCGCGCGCGGCAGCGGCTGGGCGCGCGCACTGAGCGCGGCGCTGGCGCGCTCGAGCGTCACGCCCAACCAGATCTCGGTGCTCAGCATCTTCTTCGCGGCGGTCGGCGCGGCAATGCTGGCGTGGGCGCCCTCCACCGCCGGCCTGCTACTGTGCGCCGCGTGCGTGCAGTTGCGCCTGTTGTGCAACCTGCTGGACGGCATGGTCGCGATGGAAGGCGGCAAGCAGACGCCCACCGGCGCGCTGTACAACGAGTTTCCCGATCGGATCGCCGATTCGCTGCTGATCGTCGGTCTGGGCTATGCCGCCGGCCTGCCCTGGCTGGGCTGGCTGGGCGCGTTGCTGGCCGCGCTCACCGCCTATGTGCGCGTGTCCGGCGGCAACCTCGGCCTGCCCCAGGATTTCCGCGGGCCGATGGCCAAGCAGCACCGCATGGCGGTGCTGACCGCGGCCTGCCTGCTCGCCGTCGGCGAGCGCTTCCTCATCGACACCGCGTGGGTGCTGCCCGCGGCGGCAGGGATCATCGCGATCGGCTCGCTGCTGACCTGCGTCACCCGCACCCGCGCGATCGCCGCCCGACTGCGCGGGAACACCTGATGGGATCGCGCCTGCTCGCCGGCCTGGCCCATCTGTTCTTCGGCGCGTATCCGCGCTGGCAGGGATCCCGGCCGGAACCGCGCCAGCGGATCTATTTCGCCAACCACGCCAGCCACATCGACACGGTGGCGCTGTGGGCCGCGTTGCCGCCGCCCCTGCGCGCGCATACGCGCCCGGTCGCCGCGCGCGACTACTGGGGCCATGGCCCGCGACGCTGGCTGGCCCGGCACGGTTTCAACGCGGTGCTGATCGATCGCCAGCGCAGCAGGCCCGATCAGGATCTGCTGGAACCGCTGTACCAGGCGCTGGACGCCGGCGATTCGCTGATCCTGTTCCCGGAAGGCACGCGCAACCACGACATCCATCCGCAGGCGTTCAAGTCCGGCCTGTTCCACCTGGCGCGCCGGTATCCGCAGGTGGAATTCATCGCCGTCTACCTGGACAACGCGCGGCGCTGCCTGCCCAAGGGCAGCCTGGTGCCGGTGCCGCTGGTGTGCA
>NZ_JANJUE010000292.1 GCF_024710765.1 Pseudoxanthomonas sp.
CCCGCTCCCTTTCACACAGGCAGCAGGGTTGTGCGTCGTCTTCTGGCATGGATTCTATTTTTGGCGGTGGTGCTCGGCGGTGGAACCGCCTGGTGGCTGCACGCCCCGCTGCCCATGGGCAGCGAGCCGCTGGAGCTGGCCATCGAGCCCGGCACGCTGCCGCGCGGCGTGGCCCAGGACGTGCAGGCCGCCGGCGTGCGCGTGGATGCGCGCATCCTCTATGCCTTCTTCCGCCTTTCGGGGCGTGGGCGCGACATCCGCGCCGGCAACTACGAAATTCCGCCCGGCACCACGCCACTCGTCCTGCTCGACAAACTGGTGCGCGGCGAGGAAACCCTGCGCACCCTGACGCTGGTCGAGGGCTGGACTTTCCGCCAGGTGCGCACCGCGCTGGCGCGTGACGAGCAGCTCAAACACGACACGGCAGAGCTATCTGACGCCGCCCTCATGGAGCGCCTGGGCCGCCCCGGCGTGCACCCCGAGGGACGTTTCTTCCCGGACACCTACACCTACGCCAAGGGGTCGAGCGAGCTGGCCGTGCTGCGCCGCGCGCTGCACGCCATGGACCGGCGCCTGGAGGCCGCCTGGGCGCAGCGCGCCGCCGACACGCCGCTCAAGTCGGCCGACGAAGCGCTGATTCTGGCGAGCATCGTCGAGAAGGAAACCGGCCGCGCCTCCGACCGCGCGCAGATCGCCGGGGTGTTCACCAACCGGCTGCGCAACGGCATGCTGCTGCAGACCGACCCCACCGTCATCTACGGCCTGGGCGAAAAGTTCGACGGCAACCTGCGGCGCAAGGACCTGCTGACCGATACTCCCTGGAACACCTACACCCGCGCAGGCCTGCCGCCCACGCCCATCGCCATGCCCGGCAAGGCCTCGCTGCTCGCGGCGGTTCAGCCTGAACGGACCCAGGCCCTGTATTTCGTCGCACGGGGCGACGGCAGCAGCCATTTCAGCAGTTCGCTGGACGAGCACAACCGTGCCGTCAACCGATTCCAGCGCGGTCAGTAGAGAAAGAATCCTGCATGCCACCCACAGGCCTGTTCATCAGCTTCGAGGGCATCGACGGCGCTGGCAAGTCCTCGCACATTGATGCGTTGGCCGCCGCTTTCCGCGC
>NZ_JANJUE010000052.1 GCF_024710765.1 Pseudoxanthomonas sp.
CCACCCCAGCCCTCCCCCGCACGCGGGGGAGGGGGCGTATCCATGCGTCGTTGTGCAATCCGCCAACGTTGGACCATCCGCCCATGGCGCACCGCGACCGCAAGCCAAAGACGCCCCGACCCCGGACACCGCCCCTTCCCCCGCCTGCGGGGGAAGGTTGGGATGGGGGCCCGCTCGCAGCGGACACAGCAGTGCCGATTCACCCACACCCCGGATCTCTCCCGCGAGCGGGCTTCACAGGTTCTCCGGGCGGAAGGCCCGTCGGCGGCTGAGGGTGCGCCCGGAAATCATGAACTCGCCGTTGCCGCGGTAGTGGACGGTTTCCGGCAGGCGCGGCGAGGCGGCGACATGCGCGGCCACCACCTCCCAGATGAACAGGTGGTAGGCATCGGTCTGGCGCTGTTCGTACAGGCGGCACTCGAAATTGGCATGGCACTCGCGGATCAGTGGCGCGCCCACCTTGCTGGCGCGGCCGGCGCTGAGTCCGAAGCGTTCGAACTTGTCCACCTGCGCGCCGCTGCAGTTGCCGATGCCGACCACCACGTCCAGCAGGTCCGAGCCGGGCAGGTTGATAACGCATTCGCGGCTGCGCCGGACCAGCCCGTAGGTATGGTTGCCGCGCCAGAGATAGCAGGCGAACAGCGCCGGCTCGAAGCCCATCATCATGTGCCAGCCCAGGGTCATGATGTTGCGCTGGCCGGCATGGGCCGAACTGACCAGCACCACCGGGCCGGGTTCGAGGAAGCGGCGGATGTCGTCCAGCGGATAGGCGCGTTTGCGGCGTGTCTTCATTCGCATGTGCCGGCGGAACCTGCGCCTGGATTCCAGCATGCCGCCGTGCACGCGCGATGAAGGGCAGGCGGCTCAGTTGCCCGGCAGCTGCGCCAGGAACGCCTCCAGCGCGGGCGAACGCCTCCGGTTCAGCAGCTCCAGCCGATACAGGCGACGGCTCAGCGCGGCCTGTCCGTCCAGCGACAGCGTGCGCACCCGGCGCATCGCGATCAGATCCTCCACCACCACCGAGGGCAGGATGGCGACGCCGGCGCCGGCGGCCACCGCGCGGGCGATCGCCTCGTTGCTGCCTATTTCCACCTGGTGCTTCGGGGTGATGCCGTGCGCCTGCAGCAGGCGCTCGGCCACCCGGCGCGTGCCCGAGCCTTCCTCGCGCAGCAGCCAGGTCTGTTCGCTCAGGCTGGCGGCCGAGGCCAGCCGGTTGCCGCTGGCGCCCAGATCGTCCGGGGCGATCACCACCAGCGCCTCTTCGCGCCAGACCCGCCGATCGATGCGCGGATCGTCCACCGGCCCTTCCACGAATGCCGCGTCCACCGTGCAGTCGATGATGGCCTGGGCGATCTGGGCGGTGTTGGCGACCATCACCTGGGTGCGGATGTCCGGATGCCGGCGGGCATAGCCGGCCACGTGCACCGGCAGCCAGTAGCCGGCCACCGTGGTGCTGGCGCCGATCCGCAGCTCGCCCTTGCGCAGGCCGACCCGTTCGCGGATGTCCTCCAGCGCGATCCGCTCCATCGCGAAGATGCCGCGCGCGTGCTCGTACAGCGCCTGTCCGCCTTCGGTCAGGCGGATGCCGCGCATGCCGCGCGCGCCACCGGGGGCACGGTCGATCAGCGGCAGGTCGAGCTGGTGTTCCAGCTCGCGGACCGCCTTGGAGACCGCCGATTGGGTGATGAACATCGTCTCGGCCGCGCGCGAGAAGCCCTGCTGCTCGACCACGCTGACGAACACCCGCAGCAGATGGAGGTTAAGTGAATGAGGAATATTCATGCATGAGGGAATTATATGCATTGGACTCATTCCAAGGGCGGGACTAAGGTGCCGTCCGTCGGCGGACCTGTCCCGCCCTTGTCTCCCGTCAGTCCTCCGGTTTCCCGATGTCCAGCCAATCGATGTCCTCCGTGTCCGTCCCTCCGCATCGCCAGTCCGGCTGGTGGCTGGGGCTTGGCCTGGCCGCGCTGCTGGCGGCGGCGGGACTGTGGCTGGCCAGCCTGCCGACCGTGCAGGGCTGGGGGATCAGCGCCCTGACTGCCGCGATCCTGCTGGGCATCGTTGCCGGCAACACCGTGTTCCCGCGCATCGCCGCGCGCACGGCCCCGGGCGTGGATTTCGCCAAGAGCACCCTGCTGCGCCTGGGCATCGTGCTGTACGGCTTCCGCGTGACCGTGCAGGACATTGCCCAGGTCGGCATGGCCGGGCTGGTGATCGACGTGATCGTCGTGGCCTCGGTATTCCTGCTGGCGGTGTGGCTGGGCACGCGCCTGTTCAAGCTCGATCGCGAAACCTCGATGCTGATCGGCGCGGGCAGCGCGATCTGCGGCGCGGCGGCGGTGATGGCGGCCGAGCCGGTGGTGAAGGCGCAGGCGCACAAGGTGGCGGTCGCGGTGGCCACGGTGGTGGTGTTCGGCACCGTGGGCATGTTCCTGTATCCGGCGCTGTATCCGCACCTGGGCATCGATGCGCACGCCTATGGCGTGTATGCCGGTTCCACCATCCACGAAGTCGCGCAGGTCGTGGTCGCCGGCAAGGCGGTCAGCGAGACCGCCGCCTCGGTGGCGGTGATCGAGAAGATGATCCGGGTGATGCTGCTGGCGCCGTTCCTGCTGATCCTGTCCGCGCGCCTCGGCGCGGAAGCCGGCGCCGAGGCCGACGGCGCGCGGCCGAAGCTGATGATCCCGTGGTTCGCGGTGATGTTCATCGTGGTCAGCCTGTTCAACTCGCTGCACCTGCTGCCGACGCAGTGGGTGTCGGTGATCGTCCAGCTGGATACCGTCCTGCTGGCGACCGCGATGGCCGCCCTGGGCCTGCGCACCCACGCCGGCGCGATTCGCCAGGCCGGCGTGAAGCCGCTGCTGCTGGCACTGAGCCTGTTCGCGTTCCTGTTGCTGGGCGGCGGTGCGATCAACTGGCTGGTGATGCGCCTGTTCGGCTGACGTTCCCGCCGCGCGTGCCGGTGGCCTGATCCGCTGCGACGCTTCCGGCACCTCCCGCATCCAGGAGGAAGTGGGCCGTCCGAGGGGGACGGTCCGTTTCTCTCCGCGCCGCTGCAACCTTTCGGCTTCGGCCCGCATCGAAACCGGATGCTGCCCGGGAAAGGGGCGCCACTGGATCGGGATACGCATGAGAACCCTGCCGTTGCTGTTCGCCGCATGGATGACCCTGTGGCAGATGTCGTCCACCGCCCTCGCGCCCGCGGGTGGTTCGGCCTCCACCGCCACCTCTCCCGCGAAGCCCGCGCCGATCGCGACAACGGCGGCGCCGGCGGGGCTGGAGGATTACCTGCACGAGAAGATGGCGCGCCGGCGCATCCCCGGCATGCAGGTCGCGGTGGTCCGCGATGGCCGCATCGTGTTTTCCGGCAGCTACGGCAAGGCCAACCTGCAGGACGACATCGCGGTGACCCCGGACACTGTGTTCTCGATCAACTCGGCGACCAAGACCTTCACCGGCGTGGCGATCCTGCAACTGGCGCAGGCCGGCAAGCTGTCGCTGGACGCGCCGGTGTCGCGCTACCTGGATGGCCTGCCGCCGGCCTGGCAGCCGATCACCGTCCGGCAATTGCTCAACCACACCTCCGGTTTGCCCGACATCCTGGTGCCGCCACGCGCGCAGGGCACCGGCGGGCTGGTGGGCGAGGGCGGCGAGGACGCGGCGTGGGACGCCGTGCGGAAACTGCCCATGGATTTCCCCACCGGGACGGCCTACCGCTACAACCAGACCAACTATGTGCTGCTGGGACGGATCATCGATTCGCTCGGCGGCATGCCGTTCACCCGCTTCATCGCCGAGCGCCAGTTCGTGCCGGCGGGCATGATCCATGCGGGATTCGGCGATTCGCGCGACGTCACCCCGCACCGCGCGCAGCCGTATCGCTATGCGGGCGGCGCCACCGGTTCCAGCCCGGGCGCGCTTGAACACGCTTTCGACGAATTCCCGCGCATGCTGCGCACCGGCGCCGGCATCAACACCACCGCCACCGACGTCGCGAACTGGTTGATCGCCCTGCAGGGCGGTCGCCTGCTCGATGCCGGCAGCCTGCGCGAGCTGTGGGCGCCGGGCCGGTTCAACGATGGCCGCGCCACCTCCTGGGCGTCGGGCTGGCCGCGGATTGATCGCGAGGACCATCCGGCGGTGGCGGGCATCGGCGGTCGCCGTTCCGCGTTCTTCGTGTATCCGCAGGATCACCTGGCGGTGGTGGTGCTGACCAACCTGGCCGGCGCCAACCCGGAGGAGTTCATCGACGAAATCGCCGGCTTCTACGTGCCGGATCTGAGCGTGCAGAACGGCGGTGGATTGCCGCGCCGGGTCAAGGCGCTGCGGAGCGGGCTGATCGCGCGTGGCTGGGAGCAGGGCATGGCGGTGGTCGCCGATCTCAAGCGCAAGGATCCTGGCTACGCGCTGCGTGAGGACGATCTCAACGCGTGGGGCTATCGGCTGGTCCAGGATGGCCAGGTGAAGGAAGGCCTGGCGGTGCTGAAGCTCAATACGGATCTGTATCCGCGCAGCGGCAACACCTTCGACACGCTGGCCGGAGCCTATGCGATCAGTGGCGATCGCGAGGCGGCGATCCGCAACTACCGCCTCTCGCTGGAACGCGATCCCGGCAACCGCAATGCGGTCGACCAACTGCGCGCGCTGGGCGCGCCGGTCGCATCCGGAGCGCCACCCCGGCAATGAGCCGGCTTGCCCACTGGCGCGGACTGATATCCAATCGGTCCGTTGACCACGGGGAGCGGTACACATGCATGAGGGGCCCGCCGGTATGCTCGGCCGACGCACTTTCCTGGGAGCCGCGGTGGCCGGCGCGGCGCTCGCGGCGCTGCGTCCCTCGCCGCTGCGCGCGGCGGATCCGGCGCAATACGACCATCCGTGGATTCCGTCCGATGCGTTCCTCGCCGGATTGCCGGAATGGATGCGCGCCTTCGGCGTGCCGGGCCTGGGCATCGCGGTGGTCGAGGACGGCGAGGTTGCCTGGCATCGCGCCGTCGGCATCGCGGACACGTCGGCCGGCACGGCGGTGGACGCGGACAGCGTGTTCGAATGCGCCTCGCTGAGCAAACCGGTGTTCGCCTACGTGGTCCTGCAACTGGTCGACGCCAACCTGCTGCGGCTCGACCAGACGCTGGCCCACTACCATCGCCCCGACTACCTGGCCAAGGACGATCCGCGCCTGGATCGGATCACGGTGCGCGATGTGCTGCGGCACAGCAGCGGCCTGCCGAACTGGCGCGAGCATCCGGATCGCGAACCGTTGCGGACGCTCGCCGAACCGGGCCAGGGCGTGAACTATTCGGGCGAGGCGTTCTACTGGCTGCAGCAGGTGGCGGAGACCGTCACCGGAGAAAGCCTGGATCAACTGGCCTGGCGGCACCTGTTCGAACCGGCCGGCATGCGGGCCAGCACCTACACCTGGAACGCGCACGCGGCGCGGCACTCGGTGATCGGCCAACCCGCACCGGGAACCACGCCGACCGTGCAGACCTTCCATCGGCAATGGTCGCTGCTGCAACCCCTCGCCGAGGCGCGCGGCAAGCCGCTGCGCGAATGGACCTGGGACGACGCGGTGCGCGCGCTGCCGCAGGCACGGGCGTCCGCGCCCGAGGGCATGTTCGTGTGGCCGGGCGATCTCCTGGCCAATGCCGCCGCCAGCCTGCGCGGGCCGGTGCAGGACTACGCGCGCTTCATCGCCCATGTCATGTCACGCCCATCGCGCGGTTCCTGGGAAATCAGCGAAACCACCCGCCAGGCCATGCTGGCGCCGCAGATGCCGTTGCGCGCGGGCTGGCTCGACAAGGGCCTGGGCTGGAACCTGGAAAGCATCGACGGACAGACGCGCTGGTTCTTCCATGGCGGCGCCAACGCCGGCCGCTACAAAACCTTCACGCTGGGCGATCCGCAGCGTCGCCGCGGACTGGTGGTGATGACCAACGGCGG
Organism: Pseudoxanthomonas sp.; assembly: GCF_024710765.1. Classification (GTDB taxonomy): domain Bacteria; phylum Pseudomonadota; class Gammaproteobacteria; order Xanthomonadales; family Xanthomonadaceae; genus Pseudoxanthomonas_A. Next base: position 5,947 of record NZ_JANJUE010000052.1, read on the forward strand.
TGGCGGCACCGGTGTCTACCAGCGCGTCGTCCGTGCCGCGACCGGGCGGGATCTGCTCGCGTTCGATCTCTGATTCCGGACCCGTTCCGGAAAAAAGCGCGGCAATCACCGCGCTGACGCGGTTCCGTCATCCGCGCCGCGTACTCTGCCGCCCGCTCAGGGGGCAGTCACACGATGAAATCACGCGGTTACCGGATCCTTCCCGTTCTATTGGCGCTTGGCGCCTGCCAGCCGTCAGCGCCCGTGGCGGTGACGTCGGCACCCTCCGCGCAGGCGTCCGCGCCTGCGGTGTCGCCGGATGGCGCCATCGACAACAGCGAGCTGCTGCGCCTGGCCGCACAGGCGTTGCAGGCGCAGCGCCTGTACGCGCCGGCGGGCGACAATGCGGTGGAGTTCTATCTGGCCGCGCGCGCCAGGCGGCCGGATGACACCGCCATCCGGGCGGCGTTGACCGAGCTCCAGCCGTATCTGCTGATCGCGACCGAACAGGCACTGGAGCGGCGCGATGGCATCGAGGCCGCGCGCCTGTTCGAACTGCTGCGTCGACTGGATCCGCAGGCGCCGGCCCTGCCGCGCCTGCAGGCAGGCCTGACGGCACTGCCGGCCGCACCGGAAACCGTACTGGCGCCACCCGCGATCCCGTTGCCCAACGCACCGGCCGTACCCGCCGTGTCGCCAGCGGCATCCGCGCAGCCGCCGCGCCCGTCCGGGATCGCGACGGCATCGCCGCCACCCACCACGCTGGAACGGCCCACGCCGGACGAAGTGGTGATGGCCCCGGTGTCCACGGCGACCGCATCGCCCCCGCCGGCACCGGCGCGTGCGGCCACGCCATCGGCGCCCCGCCTGCTGCAGGACGCGCAACCACGCTATCCGTTGCCGGCGCTGCGCAACCGGCTGGAAGGGGAAGTGGAGCTGGCGTTCGTGATTCGTCCCGATGGCAGCGTCGGCGATGTGCGCCTGACCGCGGCGCAGCCGCAGGGCGTGTTCGACGCGGCCGCGGTGGCGGTGGCATCGCGTTGGCGTTTCGAGGCCACCGGGCGCTCGCAGGCCTGGCAGCGCACCGTGCGGTTCCGGCTGCCACCGCAGTAGGTCGCTGGCACCGGTGCGGCGGTACGGCGACAATGGCGGCATGAACGACACCGTCACCGAACTGCTGGAAACCGTGGAACAGGAAACCGGCGCCGCGCCGGCCTGGTCCGTGCTGTGGCTGCATGGCCTGGGCGCCGATGGCCATGATTTCGCGCCGATCGTGCCCGAACTGGTGCGACCGGACTGGCCGGCGCTGCGCTTCGTGTTCCCGCATGCGCCGGTGCGCGCGGTGACCATCAACAACGGCGTGCGCATGCGCGCCTGGTACGACATCGTCGGGATGGACTTCGCCACCCGCGCGGACGCCGACGGCATCGAGGCATCGCTGGTCCAGGTCGATGCGCTGATCGCGCGCGAGCTCGCCCGCGGCATCGCGCCGGAGCGCCTGCTGCTGGCCGGCTTCTCCCAGGGCGGCGCGATCGCGCTGTCCGCGGCGCTGCGGCGCAAGCTGCCGCTGGCCGGGGTGATCGCATTGTCGACCTACCTGCCCGGCGCCGAGGCGGCCCACCGCCATCTCGACACGGCCGCGACGCGGCAACCGGTATTCATGGCGCATGGCATCGGCGACCCGGTGATTCCGCTGGTGCACGCCGAACGCAGCGCGCAGGCCCTGCAGGCCATGGGATTCGCCGTGGACTGGCACCGCTATCCGATGGCACACCAGGTCTGCGCGGAGGAAATCCGCGATCTCGGTGACTGGATGTCGCGCGTTTTCGCGTTGTAACCGGAGAAACCGCGATTCTTCGCCATGGATGACGTCCGCAACGACGGGGGCTAACATCGGTGGAGACGTCCCTGGCGTTCGAACGAGAGGAACCTCGTGCCGTGAAGGTAGTCATTGCCGACGACGAACCGCTGGCCCGCGAGCGCCTGCGCGCGCTGCTGGCTGAACAGCCCGGCGTGGAAGTGGTGGCCGAGGCCGAGAACGGGGTGGAAGCCCTGCAGGCCTGCGCCGAGCACAGGCCCGACGTGGTGCTGCTGGACATCGCCATGCCCGGCGTCGACGGACTGGAAACCGCGCGTCACCTGGCGGCATTCGATCCGCGTCCGGCGGTGGTGTTCTGCACCGCCTACGACGCGCACGCGTTGTCGGCCTTCGAGGCCGCCGCGATCGACTATCTGATGAAACCGATCCGCGCCGAGCGCCTGTCCGCGGCGCTGGAGCGCGCGCGGATGTTCGTGGCTGGCCGGGCCAATGGCAACGGCCACGACCCGCAGGCCGGGCCCGCCCGCCAGGTCCGCACCCATTTGTGCGCGCGCATGCGCGGCAGCCTGCGGCTGATCCCGATCGAGGAGGTCCACTACCTCCAGGCCGAGGAGAAGTACGTGGTGGTGCACCACGCGCGCGGCGAGGATCTGATCGAGGAATCGCTGAAGTCGCTGGAAGAGGAATTCGGCGACCGCTTCGTGCGCATCCATCGCAACTGCCTGGTGGCACGGCACGAACTGGTGGAACTCAAGCGCGCCGGCGACGGCCATGTCCAGGCCATCCTGCGCCACGGCAAGGCCCCGCTGGAAGTCAGCCGCCGCTGCGTGGCCGGCCTGCGCGAGACCGTGCGCCACCTCTGACGCCCCGGCCGTGCCCGCCGGCGCGAGGTGCGGGATAATGCGCGGATGAAACTCCGCATCGCCACCCGCAAGAGCCCGCTCGCCCTCTGGCAGAGCGAACACGTCGCCGAACGCCTGCGCGCCGCCCACCCGGACCTGGAGGTGGAACTGGTGCCGATGAGCACCCGCGGCGACGAGGTGCTGGATCGCTCACTGGCCGCCATCGGCGGCAAGGGCCTGTTCCTGAAGGAACTGGAAGTGGCAATGCTGCGCGACGAGGCCGATTGCGCGGTGCACTCGCTGAAGGACGTGCCGATGGATCTGGAGCCGCCATTCGCGCTGGCCGCGGTCCTGGCGCGCGCCGATGCGGCCGACGCCTTCGTGTCCAACCGCTACGAGGATCTGGACGCGTTGCCGCAGGGCGCGATCGTCGGCACCTCGTCGTTGCGCCGGCAGGCGCAGCTGCGCGCGCGCCGCCCGGATCTGCAGCTGCGCGATCTGCGCGGCAACGTCAACACGCGGCTGGCGAAACTGGACGCCGGCGAATACGACGCCATCGTGCTCGCCTGCGCCGGACTGCAACGGCTGGGTTTCGACGCGCGCATCCGCGCGCGCCTGCTGCCGCCGGAATGGTTGCCCGCACCCGCGCAGGGCGCGGTGGCGGTGGAATGCCGTGCCGGCGATGCCGCGACCATCGCGCTGTTCGCCGCGCTGGATGATGCCGACACCCGTTGCTGCGTGGAGGCCGAGCGGGCGATGAACCGCGCCCTGCACGGCAGTTGCCATGTGCCGGTGGCGGCTTTCGCCACACTGTCGGCCGATGGCGCGGAACTGCATCTGCATGGCCTGGTGGGGTCGGCGCAGGATGGCCGGGCGGTGCGCGCGGACGGCAGCGGATCGTCGCGGTTTCCGGAAGAACTGGGCAAGGCCGTCGCCGCCGAACTGCTGGCGCATGGCGCGGGCGAACTGCTCGACGCCGCGCTGGCCTGAAAGCAAATCCCCCTCGGTCCCCCTTTTGCAAAGGGGGAGGCAAAAAGCAGCCGGCCCCTTTTCAAAAGGGGAAGTAGGGAAGCAGTTAGCCCCCTTGGAAAAAGGGGGCGGGCACCCACGCCAGCGGGTGGCGGGGGATTTGCGTGCAGGAGTGGGGAAAGCAGGCGCGCCCAGCGTGGCGTCAGCCTGAAAAGCAATCCCCCTCGGTCCCCCTTTTGCAAAGGGGGAGGCAAAAAGCAGCCGGCCCCTTTTCAAAAGGGGAAGCAGGGAAGCAGTTAGCCCCCTTGGAAAAAGGGGGCGGGCACCCGCGCCAGCGGGTGGCGGGGGATTTGCGTGCAGGAGTGGGGAAAGCAGGCGCGCCCGGCGTGGCGCCAGCCTGAAAAGCAATCCCCCTCGGTCCCCCTTTTGCAAAGGGGGAGGCAAAAAGCAGCCGGCCCTTTTCAAAAGGGGAAGCAGGGAAGCAGTTAGCCCCCTTGGAAAAAGGGGGCGGGCACCCGCGCCAGCGGGTGACGGGGGATTTGCGCGCTGGAGTGGGGAAAGCAGTTGCTCACGCCGACCGATCGAATACGGAAAAGAAGCAGACACCGTCGACACCGCGATGGGTGAAGCAAACTCCGGTATCGCGTCAGCGGAGCACGCGCCGCTCTACTTGAACTTGTAGACCACGTTCATGGTGGTCAGCGTGTCGGTGCGCTTGAGGTTCTCGGCGGCATCGCTGTTGTGGCGCGCCTGCCAGCCGGCTTTCAGCGCCAGGTGCGAGTTCATCGTCACCGACAGGCCCAGATCGTTCTGGGCGAAGGTGTTGTACTCGCCCGATTCCACCAGCAGCTTGTTGACCAGTTCGGTGTTCTCGCTCAGCGATACCCGCAGATCCACCAGGCCGCGTCCGATCACGCTGGATTCGTTGCGCTCTTCCAGGGTGTCGTAGGCGCGGCGGAAGCCCGGACCCACCTGCAGATCCAGTTGGGTGCGATCGCCATCGACCACGCGGTTGCCGTAGCTGACGCTGACCGAGGTCTGCCGGCTGAAGGTGCCGAAATCGTCTTCCTCGTGGCGCAGCGACGTGTTCACGGTGCCGCGCGAGTCGGTCCGGTAGGCACCGTTGCCGGTCAGCGTGTAGCGGTTGGCGGTGGTACGCCGATCGCGCTTGACCGAACCGTCGGCCTGGGTCGACTTGTATTCGGAACTGGCACGCAGGCCGGACAGGCTGCCGCTGTATTTCCACGCGCCGCCATCGGCGTAGTTCAGATCCAGGCGCGCATTGAGGCTTTCCGTGCTGCTGTTGCCGTGGGCCGAGGCGAAACCGAGCTCGCCACCGCCGCTCCAGGGCGAACTGGGCTGCAGCGGTTCGGCGGGAACGCCGGTGTCGGGACGCGGCGGCGGAACCGGCAGCGCCGGTCCCTTGTGGCTGACCGCAAGGGATTCCTTCTGGGTCACCGCGCCGCCGGCCTTGGCCTTGGCGGCGGAAGCGGCACTGCCCGTTTTCAGGTTGTCGTCCTGCGGAATGCCGTCCTGCGCATGCGCGAGCGGCGCGCCGGCCAGGCACAGCAGGGAGAGGGACAGGGCGAGCAGGTTGGGACGGGGCATGAAGGGCCTCGGCGGGCGGGGACGCGCTTGCGGCGTCAGCGCCGTGTGAACGTCGAAAACGGTTACAGGATAACAATCCAAACCTCTTGCCTCAAGGCAAGTGATTGTTTGGATTCAGATTCGTGTCCGATTCTGCCACGCTTTTATTCACATTTGTCGCGTCCCGACGCCCCCGGATCAGGTGAGTTTCACGTTTTCGCACTTCCGGGCGGATAGGGCGTTCAGCGCATGCACCGGAACGCGTATTCATCCAGTTCCCGGCCCAACTGTTCGCGGCCGGGGTCACTGAGGTCGGTCATCAGGCCGTCCACGTTCTGGCGGATGCGCCGGCAGGGATCGGTGTCGTAACCCGGCCCGGCGAACAGCAGGCCGATGAACCTGACCACCTGTTCCGGGCTGACCGAACGGCGCATCACGAAACGACCCGGGCGATCGCCGCCGGGCAGGCGCGCGTGGCGCTGACGCAACGGATTGCTGCCGAAGTCCGGCTTCGGCGCGGAGGCGTTCGCCCAGGCCGCGCCCTGGGCGAGGAGATCAGCCGCGGAGGCGGGAAGCGGATCGGGGTCGGCGACCTGGACCGCCGCCTGCGCGGACCCGGTCGGCGGCGTTGGCGCGGGAGTACGCGCGGGGCGGGGGGATGTCGCGGTCGCGGCGCGGATCGGTTCCGATGTCCGCACCGGCGCTTCGCGCGGCAGGAAACGGATGCGCGGACCGGATTCGCGCGCGGCGGTCGCGTCGGAAGTCGTCGGCAGGCGCCAGAGCAGGCTCACCATCAAGGCATGCAATGAAACGACGACGAGCACGGCGATGCCGTTGTGCTTGATGCGTTCGGACAATCCTGTCGCTCCCCCTTCCCGGTCCCGGAGTGTGGCCGTGCGCGGGTTAAACAGGAGTTACGCATGACCATCCGCGCTGGCATGGCGTCAGGACGTTCCCGGTTTCCGCCGGCCGGACACGGGTGCTCGCCATGCCCAGGAAGATCCCAATCGGTCTGTTGATGGTGGCGCTGGCCTGCGCCATCGCCGGTTCCGGCTATGCCTTCGGCGAATACCTGGCGCAGCGTGACCGCGCAGGCGAGGCGCCCGCCGCGATCGGCTAGGGCGACTCGATGGTGATGGCGGGATCGTCGAAGCGCGAGTACGCCAGGGTCATGGTGTAGGGACCGCTGGCGGTCTCGCCGCTGTGGCGCAGTTGCAGCGGCCGGCCATCGCGATCGATCCAGTACAGGAATTCACCGGGTTCGGGCTGGGTGTGGCGCACCCGGTAGCGGCGCGCGCGCTGGCCGTCCACGTTTTCCTCGCCGAGGAACTCGGCGGACATCCCGCTGCGGTTCTCGCGGATCTTCATCGGATCCCGCCACTGGCTGACCGTGCCTTCCGGGATCGGCACCTTCGTCTGCTGCCCGTGCATCTCCATGTACATGGTGTCGCCGATGATCACCTGGGTGCCGACCGGCATGATCATGCGGTAGCGATCCGGCGCGACGAAGTCCATCTCGTTCTGCATCGGCTGGCTGCCTTCCACGGTCATCACCGCATGGAAACTGCGCGCGGCCAGGAACCGCTCCATCGAGGCGGTGACCTCGGCCAGCGCGTCCACCGCCGGCGCCGCGGGCGCCGGTGCCGCTACGTCTTTGGCCGCGGTCGCGGTTGGCGCCGGTTCCGGCTGCCGGGAGCAGGCGCCGGTCGCGACAACGACCAGCAGCAGGCCGGGAAGCCATCCGGCCGGGCGGGAGGACAACACGCGGGGGAGGGACATGGCGGGCTCCAGGGTACGGAAACAGTGGCCGCTTGGGTCCGTGCGTTGGGGGAGTCCGGGCGGCGCGTCCGCGCGCCGGGCCCCTGGCACCGCACGGGCCCAAGCGGCCACGTCCGGCCCTATGCCAACGCGAACCGGGCGGCGAAA
>NZ_JANJUE010000247.1 GCF_024710765.1 Pseudoxanthomonas sp.
CCCTCTTCTCCACCATCCGGCGTCTCGCCCTCTGCTACACTTTTTTCCTCCTCTTCTCCCTTGCCCCCGCCCTTGCCCAAATCCGGGATTTCCCCTTCTCTGTCGCCAACCCCCGCTCCGAACTCGTCGCCGACCTCGAACTCTCCTCCCCCGGCGCTGATTGGGCCCGTGCCGGCGCTGAAGCCGCTCTCGTCCGCCTGACCATCGCCGGACTCCCACCCCAGCACGTCATCGTCTACGGCGGACCTCGCCGGCACACCTATTCGGTCTTCCTCGGTCGCCTGCCCGCCGGCTCCCATACCCTTCGCCTCTCTCGCGATTCCAAGCTCTCCGCCGAAAACGCCCGCCTCGAGATCCATGACGCCCGCGTCCGCGAGATCAATCCCTCCGATCCCAGCTATCTCCTCCTCGCTCACGCCCCCATCCTCTATCCCCGCTCCAATACCCTCCCCCGTTTCTCCGACATCCCTCTCCTCACCTACGTCACCCGCTCCAGCGATCGCAACCAACGCGTCCTCGAATACACCGTCATCTTCTCCAATGAGGACGGCGGCACTTCCACCCGCTCCCTCATGGCCCGCTGGGGACGCCCCACCGATATCGAATACGTCTACCGCGTCTGGCTCGATTCCAATGGCGCCCCCGCTCGCACACTCATCCAGACCCGCGACCACAGAGATATCCCCTACGACGGCCGCCGCGAAGCCTTCCACCCCGTCCTCGAACCCGTCACTGACAACAATATGGTGGAACCCGCCCGCGGCAACTCTCTCATCCGCTTCCAGTTAGCCCCCGTCGATGCCGACCTCGCCAACGGTTCCCGAGAACTCGTCATGGACCAGTTCCCCCTCACCTACTCCATCGCGGCCCGGGAACTGATTCGAGAGAAGAAACTCCGTGCCCCCGGCTCCCCCAACTCCGAGTCCATCTCCGACCCCCGCAATTACCTCACCGTCGAACTCAAACTGAACCTCAGCGGAGGCGCTGTCCAGATCCTCGCCGGCCGCCGGAACTCCAACCTCTGGGCCGGCTCCTCCACCGGCCGCGCCGAAGACTTCATCACTCGATCCGGCTGGGTCCGCGCCGCCATTGAACTCCCGCCCAATACCGCCCCCGACGAAATCACCGCCCTCGCCGTTCAGTGCATGATCCGGCCCGATAATCGCGGCAAAACCACTCTCAAAACCGCTTCCTGCGCCGTCGAAGCCATCGGCAAAGTCTTCTTCCTCGGCAATGACTACCTCCCCCGCTCTCCTCTCCGCTTCGCCGATGCCCCAGCCGCCATCGAAGCCGGCGCGCTCGCCGTCATCCGCCGCCAACCCGGATGCACCTCCCCGGC
>NZ_JANJUE010000082.1 GCF_024710765.1 Pseudoxanthomonas sp.
CGAACAGCGCCTGTCCCGCTGGAGCGACGCGTTCGGCGCGATGACCGATGCGCTGGGACAGCGCTGGGAGCAGGCCGGCGATCTCGCCGCGCAGCGCCAGCAGGCCATCTGCGACACCCTCGCCAACACCGCGCAGGACATCTCCGCGCAGACCGGGGCGCATGCCCGCGACACCATCGCCGAGATCTCGCGGCTGGTGCAGACCGCGTCGGAAGCGCCCAAGGCCGCCGCCGAGGTGATCGCCGAACTGCGCCAGAAGCTGTCCGACAGCATGGTCCGCGACACCGCCATGCTGGAGGAACGCAGCCGGCTGCTGGAAACGCTGCAGACCCTGCTGGACGCGGTCAACCACGCCTCCACCGAGCAGCGCACCGCCATCGACGCGCTGGTCACCACCTCCGCGGATCTGCTGGATCGCGTCGGCACCCGCTTCACCGATCACATCGAGGCCGAGACCGGCCGGCTCGGCGATGCCGCCAGCCAGGTCACCGCGGGCGCGGTCGAGGTGGCGGGCCTGGGCGATGCCTTCGGCGCGGCCGTGCAGCAGTTCGGTGAATGGAACGACCGCCTGGTGGAACGCCTGCAGGGCGTCGAGACCGCACTGGACAAGTCGCTTGCCCGCAGCGACGAGCAACTGGCGTACTACGTCGCCCAGGCGCGCGAGGTCATCGACCTGAGCATGCTGGCGCAGCGCCAGATCATCGAGGATCTGCAGCATCTGTCCGGCCGGAATGCTTCGCTGGCGCAGGCGTCCTCCTCCGAGCAGGCCTCCACTGAAACAGAAGCCGCATGAGCGCGGACATCGAAGCCGAGGTCGAATCCACCACGCCGATCTGGGCCGCCTTCGGCGACCTGATGTCGGTGCTGCTGGGCGTATTCGTGCTGATCCTGGTCGGCGTGATCGGCGCGCAGGTGCAGTTGTCGAACCGGCTGGACGAGGAAGTCCGCCAGCGCCAGATCGAGGCCCAGCGGCGCAAGGCGCTGGAACAGGCGCTGGCGGTGCCGCTGGCGCAAGGCCGGGTCACGCTGGTCGACGGCCGCATCGGCATCCGCGGCAGCGTGCTGTTCGCGCTGAACTCCGATCAATTGCAGCCGGAAGGCCAGGCGCTGCTGAAGAGCCTGGCCGGCCCACTGGCCGACTACCTGCGCGCCCGCGACGAGATCCTGATGGTCAGCGGCTTCACCGACGATCGCCAGGTGCGCGACGGCAACCGCCAGTTCGCCGACAACTGGGACCTATCGGCCAATCGCGCGCTCACCGTGACCCGCACCCTGATCGTCGAGGGCGTGCCCGCCTCCTCCGTGTTCGCCGCCGCGTTCGGCTCCGAGCAGCCGGTCAGCTCCAACGCCAGCGAGGAAGGCCGCGCGCGCAACCGCCGGGTGGAAATCGCGCCGATGCCGCGGCCGAAGGCGGCCGCGCCGTCCGCCACCGACGCGACCCATGCGCGATAAGGGCGCGCCACTCGACGGCCCGGCTGACGCCGTGCGCGGACAGGGGCCGGTCGTGGTTCCGGTTCGCACGCTGATCGCCGAGGCGCTGGAGCGCCGCGCCGCCGGACAGGGCGAAGGCGTACGCCGTGTGCTCGACGCGAAAGTGGCCGCACTGCGCGAACACGACGGAAACACCGCCACGCCTTCCACACCGCCCGCCACCCTGCCGCTGCACACGGCGCTGGGTGATCTGCGCGATCACATCGCCGAACAGATCGCGGTGCGCGACGGCGAGCAACTGGCGGCGGGCGAACCACCGCGACCTCCGTTTCCGGAAGTCGCGATGCTGGCGGATCTGCGCAGGCTGTGGTCGCGGATCCGCGCCGAAAGCCAGCTCCGCGAATCGCTGGAAACGGCGCCCGCCGACGCCGGCCCGCTCAACTCGGGACGGCTGGTGCACCGCTCGCTCACCCTGATGCGCGAGCAGTCGCCAGGCTACCTGCAATCGTTCCTGTCCTACCTCGACGCGCTGGCCTGGCTGGAACAGATGAGCGATGGCGGCCTGCTGGCGACCGGGGAAGCGCCACGCGCCGCCACCGAGACCAAGCGTCCACGCAAGCCACGCAAGCGACGCGAGTAGACGTTCCACCGCGCGATGCACTGCTCCGGGCATTGCGCGTCGTCACGACACGTCCAGGATGATTCTCCGCGAGCATTCGCGTGAATTTTTAGGATTTTTCCCAGGGACGCGTCATTCTCGTCCCACCATACTCGACCGCTACAGACACAACGATCCGGCCGAGGACACTTCATGCGCCTACCCACATGGGATCAGTTCAGCGGACTGTTCGAGCATCCCGGAAGCGACGCGGTACGCAAGGCGCGTGCCTCGCTGAAAGCCGACTATCCCGAGGAACTCGACGGATACGGCGACGAGCACGACTACCTGGACCTCTTCCGCCACGTCTTCGAGATCGTCATTGATTGGCGGCAAGGCATGTCCTCGCTGCTCGAATGCCTGGAAGAATGGCTTCCACCCGGCGAAATCCAGGTGGAGGCAGACGATGACGACGAGCGCACCACGGTCCATTTCGCCGGACGCACGTGCGAGTTCCATTGGCCGGGATTCCATCATGAAACCTTCGGGGAAGACCTCACCACCCTGGAAGCGCTGTTGCGCGACGCCTATGTTCTTCGCGTGTTCTACGAGGGTGGTGTCAGCGATTCCTGGGAGTTTCTGGTGGTGCCCGCCAACCTATGGACCCGTGCCGAGAAACACCATGGCCTAGCCAGGATGTCCGTGATTCTCAAGTCGCACGAGAGCATATTGCCGCTGGACGAGCCCTTTGACGGCTCGCTTCGCTACCAGGCACCCGCCCTCGCTTCAAGCCCTCCCCGTCGTTTAGGCCTGCTCGTCTTCCTGGGCGTCTGCGCTGCCTCGTCAATTCCCCTCATGAACATCTACAACAGCTACAACCGGGTAAAAGCAAACCAGCCGATATCGTGCGAACGCATGAAAATCAATGTACTGGGGAAATTGAAACCGGAACAGGCTGATATGCTGATTGAGAATATGCGCGAGCGTTCGCAATGCATCTAGTCATCAAGCCGCGGAAGCGGACCTGCGAATGGGCCTACGCCATGACGTCCCCCTCACGAAATTCATCTCGCGCCATTTGATATCGACGTTTTCGAGAAAGACGGCGACACAGATCCGACCGACGATTCTTGCGGCGCTGCCACGCTCCGCTTCCGGAACGCCATGCCGTCGAAGGCAATCGACTCGACCCGGGCATCCTTCACCGTGAAGGCCAGCAGCTGGCCGCTGTTGGGCGCGAATTCGACGCGCACGTGATCCGGCTGCTCGGCACCGGTCGCCACCGCATCCAGCCGGCCCCAGCGGATCCGCAGGCCGCCCGGACCTTCGCGGGTGACCACCATGTCGCCCAGCAGATCATGTCGATAAGTACCGACATAGCGATCCCGCGGCGCCGACAAGTGCCAGGCGCGCGCGCGGATTTCTTCCCGCTTCGCCAGCATGTTCCGGCGGAACGCCCGCGCTTTCTCCTGCAATTCCGCGAACCGGCGCGTGGAGGTCGTGGCGATGTCCGCCTCGCCCAGCAGCAGGCCATACACGTGATCGGCAATGAGGTTGGTCAGCTGCGCGCCCAGCATGTCCTCGTTGTTGAGTACCACCAGGCCGATGCCTTCTTCCGGCAGGAACGACAGGTGCGCGTGGAAGCCGGCGAAGCCGCCGAAGTGGTGCAGCATCCTCCGGCCCTTGTAGGGACCGGTGTACCAGCCCCAGGCATAGCCGGTGCGCTGGAAATCCTGGTACTTCGCGTCCAGCCCGATCCGGGTCTGGTGCGAACGCATGATCGCCGTCGCCGGCGGGCCACCGGCACGCGCATCTGGAAACTGCGCCAGCAGGAACCGGGCGAGATCCGGCGCCGTCGAGACCAGTCCACCCGCCGCCTGCATGGTGTCGTCGGACTTGGCGAGATACAGCGGCACGCCCGGTTCGTCCGAGGCGAACGAATAGGGTTTGGCCAGGATCCAGCCGGCTGCGTGCGCGCGGCTGATCCGGGCGGTCGTGTGGCGCATGCCCAATGGCTGGAAAATGGCGCGCTCCAGTTGCGTTTGCCACGGCGTGCCGAACCGTTCGTCCATCCACACGCTGGCGATGTTGTAGCCGACGTTGGTGTACTTGAAGCTGCCGTGCGTGGCCTCCGGATCCGGCGCCGACAGCGCCACCAGCGCGCGCCGCGACGCCGCATCGTGCACGCCGCTGAACGCGGTCGCCCAGACCAGCGGCGGGTTGTCCACGCCGGAGCCGTGCACCAGCAGATCGCCCAGCGTCACCGTTGCCGCATCGAAACCGGTGAAGCGCAGATCCGGGAACATCTCCCGCATCGATACGCGCATGTCCAGCTGCCCGGCCTGTTCCTCGATCAGCGCGTTCAGGGCGAAGAACGGCTTGGTGGCCGAGGCGATGTAGAACACGGTGTCGCGGGTCACCGGTACATGCGCCGCGATGTCCGCGTCGCCGAAATAGCCTTCGTAGATCACCTTGCCGTCCTTCACCACCGCCACCGCGGTGCCGGAGGGATGCGCGGTGGCGTCCTTGGTCTGCCGGATGAGGCGGGCCAGCGGCGCGAAGTCGGGATCGCCGGCCGATGCGATCGCCGGCATGGCCGCCAGCAGCATGGCTGCCAGGAAGTGCTTCATGGTGTTGTTCCTTGCGCGACGAACGGCATGGCGACCGGGACGCGGCGTCCCGGTCGCATGGCGGGTGGTTACCGGGCGCGGCGTTCCAGCAGGTAGTAGGCCACGTTGCCCAGGCCGGTCGCGCCGAGCAGCAGCGCGATGGTGCCGGGGGTGATCTCGTCGGCGCCGATCAGTTCCACCCCCGCGAAACCCAATGCCAGCGCCAGCATCACGCAGCCCCAGTGCAGCGAGGCCTGGCGGCGGCGGGTGGTCTCGCCTTCCAGCAGCGATCGCACCAGTTCCTCGGACCCGCGCGACTCGATGACCCGACGGCGCGTATAGGCGTCGACCACGGTCTTGATGGAGTAGACGATGCCGATGATCAGGGTGATGGGGATGAGCAGTTCGAAGTTCATGGCGGGTACCGGTCGGGTGGGTCGTGGGATGGGCCGCGGGAGGGCTTGTGGACGGAGATACGCCCGGCGGCCCGCCGGTTGCACTTTCGCCGGTTGCAACCGTTCGCCGCTCCGGCGTATCCCTATGCGGATGCCCATCCCTTCCGCCGCCACCGAGACCGCTCCGCAGGCCGATCGCGATCTGGTCGAGGCCGTGCTGGCGGGCCGAAGTGGCGCGTTCGAACACCTGGTGCGGACCTACCAGGGCCTGTGCTGGCGCATCGTGGAGGACATCGTCCGGCATCCGGAGGACACCCGCGAACTGTGCCAGGAGGTGTTCCTGCGCATCTACCGTTCACTGCACCAGTACCGTGGCGACAGCGCCCTGAAATCGTGGGTGGCGCAGGTGGCCTGCTCGGTGGCGCTGCGGCACATCGAACGCAAGCGACTGCCGCTGGTGGAAACCCGTGACGAAGCGGATGGCCTCGCCCCGGCCGATCGCGTCAGCGATGGCTTCGATCTGGAAGCGGCGACGGTCGATCAGGATCTCCAGGCGCACCTGCACGCCGCCATTGACGCCCTGCCGCCGCTGCAGCGCATGCTGCTCACGCTCTACCATCTGGAAGAAATGCACATCGGTGACATCGCCCGATCCACCGGACTGGCCGAAGGCACCATCAAGAGCCATCTGTTCCGCAGCCGCAAACGCTTGCGGGACATCCTGGAAGCCCGCATGGGAGTCCCCGCATGAACACCCGCGACAAGAACCCGCCCATGCCGGGCACGCCCTTGGAACCGCCCTTCGACGCCCGCGAATGGGAGCAGCAGGAACGTGGCCGGCACGCGGCACGACAGGCCGGTGACGCCGATCCGGAGACCGCCGTGCGCGACTATCGCCTCGTGGCCCGCGCTGTCCGTTCCCGCCCGCACGGCGAGCCACCCGCCGATTTCGCGACGGCCGTCGCCGGCCTGGTGGCCGAGCGCGAGCCCGGCATCGAACGCGGGCTGTCCCGCTGGCTGAGCGCCGCGCTGGTGATCGTCCTGGGCATCGTGAGCCTGCGTTACGGCGCCTCGGTGTGGGCGGCCTTCCAGCAGGCGCTCGGCGACGCGGCCGCCGGCTGGGCCCTGCTCGGCCTCGGCTGCGCGGGCCTGTCCTGGGTCGGTGCCCGGGTCCAGGCCTTCGCCCTGCAGGCGCGCCCCCGGCGTTCGATCGCCTGATTGCGGAAGCGGCGTCACCGCAGCGCTTGCGTTTGCGGCTCGCCAGCGCGCATGCCGGCACCATTCGCCCATCGGCTGGTGCCGATGGCGGCCATCCATGACCAAAGGGACTTGATGCCCCCGGCCGGTCCGCTCAAATGGCGGATTGGCATACGACATCGAACAATACCGATGCGGGCACGCGCGCGGGAACCTTTCCGCCCTGCCGGCGGTCGGTTGCGTTTCGGGGGAACGAGGGAGCGGGAATGATTGAACTGCATGGCGTGCAGCGCCACTACGCCATGAGCGGGCAGACCGTGAAGGCGCTGGCAGGCGTGGACCTGCGCATCGACGGCGGCGAGTTCGTCGCCATCACCGGGCCGTCCGGATCCGGCAAGTCCAGCCTGCTGAACATCCTCGGCTGCCTGGATCATCCCAACGCGGGGCGCTATCTGTTCGAAGGCCGCGACGTGGCCACGTTCGACGACGAGGCCAGCAGCGATCTGCGCAACCGGCGCATCGGCTTCGTGTTCCAGAGTTTCCACCTGCTGCCGCGCCTGACCGTGCTGGAGAACGTGCTGCTGCCGCTGCGCTTCCATCGCCAGCCGCCGGCCGGGACCCATGACCGCGCGATGGCGCTGCTGGATCGGGTCGACCTGGCCGAGCGCCGCGATCATCGTCCCAGCGAACTGTCCGGCGGCCAGATGCAGCGCGCCGCCATCGCCCGCGCCCTGCTGCTGCAACCGGCGCTGCTGCTCGCCGACGAGCCCACCGGCAACCTGGATTCGCGCAGCGCCGCCGACGTGCTGGCGTTGATCGACGAAGTGCATGCCGGCGGCCAGACCGTGGTGCTGGTCACCCACGACAATGACATCGCCGCGCGCGCCCCGCGCCAGGTCAAGCTGCGCGACGGGAGGGTCGAGCATGACGCATTGCAGTAAGCCCCTGTCCGCCGGCACCTGCCTGGCCCTGGCCTTCATCCTCGCCACGCCCGCGCGGGCGGTGGTGCTGACCGGCGAGGTGCGCGCGATCGACGCGCAGCAGATCCTCACTCCGCAATCGAACAGTTCGCCGGTGGTGATCCGCTACTACGTGCCGGAGGGCGAGCGGGTGAAGAAGGACGATGTCGTGCTGCGCATCGATCCCGGCCAGTCCGCCAGCCGGATTCCCGATCTGGAGGCGGAGATCGAACAGACCCTCGCCAAGAACGCCAAGGACGTGGCCGAACTTCAGGTCAAGGCGGTGCAGGCGGAAACCGAACTGGTCGACGCCGAAGCCGAACTGGCCACCGCGAAACTGGACGCGCGCATCCCGCGTGAACTGATTTCCGCGCTGGACTACGACCGTTACCAGGGCGACCTGGACCGCACCACCCGCGAAGCCGCGCTCAAGCGCAAGCAACTGGACGCGGCGCGCGCCGCGGTGCAGCGCAGCGTCGACGACGGCCAGTTGCAGGTGCGCAAGCTGGAACTGCAACGCGACTACCACACGGCGATGGTGCGGACCTCCGAGGTCAAGGCCGATCGCGACGGCGTGGTCGTGCACGGCTTCAACAACAACTGGATCGGCGGCCGCATCGACGAGGGCTCCTCGACCATGCCCGGCAGCAAGGCCGGCGAGGTGGTCAGCAGCGGGCGGATGAGCGTGCGCGCGTGGGCGCTGGAGCCGGACCGGCGCGGCCTGGAGATCGGACAGCCGGTCGACCTGAGTTTCGACGCCCTGCCCGGCAAGCGCGTCGCCGGCCGCATCGGGTTCATTTCCGGCGCGCCCGAACGCCGGCCCGAATGGGGCGAGGGCCGCTACTTCATCGTCGACGTCACCCTGGACTCGGGCCCGCTCACGCTGATGCCGGGCATGAGCGTGCGCGTGATCGCCAAACCGCAAGCCGCGGCGGCCGGAGGCAAGGCCCGATGAGGATCCGTCCCGCCTTCCCGCGCATGTCCCTGTTCGCCTTGGCGCTGGCGACCGCGTTGCCGGCCGCCCATGCCGCCACCCTGCGGGTGGATGGCGAAGTCTATGCGCAACGCAGTTCGCAGCTGATGCCGCCCTCGGTGGATCGCATGTGGCAGTTCAACATCACCCAGCTGGCGCCCGATGGCAGCGCGGTGAAGAAGGGTGATGTCGTGGTGGCTTTCGACACCAGCGATCTCGTTCGGCAGCTGAGCGAGAAGCAGAGCCTGCTGCAGGAAAAGAAGCGCACGCTGGAAAACCTCACCCTGGATCTGGCCGAGCGCGAGCGCAGCCAGCGCCTGACCACCGCCGAGGCCGACGCCCAGCGCGACAAGGCGCGCCGCAAGACCGAGCAGCCGCGCGAACTGATCGCCGCGCTGGAGTACGACAAGCTGGTCGAGGAGCGGCGCCGCACCGAGCGCCTCGCCGAACTGGCCCAGGTCGCCGAACGCGCGGCGGCCGAACAGCGCCGGCAGGAACTGCGGCTGGTGAACTCGGAACTGCAGCAGGCGCAGGCCGACGTGACCCGTCTGCAGGCCTCGATCGCCGCGCTCAACCTGCCGGCGCCGCGCGATGGCGTGATCATGCACAAGAGCAGCTGGAACGGGGAGAAGTTCGACGTCGGTTCGCAGGTCTGGCGCGGCCAGACGGTGGCCGAGATTCCCGATCCCACCACCCTGGCCGTGCGCGCGCAGCTGCCGGAACGGGATCTGCAGCGGGTCAAGGTCGGCGTGCCGGCGCGGATCGTGATCGAGGGCGGCGGCGGCAGCGTCCATCGCGGCCAGGTCGCCAGCATCGGCCGCGCCGTGCGCAGCAAGTCGCAGGTGCAGCCGGTACCCATCCTGGATCTGGAAATCCGCCTGGACGACGCGAAGGCCAGGCTGCGCCCGGGCCAGGCGGTGCGGGTCGAGTTGACCGTGCCCGATATCGCCGGAGGTGCGAAATGAGACGTCATCGACAGGCCGGATTGATGCTGGCGCTGGCCTGCGTCCTGGCCGCCTGCGGCAAGCCCGAGGCGCCGGTCGCCACCGAGACGGTCACGCCCGGCGCGCTGCGCATCGCCGTGCGCGGCGAAGGCGAACTGCGCTCGGCCAAGCCGACTCCGCTGATGGTGCCCGGCCAGAACTGGACCGCGCGCCAGGTGGAATGGATGCTGCCGGAAGGCTCGCTGGTGAAGAAGGGCGATCTGCTGGCCCGCTTCATCTCGCCCGATGGCGAGCAGCAGCTCGCGCAGGCGATGATCGATCTGCAGCGCAATGCGCTGGCGCGGATCGCCAAGGAGGGCGACCTGTCCTCCGCGCTGGGGCGGGTGGAAGTGGATCTGTCGCAGGTCGCCGTGCAACTGGGCATCGCCCAACGCTACGCCGAGGCGGATCTGAGCACCGTCGCGCGCAACCAGGTGCTGGACGCCATCGAGGACAAGGAGTACCTGCAGGTGCGCCAGGGCACCCTGCAATGGCAGCGCGACCAGTCCGGCGTGCGCGGCGACGCGGAAATGGCGGTGCTCGACGCGCAGCGCGCCACCTTCGACATCAACGCCAGGAGCCGCAAGGACGACCTGGACGCGCTGGAACTGCGCGCCCCCAACGATGGCGTGCTGGTGCTCTCGGCCAACTGGTCCGGCGACAAGCCCATGGTCGGTGCCAACCTGCGCGCCGGCTTCGAGTTCGGCAACCTGCCCGATACCGGCGCGATGGAAGTGGAGATCGATCTGCCGCAGATCGAGGCGCAGGGCGTGCAGGTCGGCGACGCGGTGGTGCTGCATCCGCTCGGCCGGCCGGATCAGCGCATCGACAGCAAGCTGTCGTGGGTCGCCAGCGCCGCCAAGGTCCGCAACCGCGAGAGCCCGGTCAAGTACCTGTCCATGCGCGCACCGGTGCCCACGGCCGCGGTGGAACGCCACCGCCTGCTGCCCGGCCAGCGCTTCGAGGCCACCGTGGTGCTGCTCGACGCCAAGGACGCGATGGCCGTGCCCAACGTCGCCATCGAACAACGCGATGGTCGCCACTGGGTGCAGCTGCGCCAGGGCGGCGACTACGTCGCGCGTGAAGTGAAGCTGGGTGTTCGCGGCACCGCGCGCTCGCAGGTCCTGTCCGGCCTGAAGCCCGGCGATCAGGTGCGCCTGTCGCAGGTCGAGGTGCCCGCGCCCGGAGACGATGCCAAGGAAGCCGACAAGGACACCAGCCCCGTCGATGAAGCCGGTGGCGAAAAGCAGGAAAAGAAAGCATGAGCGGCACACCTTCCCTGGGATTGTTCAACCGCCTGCCCACGGTCTGGCGTGAAGCCGTCGAGGAACTCTGGCGGCGGCGCCTGCGCACCCTGCTGACCCTGCTGGGCATGATCTTCGGCGTCGGCGCGATCGTGGCGATGCAGGCGGTGGGCGAAGGCAGCCGGCGTGAAGCCTTGCGCCTGGTGGAAGGCCTCGGCCTGCACAACCTGATCGCCGAGGCCAAGCAGCAGGACGAGGACACCCTGAAGGAAACACGCGAACGCAGCCTGGGCCTGACCGTGGCCGACGCCGATGCCGCGCGCAGCGTCGTGCCCGGCGCCGAACGCCATGCCGCCGAGAAGGCCATCCGCACGCATACCGTGTTCAGCGATGCCGGGCGCAGCGACGCGCAGGCCAGCGGCGTCAGCGCGGCCTGGTTCGACCTGTCTTCGCTGCGCATCCGCGACGGCCGCGCCTTCGGCGCCGAGGATGAAGCGATGCTGTCGGCGGTGGCCGTGCTGGGTCACCAGGCCGCGGCGGACTTGTTTCCGAAGGGCGGCGCGATCGGTGGCCTGATCAAGGTCAACCACGTGTGGCTGGAAGTGATCGGCGTGCTCGCCGATCGCGATCTGGGCCAGGACAGCTTCGAGGGCGTGCAGCTGGGCTCGGAAAGCAATCGCATCTATGTGCCACTGGCGAGCGCGCGTGCGCGCTTCCGTTTCCAGCCGCAGGAGGACGAAGTCGATCGCTTCCTGCTGCGGCTGGATGATCCCACCCGGCTGGCGGCCGGCGCCGGCGTGCTGGCGGCGGTGCTGGACCAGCGCCACGCCGGCATGGCGGATTACCAGCTGATCGTGCCGCAGCAGTTGTTCCAGCAGCACCAGCAGACCCAGCGCATCTTCCAGGTGGTGATGGGCGCGATCGCTGGCGTCAGCCTGCTGGTCGGTGGCATCGGCATCATGAACATCATGCTCGCCAACGTGCTGGAGCGGCGCCGCGAAATCGGCCTACTGCGCGCGCTCGGCGCCCGCCGGCGCGACGTGATCGCGCAGTTCCTGCGCGAGGCCACGGTCATCTGCATCGCCGGCGCGGTGCTGGGCCTGGTCTTCGGCGGCGTGCTGGCCTATCTGATCGCGATGTTCGCCGGCTGGCAGGTCGCCTGGGCGCCGCTGCCGATCCTGCTCTCGGCCGGATTCTGCGCACTGGTCGGCATGGCCTTCGGTGTCTATCCGGCACGGCAGGCCGCGCAGCTGGATCCGATCGCCGCGCTGCGGCACGATTGAAGCCGACTCGGCCACTTTGGAAAAAGAGGGCGGTGCCTGCGAAGTTGGTGACGGGGGATTGCTCTTCGCGACAAAAGCAAATCCCCCTCAGT
>NZ_JANJUE010000313.1 GCF_024710765.1 Pseudoxanthomonas sp.
CCCCCTCCATCGCCGCTCCTCACAAAAAAAATGGCCCCGCGCGGGGGGCCCATTTCCGGGGTGGACGCGTTTACGGACGCACCACGATGCTGTTGCGCACCTCGCGCACATGGCGGGTGGTACGGGCAATGTTCTCGGCGCGCTCGCGTTCGGCTTGCGACTTGGCAAAGCCCGATAGCTGCACGGTGCCGTTGAGCGTTTCCACGCTGATGGCGCCTGCCGAGACCGTCTTGTCCTCGGCCATCTTGGCTTTTACGGCGGTGGTGATCGTGGCGTCATCGACGTAGGAGCCCACGGTCTGCTGGTTGCGGGCCACCGAGCAGCCGGTGGACACGATGGTGGCGCCGGCCAGCAGGGCAAAGGCAATGGAACGTGCGAATTTCATGGGATTTCCCTTCTTGGTTGGTGATCGATTCTGCAGCAGGACCAGCCTGCCGCGCGCCCCTGGGGCTTCATCAGGCGTGGCGACGGCGCGACACCAGCAGGGCGGCGGTGGCCAGGGCGGCACCGGTGGCCAGGGCCATCAGAACGGACCGACCGGGGTTGTGCACCACATAGTGTGTGGTGGCGCCACGGTAGGTGTCGACTTGCTGGCGCAGGCGTTCGCCGGTGCGGGCACAGTAGTGGATGCTCTGGTTGGCCAGTGCCTGCGCCTTGGCGGCCAGGTCATGGATCGCCGGGTCCACTTGCTGGCGCAGCCCATCGACTGCGTGCTCGGCCCGGTCCAGCGTGGCGTCGGCGGCGTTGCGGGTGACCTGCACGGCGTGTTGCGCGCCCTGCAGTGCGCTCTGGGCGGCCTGGCGGGCCGATTCAGCGGCGGGGTGGGTGGCGTCAGACACTTTGTCGGTGGCGTTCTGGGTATTCATGGGGGGTTCCTTGGATGTAGAAAGAAGAGGGAACGGGGGCTCAGCCCCGCTTGATCAGACCGAAGACAAAGGTCAGCACGGCCATGATGATGAAGACGAAAAAGAGGATCTTGGCGATGCCGACGGCCCCTGCGGCAATGCCGCCAAAGCCGAAGATCGCTGCAATCAGAGCGATGACCAGAAAAACCACTGCGTAATGCAACATGTCCTGCTCCTTGGTTGTGTCGGCCCATGGCCGACCGTTCGGGGAGGCCGACAAAGCTGTCGCGCCATGGACTTCACTGTAGGGCCAGGGGATGTCCATGGCTGCCGGTGGCGGGCGCCTGACCCTGTCGGCGCAGCGGCGGGGCGACCGTAGGAGCGGGACTACGCTGCGGGCGCTGTCGGCTGCGCCCGGGGTGCCGTGGGCACGGACGGAAGAGTGGCCGACACATGGGTGCCTTCGCCAGGACGGGAGCTCACCGTCAGGCGCCCGCCTGCGGCTTCCACGCGCTGGCGCATGCCGACCAGGCCATGGGAGCTGCGGCTGATGCCGGCCGGGTCGAAACCGACGCCGTCGTCGCGGATCTGCACCGCCACATGGGTCGGGTACTGATGGACGGTGACCAGCACCTTGCGCGCCTGGGCGTATTTGCCGATGTTCGTGAGGGACTC
>NZ_JANJUE010000123.1 GCF_024710765.1 Pseudoxanthomonas sp.
GCCGCTGGCGGTGGTCACCGGTCCCTCGTTCGCCAAGGAAGTCGCGCTCGGCCTGCCGACCGCGGTCACCGTGCACGGACACGATGCCGAGTTCGCCCAGTTGATGGCCGAAGTGCTGCACGGCCCGGCGTTCCGCGCCTACACGGGCGACGACATGGTGGGTGCCGAACTCGGCGGTGCCATGAAGAACGTGCTGGCCGTGGCCACCGGCGTCGCCGATGGCATGCAGCTCGGACTGAACGCGCGCGCTGGCCTGATCACCCGCGGCCTCAACGAAATGCTGCGGCTGGCCGCGGCGATCGGCGGCAAGCCGGAAACCCTGATGGGCCTGGCCGGCCTGGGCGACCTGGTGCTCACCGCCACGGGCGACCTGTCGCGCAACCGGCGGCTGGGCCTGGCGCTGGGACGCGGCCAACCGATCCAGGACGCCATCCGCGAAATCGGCCAGGTGGTCGAGTCGATGCAGGCCGCCGATGAGGTCATGCGCCAGGCGGAACGGCACGATATCGACCTGCCGATCTCCAGCGCGGTCCGCGCCGTCCTGCACGGCGAGATCACCCCCATGCTGGGCCTGCAGCAGTTGCTGGCACGCGAACAGAAGCCGGAGTACCCGGAAACGCTGTTCAAGTGAGGCGTTGAGGGGGCCGAAAGGAAAAAAAGCCCGGCCAATGGCCGGGCTTTTTCGTGGGCGGATAACTGCGACGCTCGGTCGCTGAAGGAAGGACGGCTAGCGGCCCGGTGGATGCGCGGAAGCGCGTCCGGTGTTCAAGCACAGCAAAAGCAAATCCCCCTCGGTCCCCCTTCTTCGAAGGGGGAGGCAAGACAACTGCAACAGCGATACAGGAGCGGCCCCTTTTTAGTCAGCCCCCTTTGAAAAAGGGGGCGGGCATCCGCGAAGCGGATGACGGGGGATTTGTTTCTGCCTTGGAAGCAGAAATTCGCTCGATGCCCTTATTCAAGAAGGAAGACAAACGCTGTTCATGACGGACAAGCGCGAACAAAAAAGAAGCCCGGCTTGTGGCCGGGCTTCGGGTCGCGACGTGGGGAGAGAGAGACACGCCGCGGGAGGCGGTGGTGCGTCTTGGGTTACCAGCTGAAGCGCGGGCCGACGAACCACTGGGTGTCGCCACCGTCGACGATCTTCACGTCGGCCGCGGCACTCCAGTTCGGGGTGAACTTCACCTGCGCGCCGAGGCGGCCGTAGAAGTCACCGTCGTAATCGTCGCCGTCTTCATAACCGGCCAGGGCATAGCCGTTCAGGCGATTGGTCAGCGCGCTGTTCACGCCCACTTCGACGCTGTAGCCATCGGCGCTGAAGCCCGGGACGCGGATGCCCGACGGGGTGGTGAAGCGATCGGTCTTGACCTTCTCGTAGGCCACGCGGGTCAGCAGATCCACGCGCTTGGACAGCTCGTGGTTGTAGCCCACGCCGACGCGCCACTGGTCGAAGTCGACCTTCACGTCGTCCACTTCCTGCTGGCTGTAATCAGCGAACAGGTGGAAGTTCGGGTGGATGGCCACCGAACCCTTCAGCGCCCAGCCGTCGGAATCCGGACCATCGATGTTCGTCTTGGTGTAGCCGCCTTCCACGTAGTTGTAGGAGACGCCATCGGCCGCGGAGGCGGCGAAGGGCAGGGCGGCCAGCAGGGTCAG
This sequence comes from Pseudoxanthomonas sp., assembly GCF_024710765.1. Lineage (GTDB taxonomy): Bacteria > Pseudomonadota > Gammaproteobacteria > Xanthomonadales > Xanthomonadaceae > Pseudoxanthomonas_A. Next base: position 1,654 of record NZ_JANJUE010000123.1, read on the forward strand.
GGCAAGCAAGGACTTCTTCATACGCTCAAACCTCGATTTTTGTAGTTGGTATCCAGCGCTGAAGGCATTGCCCGTTCGCAGCTGGTGATGTGAATTATCCGTTAGCGCCCTCAATGCGCCCTGAATATCAAACTGAGCAGTACATAAATTCAGCGGAAAAACCCGGAACTTCTGGCACATGAGGCATCGTCTCGTCCGCGCCGCTCCGGACGGGCCGGCCTCGCATCCAGGACCGGGTTCATGCACATGCTGACGACCCTGCGCGGCCTAGCGTGAAATTCCATCGGCAACGAGGAACGCGCCATGCATGCATCCCGGCATGAACCCCCTGCGAAGTCGGCACATGGAAACGGTCAGTACGGACGCCTGCTGTTGATGACCCTGCTTTCCTTCATCGCCATGTACGCGCTGATGTACGCGATGGTCGATGGACCGGGCAATGTCTTCCACAACATCAATCAGGTGTACATGGCCGGGCTGATGGTGTCGCCGATGCTGCTGATCGAACTCTGGCTGATGCGCGCGATGTACCCGAGTTTCCGCGCCAACGCGCTGCTGCTGGCGGGCGCCCTGGTCCTCGGCATCCTGTGCTGGTGCGGGATACGCGGTCAGTGGGGTGTCAGTGACCGGCAGTTCCTGCGTTCGATGATTCCGCACCATGCGGGCGCGCTGCTGATGTGCCGGCAGGCGGACCTGCGCGCGCCGGAGCTGCGCCGGCTATGCGGGGAAATCATCCGCGGACAAGAGGCGGAGATCGCGCTGATGAAAGCGCGATTGGAAGGACGCTGACCGCAGGGCCCGCTATGGTGAGGCGACCGGCTTGCGCCGCATCAGATAAAGCAGCGCGCCGATCACCAGCGCGACCGCGGCGGCAATCAGGTTGCCGACGTTCGCGCTTGCGAGCAGGCCCAGCGAGAGGAGCAGCGCGGCGAGCGGAATCAGCGGGCCGCCCGGCAATTTCAGTGCGCCGGGATGACTGGCATAGCGGCGTTGCAGTACCAGCACCGACAGGGTGGTGCCGATGTAGGCGCACAGCCGCGCCACCACCGACAGCAGCGCCAACTGCACGAACGAGCCGGACAGCGCCAACGCCAGCGCCAGCACGCCCTGGGTGACGATCGCCACGGCGGGGGTGTGGAAACGCAGATGAATGTTGGCGAGCACGCGCGGGCCGAAACCGTCCTCGGCCAGCGAATACAGCACGCGCGGACCGAACAGCATGGTGTTGCTGTTGGTGCCGAGGATGGAGATGGTCGCGCCGACGGTCAGGATCAGCGCCAGCCCCTCGCCACTGAAGCTGCCCGCCGCATCGGCCAGCGGCGTCTGCGACTGCGCCAGGCCTGCCAGCGTGCCCTGCGCGACCAGCTGCACCGCCGCATAGATGATCGTGACGGTGGCGATCATGGTCAGCAGTGCGAACGGCACGTCGCGGCGCGGGTTCTTGAACTCGCCGGCGGCGGCCGGGATGTTCTCGAAACCGGCGTAGGCGAACAACAGCAGCAGGGCCGCTTCGCCCAGGTTGCGCAGCGGCGGCAGCTCACCGCTGCGCAGCAGGTCGAGATCGATGTAGAACAGGCCGATGACGATGAACAGTGCCAGCGGCAGCAGCTTGCCGATGACCAGCGCCACGCCGGTGCGCGCGGCCGACTTCACGCCGATGACGTTGATCAACGTCAGCAGTCCCAGCGAGCCGACCACCACCGCCAGGCGTCCGCCACCGGAGGCCGCGGGCGCCCAGAAACGCGCGACCGCATCCGCCAGGCCGTTGCTGAGCGCGGCGGCCGAGGCAATGCGGGTCAGCCAGACCATCCAGCCGATCTCGAAACCGACGAACGGACCGAATGCCTCGCGCGCATACAGATAGCTGCCGCCCGGCTGGTCGAAATAGCTGGCCGCCTGCGCGTAGCACAGCACCAGCAATGCCACGGCGACGCCCGCCAGCAGCACCGCCCAGACACTGGCCGGTCCGAGCAGCACCGCGGTGGCGGCGGGCAGCAGGTAGATGCCGCTGCCGATGACGTCGTTGATGGACAGGCCGACGATCTGCCAGCGGCTGACCGCGCGGACGAAACCCGGATTGGATGCGGGCGTCTCGCTCATGGGGTGGTCTCCGCGAGGGCGGGAAGTTGCCAGTCGGCACGCAGGCGCCGGTATTCGGCCTCCGGCAGCAACACGAACACCGGGTGCCGCTTCTCATCCAGCCAGCCCAGCAGGCGATCCATCGCCGGCTCGGCCATCGCCGTGCAGCCGGCGGTCGCCTCGCCCGGCGCCTTCCACAGGTGGGCGAAGATGCAGCTGCCGGCGCCGCTGATGTTGTCGGGGTTGTGCTGGATCACGAAGCCTTCCTTGTAGCGGATGTCGCCATCGGCATGCAGATCGCGGCGCATCGGCTCGGTGGAACCTTCGATCGCGGCGGTGCCGACCTGGTCGCTGTCGACGATCCGGTTGTAGAGCGGGGAAGCGGGCACGTCGATGCAGTAATGCGACGCCCGCATGGGCGCATATGCCAGCCCGGTATCGCGCCGGGTGGCGTACCCGAATGCCTCGCCCAAAGTGAACACACCTGCCGGTGCCTTGCCGTCGCCTTCGCGTTTCTGCGGACCATTCGCCTGCGCCGGATGCAGGCCGCGTCCCCAGGCTGCGCCGCTGCGGCCGATGGTGACCGCCGTCGGCGCCTCTTTCGCGCGCCAGTCCTGGCCGTCGCGTTCGAAGGTCTGCATGCGGCCGCCGCTGGCGTTCCAGTCCGGCGTGATCACCAGCACCAGTTGCTGCGCCTGTTGCCAGGCCACCGCTGATTGGGTGTTCGCGGCAGCAGGCGCCGCCTGCGCGGATGGATGGAAACCCGGCCCTGCAGCCAGGGCCGCGGCCAAGGCCAGGTTTGACAGCGCGAAATGGAACGCAGAGGCCATGGCGGCTCCGGGAGGGGAATCAGGAATCCAGCAGGTGCTGGATCCGTTCCAGGTTGATGTTCAACTGCCGGTGGCGGTCGTCGTGGTGGTGGCACAGCAGGACGAACAGCACGTCCAGCAGGTACTGCAGCGAGGAACGGTAGAGCAATGCTTCCACATGCGGCGCGGCGTCGTGCGCCGAGACCACCAGCGAGGCGTCGGCGTGCGCGCGCAGTGGATTGGAGGTGTGCCGCGTGATCGAGACAACCTTGCCCTCGGCATCCTGGAACTGCCGGCTGAGCTGCGACAGCGTGGGCAGCTTGCCGAATTCCGAGAACACCAGCAGCACGTCGCCGGGCCGGGTCGCCGACAGGTTGCTCATCATCAGGATGGGATCGGCGTGATGCACGGTCAGCACGCCCAGCAGCGACAGCCGCATCGCGAACTCGCGCGCGAACAGGCCGTCATCGCCCAGGCCATAGACGAACACCTTGCCCGCGCCGTGAATCAGGCTGGCGATGTGCTCGATGCCGGCCGGCGGATTGAGCAGGCGGGTTTCCTCTTCGGCAGCGGCCTTGCTCCGGCGCAGCCCGGCTTCCAGGCGCTGGTAGGCGCTTGCCTCGCCCTGGCCTCCGTCCGTGTCATCCGCCAGACGCGGTTGTGGCGCGCCGCCGTTGCGGGCGACCGCCTCGCCAATCGAGAACTTGAGATCCGGATAGCCCTTGAAGCCGAACTTCTGGGCGAATTTCACCACGCTGGACTGGCTGATGCCCAATGCGCTGGCCAGTTGCTGCGAGGAATAGTCGCGCAGCAGGTGGGCGTTTTCGAGGACGAAGTCGGCGATGCGGCGTTCGATGGCCGACATGTGGTCGCGTTCGGATCGGATTTTGACCAGGGGCGGCATGTGCGCTCTTTATCCCATCCTGCGTCGCGTCGGTCCAGGGTCAGACCGGAATCAGTTCCAGCCCGTGGATGGTCTGGATGCCCAGGCCGGGGGCGTCGGTGATGGAGATCTCCGACTCATTGAAGATCACCCCGCCCTCGACCGGGTTGAACTGGCACAGCGAGGGCCCGTCCAGGTCGACCTTGGTGATCGATTGCGACTTGGCCACCGCCAGGTGCACCGCGGCGGCCACGCTGATGCTGGTTTCCAGCATGCAGCCGATCATGCACTCCACCCCGTACAGGGAAGCGATGTCGGCGATGCGGACGGCATTGGAAATGCCGCCGGTCTTCATCAGCTTGATGTTGATGATGTCGGCCGCGCGCATCTTGATCAGGTCGATGACCTCGGTGGGGCCGAACACCCTCTCGTCGGCCATCACCGGCGTGTGCACGCGGTCGGTGACGTACTTCAGGCCATCGATGTCCTGCGCCTTGACCGGCTGTTCCAGCAGTTCCAGGACGACGCCGGCGTCCTCCAGGTTGTGCATGGCGAACACCGCCTGCTTGGCGGTCCAGCCCTGGTTGGCGTCCAGGCGCAGCAGCGCGCGTCCGTCCACCGCCGAATAGATCGCCTTGACCCGTTCGATGTCAAGGCCGATGTCCTTGCCCACCTTGATCTTCAGCGATTCGAAGCCGCGCTCCACCGCGTTGATGGAGTCGGCCACCATCTTGTCGATGTAGTCGACGCTGATGGTGATGTCGGTGGTGATGACCGGATCGCCACCGCCCAGCATCTTGTACAGCGGCGCACCGTACAACTGGCCGAACAGATCGTAGACCGCGATTTCGACCGCGGCCTTGGCGCTGGTGTTGCGCTCCAGCGCGGTCTGGATGAGATGGGTGATGTGGTTGAGGTTGGCGATTTCCTGGCCGATCAGGCGCGGCTTGATGAAGCGTGCGATGGCCTCGATGATCGAGCCGTGGGTGTCGCCGGTGATGACCGCGGTGGCCGGCGCCTCGCCGTAGCCGACATGGCCGGTGTCGGTGCGCATGATGACCACGATGTCCTCCACCGTGTCGACCGTGCGCAGCGCCGTCTTGAAGGCGGTTTTCAGCGGCACGCGCAGCATGCCGAACTGGATTTCGGTGATTTTCATGGAGGCCTTAGGGGCGGATTCTCTGGATGCTGTAGATGCGATCGACGAAGGTCTTGTCGCCGCCGGCCAGCAGGGGCTCCAGCGGCGTCACCGAAACGGCATTGAGCGAGGCGCGCACCAGCTGGCCGCGACCGTCCTTGTAGGTGATGCCGGTGGTGTCGTGGATCAGGTAGGTCTGCCCGTTTTCCTTGCCAATCACCATCATCACGTGGCCGGGGATGTAGATCAGGTCGCCGACCTGCAGATCCCGGATGACCTTCATGCGCGCGGCGCGATCGTCCTTGTCGGTGAAGGCGATGCGGTTGAGCGCAGGGCTCACGCCCTGATCGCTGGTGTTGCGCGGCAGCTCCACGCCGAAGCTGCGGTAGACCTCGGATACGAAGCCGCTGCAGTCGCGGGTGTTGTAGGAATGGCCCCAGCCATAGCGTTCGCCGAGGAACTTGAAGCCCTGCCGGAGCAGCCTGGCGCGGGTGAGCGGCAGGTATTCGGTGCCGACGTCGGCGTTCTTCGGCAGCAAGGCCGGCACCAGTTCGAGCTTGCCGTCCGCACCGCGCACCGGCAGCTGGATGACCCAGGAGGTATACGGATGCTGGCCATTGACCGGCTTGTCGGCCGGCCAGTCGCTCAGCAGCGGCACGCGCACGCCCATGTCCAGTTGCAGTTCGGACACGCCGGGCTGTTCCGGCGTATGCACCGTATGCACGGTCGGCCCGGTGACGATCAGGGTCGGGGTGCGATGCGCATAAGCGAACACCTGCTCGCGCGGACCCTCGGCCAGGGAGGCGTTCTCGATCCAGGCCGCGTACAGCGGACTGATCACGAATGACCATTGCCGGTCCCGGCTTTCGTGCAGGACGATCACCGGCGTGCCCGGGAACAGCGCGCTCTCCTGGAACCGATCGATGTCGGTGTCGCCGGGCTCGCGGAACACGCGCAGGCGGGTGGGGAAGGTGCGCAGATCGGCGCGCCGGACCACCAGCGCGTAACGCGTGTCGGTCTGCGCCGGCACCGCATCGAGCGCGGCGTTGGCGACGATGCCGTCAAGGGTGGCCTTGTCGATGGCCTGCCCCTTCACGTCGTACAGGGTGCGGCCGGGCGCACTGGACAGCTTGCCCACCCATTCGCGCACGTCCCCGGCGCTGAAGCGCTCCGGCAGGCCCTCGACATCGTGGACCGAACGATCCAGTTCGTGCAGGCGCTCGTTCTGGGCGGCGATCGCGTATGGCTCCAGGACGACGCTGTCCGGTTGCGCCAGCTTGTCGATCCAGTATTGCGGGTCGAGATGGCGATCTTCCACGCCGATGACGGCATGGGCCGGCACCGGCAGCACGGAAGCGGGCTCGCGGGCCAACAGACCGCTCGCCGGCAGGGCGAGCAGGACGGAAAGCAGCAGGGAACGCATGCGGTCACCTCGGAAACGGGATGTCGGACGCGAGGCATGCCCGGTGTGTGGTTGCGCGGCGTGGCGCCGGGCCGGACCGGTGTGTTGTTTCATCTGCCTCCCCTCGGAACGGATGCGATGGCCTGGCGTTGCACGGGTGGCAAACGGCCGGGTCGGTTCCGAGGAATATTTACTTCTTTCTCTGAAAGATTCAAGAATAAATTATTGACCGGGTTCTCCGGTCGTGTTACACAACGGTGACCAGTCGGCTGAGGGGCCAGTGATCGACGTGGACGCCAGCGGGGGCCAGCGTAACCATTCCATTCGAAGGGAGCACCGGAGTGCGGGGCGTTCCGTGCGCGTGCGTGCGACTGCATGGCCGATATTACTCCTGATGGCACTGGCCGCGTCCAGCCTCGCCGCCGAATTGCCATCACCCGCGCCGCCGGCCATCGTCGCCCAGGTGGATGCGGGCCATTTCGCGCTGGCAGAACAGGCCATCGCCAAGGCGCTGGCACAACCGGGCCTGGATGATGAACAGCGTGATGCGCTGCAATACGAACGCGAGCGCATGCGCCGCATCCGCCTGGATTTCCGTTTGACCGAAGCGGACGTGCTGGCGCAGCTGCGCAAGCAGATTCCGGATCTGAAGCCGGAAGAATTCACTGCCTGGGACCAGGCCAACCGCATCGAACGCATGACCATCGATGGCGAGAAGCGCTACTTCAGCCGTTCGGTGTCGAACCTGATCCGGCTATACCCGGAAGTCGCCGCGCGCCGCGCGCCGCCGGTGAAGCCCTTCTCCGAAGGCCCGTTCGAACGACTGCATCCGCATCACCGCGAGGCGCTTGAACAGGCCCGCGCCACCGGTGCCGACAGCGTCGCACCGCGCCGCCTGCGGGTCACCCAATCGCTGCTGGTGAAGCCGGATGCCGTGCCCGCCGGAGAGACCGTGCGTGCGTGGATTCCATATCCGCAGGCGATTCCGGGCCAGCAGGACCACATCCGCTTCGTCGGCAGCGCGCCAGCGGAATCGTCGATCGCGCCGGAGGGCACGCCGCAGCGCACCGTCTATCTGGAGCAGACCGCGCGGGCCGGCGAGCCGACGCGCTTTTCCATCAGCTACGAACTGACCATCCACGCGCGCCGTTTCGATCTCGATCCGGAAAAGGTCGTTCCGGTGGCGGCGACGCCGGAACTGGCCCCGTATCTGGCCGAGCGCGGTCCGCACATCGTGTTCACCGACGACATCAAGCGCTTCTCCGCGCAGGTGGTCGGTGACGAGAAGAATCCGTATCGCATCGCGAAGAAGCTGTTCGACGCGGTGGACCGCATACCCTGGGGTGGCGCGCGCGAATACTCGACCATTTCCAACATCAGCGACTACGCGTTGCATTCGGACCACGCCGACTGCGGCCAGCAGACCCTGCTGCTGATGACGCTGCTGCGTTACAACGGTATTCCCGCGCGCTGGCAATCGGGCTGGACCTACTCGGACGAGGAGGTCGGCTACGACAACATGCACGACTGGGGCTGGATGTACCTGGCACCCTACGGCTGGGTTCCGGTGGACGTGACCACCGGCGCGCTGCAGAGCGACGAAGCCGGCCTGCGCGACTTCTACTTCGGTGGCCTCGATGCCTACCGGATCAGCTTCAACAACGACTTTTCGCGGCCATTGGTGCCGGCCAAGCAGCACTTCCGCTCGGAAACGGTGGATTCGCAGCGCGGCGAGGCCGAATGGCGTGGAGGCAACCTCTATTTCGATCAATGGGACTACCAGTTCGAATGGACCATGCTGCCAATCGAGGGCGGCAACCACTAAACCGGGCGGGATCACTTCAACACCTAGCAGGAGAGAGCGGGGATGAACGGCAAGACCTTGAAGAAAGCGGCGCTATGTATCGCGCTGGGCACGTGCATCGCGTCGATGGCGCCGATGGTGATGGCGCAGAATGTCAACGGTGCGGTGGCGGGCCGTGCCAATGCGGGTGACACGATTACGGTGACCAACCAGGCCACCGGCCTGAGCCGAACGGTGACCGTCAACGCCGATGGCAGCTACCGCCTCAGCCAGTTGCCGATCGGCGACTATCAGCTGCAGGTCAAGCGCGCCGGCCAGGATGTGGGCACGCCCATCTCCGTCGCGGTGTCGCTGGGCGGCACCACCACGGTCAACGTCGGCAACGAAGGCGGACTGGTGAACCTGGACGCCCTGCAGGTTGTGGGCTCGCGCGTCGTCAACCGCGTGGACGTCCGCTCGGTCGAGTCCGCGACCAATATCCGGCGCGACGAGATCGCGCGGCTTCCGGTGGACCAGAGCATAAGCTCGGTCGCGCTGCTGGCTCCCGGCGTGGTGAACTCGGGCGCAACCTTCGGCGGCCTTTCCTTCGGTGGTTCGTCGGTGGCGGAGAATGCCGTCTACATCAACGGCCTCAACGTGACCGACCCGTATCGGCGCCAGGGTTTCTCGTCGGTTCCCTTCAACTTCTACGAGGAATTCCAGGTCAAGACGGGCGGCTACTCGGCGGAATTCGGCCGTAGCACCGGTGGTGTCATCAACGCCGTCACCCGATCAGGCAGCAACGAGTTCCACGCCGGCGTGGAGGTGACGCTGGCACCCGCGTCCTGGGAGTCCTCGAAGGAGGACCACTTCCATCGCGACGGCACGATCGACGAGCGCGAGCGTACCAGCCGTGACACGGACGCCTTCTTCAAGACGAACGTATGGGCATCAGGCCCGCTCGTGAAGGATCGGCTGTTCTTCTTCGCCATGTATGAGCTCCGCAACAGCAAGCCGAAAGACATCGATACGACCCAAGCCTGGTACACCGAAAGCGACAATGACTTCTGGGGCGCCAAGCTGGACTGGCAGATCAACGACAATCACCTGCTGGAGCTGCTTGCGTTCTCCGACAAGTCCGACTCGGAGACCAACAAGTACGGCTACAACTGGGCCACGGGCCAACGGGGCGCCTGGGCGGGAAGCAGCACAGCGGGCTCGGGCGGCGACAACTGGTCGCTGACCTACACGGGGCATTTCGGCAGCAACTTCACCGCCAAGGCCATGCACGGCGTGAACAAGCGCAGTGCCCTCAGCGGTACGCCGCTGGATTCCTCCTGCAGCATCATCACGCGTTCCGGCAGTTACACCGGCGCGTTCGGTCCAGTGACCACGCCGGAGGGGTGTCATCCGAGCAACAGCAGCATCAGCAGCCGCTACGACAAGCGTGAAGCTTCGCGCCTGGATTTCGAGTGGGCGCTGGGCGATCACCTGCTGCGCTTCGGCGTGGACCAGGAGATCATGGATTCCGAGAGCTCGGTGGTCTATCCGGGCGACGGCGTGAGCTATCAGGCGCAGGCCGCGACCGCTGGCGGTCTGCTGCCCAATGGCGCGCTGGTTCCCGTCGGCGTCACCCGCATCGTCGATGCGCGCCGTTACATCACCGGCTCTCCGGTCACCACCGAGGCGCAGGCGTTCTACATCGAGGACAACTGGAGCATCACCCCCAACCTGCTGCTGAATCTCGGCCTGCGGTTCGACAAGTTCCACAACAAGCTGGCATCGGGTGCGACGTTCGCCAAGGCCGATTTTTCCGACATGATGGCGCCGCGCGTCGGCTTCAGCTGGGACATGAAGGGCGACGGCACCACCAAGGTGTTCGGCAACGCGGGCCGTTACTACATTCCACTGACGAACAAGCTAACCGACTACTTCGGCGGTGGCACCACGGACGAGCACACCTACTACGTGCTCAACGGGTGGACGCAGGCGGTGCATCCGGTGACCGGCGAGCCTTACCTGCTTCCGAATCTCGGTGCCCAGATCGGGCCGGTCAATACCGAAGGCAATGCTCCGGCGCCCGATGACGTCCGCACCGCCGTGGCCCGCGACATCAAGCAGGTCTTCCAGGATGAATTCATCCTGGGCTTCCAGCAGGCCATCAACGAGGCGTGGTCGTATGGCGTCAACGCCACCTATCGCAAGGTGACCCGCGCGGTGGAGGATGCGCGCATCAACCACGTCGAGGGATGCCCGTGGTACTCCGGAGACTGGCCGATCATTAACCCCGGTGAGCGCACCACGCTATGGTGCCCGGACACCAACGACTGGGTATCCTTCGACTCCTCGAAGGATGGCTACCGCGCGTCCGGCAGCGGCGCGATCATGGGCTACAAGAAGCCCCGGCGTACCTACAAGGCGGTCGAGTTCCAACTGGACCGCGCGTGGGATGACAAGTGGGCATTCAATGCCAGCTACCTGTGGTCCAAGTCCGAAGGCAACATCGAAGGCCCGGTGAACTCGGATACCGGCTACGCGGACACCAACCTGGTGCAGTACTACGACCATCCTGCCGTCAACGAGCGCAATGGCGTCCTCTTCAATGACTTCCGCCATCAGATCAAACTGCGCGGCAGCTACAAGCTCAACGAAATGTGGAGCTTCGGTACCACGCTTTCGGCGCGCTCGGGCGGCCCCATCACCGCTTTCGGCGTGGTCTGGCCGAACGACAATCGCGCGGCGGGCGGTCCCGGCGAGTTCAGCGGCGGCGGCTCGGGCTGGTTGTGCGTATCGAACTGTTCCGACTGGGCGACGCGGGAACTGGTCTATTCCAAGCGCGGCGCATTCGGCCGCATGCCCTGGGTCTGGGACATGGGGGCCAACGTGACCTGGACGTTGCCCGTGGAGGGCGTTGACCTGAAGGCACGTCTCTCCGTGTACAACCTGTTCAACAACCAGGCGGTCGTCAACGTGCATTCCCGTTACGAAGGCCAGCCCGGCGTACGCCTCCCCTACTTCGGTCAGGGTACGGTCTGGCAATCGCCGCGCTACATGCAACTGGTCGTGACCTACAACTTCTGAGCCATCACGGCACTCCGGATTCGTTCCGGAGTGCCCCGCGTGGTACGGAAACACGGATGCCAAAGACAAGAAAGCGCGTGAATCCCCTGTTTCCCTGCCTCCTGCTGGCGGGGATTTCTTTTTCCGCCTCCGCGCAGGCACCGGACAGGTTTGGCGAAGCCGTCGAACAGACGGTCGAGCGCTACCGCCTTCCGGGCATCGCCGTGGGCGTGTTCGAGGACGGCAAGGTCGTCCACCTGAAGACCGTCGGCACACTCGAGGCCGGCCGACCAGAGTCCATCAATCCCGACACCCTCTTCAAGATCGCCTCCAACAGCAAGGCGATGACCGCGGGCGTGCTGGCCCGGCTGGTCGACCAGGGCAAGCTGAAATGGGATGACCCCGTCACGAAGCATCTGCCGCAGTTCCGCATGCATGATCCCTGGGTGACCCGGAACATGCAGGTGCGGGATCTGCTGATCCACAACAGCGGCCTGGGCCTGGGCGCCGGCGACCTGATGCTGTGGCCAGAGCCCAACGATTTCACCCGCAAGGACATCATCGCCGGGTTGCAGCATCTGAAGCCGACCCACAGCTTCCGTTCGCATTACGCCTACGACAACTTGCTTTACGTGGTCGCCGGCGAAGTGGCGGCGGCGGCCGGTGGCGCGCCCTACGACGTGCTGGTGCGACGGGAACTGTTCGAACCGCTGGGCATGAACCGCTGCCAGGTCGGCACGTGGAATCGCGAACAGGTCGGCAACGTCGCCCAGCCGCACATGCGCACGGCCATGGGCAACACGCCGATCCGCGAGGACGGCGCCGTCGTGCCCGACATCACCTCGATGGCCGCGGGTGGCATCCGCTGCAGCCTGAACGACATGCCGACCTGGATCGGGATGTGGTTGTCGCCGGATCGGCAACCGGCCTGGTTGAGCGCCGAACAACGGCGCGCGGTGTGGACGGCGCACATGCCGATGCCGGTGTCCGCGCGGATGCGCGAGTGGGACAACAGCCATTTCTCCGCCTATGGCTATGGCTGGCGCCTGTCCGACGTCGACGGCGTGTGGAAGGTCGCGCACACCGGCACGTTGGCGGGCATGTATTCCTCGGTCATCCTGCTGCCGGACAAGAAGGTCGGCATCGTCATCCTGATCAACGGCGAAGGCGAGGATGCGCGCGCGGTGCTCGGCGAGGTGCTGACCAAGCACTACACCGCGCCGTCGCAGGCCGTGTCGGTGGCCCACTACGCCGACGCCATCGATGCCGAGGACGCGGCGGTGCCCGCGCAGAAGCGCAAGCCGGACACCTCGGCGCGGATCGTGGCGACCGGCGACGATCTGGCCGGGGCTGTTGGCCGCTATCGCGATCCCTGGTTTGGCGACGTGTCCCTGTGCATGCAGGGGAAGGACGTGCGCTTCGAGGCGGCGCGTTCGCCGATGCTGGCCGGGCGGGTGATGAAGTTCGGCGATCGCTGGCTGGTGGACTGGGATGACGACAGCGTCGATGCCGAGCCCTGGCTGCGGTTCCATCCGGCGCGCGACGGCGTTGCGCCGCGCATGACCCTGTCCCATGTCGATCCGGATGCCGATTTCAGCTATGACTACGCCGACCTCGATTTCCAGCAGGTGGGCGGGTGTGACTGACATGCGACGTGACTGGACCGGATGGTGCGCGGGGGCATGGCTGTTGCTGGGCATGGCGGTCGCACAGGCCGGCGAAGTGAAGGTGTCGGAGGCCACCCGTTTCGAACAGGTCGATCTGGTCGACGTCGGTGGGCTGATTCCCGAAGCGACCCTGGAGATCCGCTACGCCGGCGACGACAACTTCGTCGGGCGTCCGGTGGACGGCTACCTGGCGCCGAAGTGCTACCTGCTTCGGCCGGCGGCGGAGGCTTTGCGGCAAGTCGCCATCGATCTGGCCGGCGACGGCTATCGGCTGCGCCTGTTCGACTGCTACCGGCCGGTGCGCGCGGTGCGCGACTTCGTGCGCTGGGCCCGCGACCCGGCGGATCAACGGACCAAGCCGCGCTTCTATCCCAACCTGGACAAGTCGAAGCTGCTGGATGGCTATATCGCCGAGACGTCCGGACACAGCCGCGGCGCCACCGTGGACCTGGGCCTTGAACGCTGCGACGGCGCGCGCTGCGAACTGCTGGACATGGGCACCGGCTTCGATCGCTTCGACACCCTGGCCAACACCGACGACCCGCGCATCGGCGGCGAACAGAAGATCCATCGGCAACGCCTGCGCCAGGCCATGGAGCGCAGGGGTTTCCGCAACTATCCGCTGGAATGGTGGCACTACATCTTCCAGCCGGAACCCACGCCGTCCACCGCCTACGACATTCCGGTGCAATGAGTTCCCTGCCCTGGCGTCCCCACCCGCGCGTCGCCGACGCCGCGGTGATCGGGTGCGGCATCGTCGGCCTGTCCACCGCGTTCCAGTTGCAACGGCGCGGCCTGTCCTGCCTGCTCATCGATCCGCGCGGGCCGGCGGGCGACGCCTCCCACGGCAATGCCGGTGTGATCTCGGTGGGCAACCTGATGCCGCAGTCCGCACCCGGCATGATGTGGCCGGCGCTGCGCGGGCTGCGGGATCCGCTCGCACCCTTCAAGCTGGATGCCGGCGCATGGCCGTACTACGCGGGTTGGCTGTTGCGATTCCTGCGCGCCGGCCATCCATCGCGGCTGGCCGGAATCATCGATGCGACCCATGCGCTCAACCGGGCCGCGCGCGCGGCCTGGCTGGATCTGGCCGGCGCGATCGGCGCGCTGGATCTGATCAGTCCCACCGGCTACCTGCATGCCTACAGCGAGGACGCCGGTTTCGAGCGTGCGGCCGGCGCGCGTGCCCACATGCAGCGCCATGGCGTGGCCTTTGATGTGCTGGACCGCGCCCAGCTGCGGGATCTGGAACCGGGCCTGGCCGCGTTCGCGCGGCATGGCGTCCTGCAACGCGATGCGTTGTTCGTGCAGGAGCCGGGCGAATTCTGCCGGCGCCTGTTCAACTGGCTGTGTGCGCGTGGCGCCGATACGCTGATTGCCAGCGCGCGGGCGATCGAGCGTGAGGGCGAGGGTTATCGCGTGCGCACCTCGGGAGGCGACGTGCATGCCGATCAGGTCGTGCTTGCCGCGGGCGCCTGGAGCGGCGAACTGCTGCGGCCGTTCGGATTGCGCCTGCCGGTCGCGGCGGCGCGCGGCTATCACGCGATGTACCCGCGCCAGGAAGGCGTCGTGCGCAGACCCACCCTGTGGGCGGAACGCTACATGGTGGTGTCGCCGATGCGCTCGGGCGTGCGGGTGACCGCATTCAAGGAGATGACCGCACCCGGACGCGCGTCGCGGCCGGCCCTGATCCAGGGGCTCGCGCCGCAGGCCCGGCTGCTGTTTCCTTCGCTTGCCGGCGAGCCGGTCTCGGACTGGGCCGGGCTGCGCCCATGCACGCCGGATTCGTTGCCGATCCTGGATCGCGTCGACGACGAGCGCATCTTCATCGCCACCGGGCACGGTCATCTGGGGCTGACCCAGGGACCGATCAGCGGCGAACTGATCGCGCAGTCGATGATGGGCGAAGCATCCCCGGTTCCGCTGGCCCCCTATCGCCTCGCGCGCTTCGGTGGCTACGCGCGCGGTTGAGGACGCGACTCAGGCACCGCCCGGAAAACCCTGCTGGCGCCAGGCTTCGAACACCATCACCGCGACGGTGTTGGAGAGATTGAGGCTGCGGTTGTCCGGACGCATCGGCAGGCGCAGGCGATGGTCGGCGGACAGGGCGTCCAGCACTTCCTGCGGCAGGCCACGGGTTTCCGGACCAAACAGGAAGGCGTCGCCCGGCTGGTAGCGGGGCTGGTCGAAGCGGATCGTGCCGCGCGTGCTCAGGGCGAACAGGCGGAGCGGCGCGACCGCGGCCAGCGCGGCATCCAGCGAATCGTGCACCTGCAGGTTGGCGTACTCGTGGTAGTCCAGCCCGGCGCGCCGCAGTTGACGATCGTCGAGGTCGAAGCCAAGCGGGCGGATCAGGTGCAGGCGCGCGCCGGTATTGGCGCACAGGCGGATGACGTTGCCGGTATTGGGCGGGATTTCCGGCTGGTAGAGCAGGACATCGAGGGAAAGCGGGGTCATGCGCCGATTCTACGGGCCCGTCCCGCCGCTTCCCATGTGCGTGGGACCTGCGCGAAGGATGCATGGATGCCGGAATCGCCTGCCGGGGTCGGGTGAAGCCGCATCGCTCGGATGCGGCTTCGCCGGATGGCGACCGGGGGATCGCGGAAGTCGTGGCCGGATGCAACGGGGATCGACGGCCCGGGTGGTGCGGCCTGCGCGCGTCATCGACGGTGCGCGGCGGAAGTGCGGGTACTGCAGCGGCTGGAGCGCGCGTTACCGGAGGATGCAGCGATGAAGCGGGTGGAACCTTGAAACGCTTGCGTGGATCTATCCGGTAATCAGCGCGCGGCCAGTTGCTGGGCCAGCACACCCGCCTGCACGGCGAACTGCTGCAGATCTTCCGCCGACGGACGCACGGTGATGGCCGGCATGTCGACGATGCTGGCGGTCTGGGTGGCCAGGTAGTAGGCCAGGTCGCGGGCATCGGGGCTGACGGTCACGGCCGGCAGGTTGACCACCTTCGCGTCCTTGTAGGTCAGGTAGTGCGCCAGGTCGGCGGCGTCGGGGGTCACGGTCACGGCCGGCAGGTCGACGACGCGGGCGGCGGTCGAAGCGGTGGCCTGGACGCTGTTGTCCGCATACGTCTTGGCCGACAGGAACATGGAACCGGCACACAGCGCGAACACGGCGGCGGCGGTCAGCGGGAGCAGGGTCTTGGTGTTCATTGTTTTGCCTCTGTAGTGATGTTGTTGTGTGGTGTGGTAGTAATGTAGTACACCTAATCAGACAGATCAAGCGGAACTTGTGTTTCCAGTTCCTATATTCAGCTTTTAGTCAGGATTGCTTGGGTCGGTCTTGTTGGCCAGGGTAGTAATGCAGAACCCGTGCCAATCTCAAATCATTGAATCAAAAGGAATTCCATTCCATCCGTAGTGTCCGTGTCCGGCCAGTGTCCGGGCGTTGTCGTCCGTTCTTCTGTGATCAGGACGGGTCCGGCGGCGGGATGTGACCTCCAACACGCCCTTCCCACCGCCATCCGGTCAATTCCGGGGCTTGCTGGTTTGGATGCGGTTTAGGTGGAAACCGTTGCGATGAGGCCGGTTATGTTGGCCAGCGTTCACCAGGGCAGCGGCTGGCCCTGCCAATCGAGGAAATCGCCGGATTGTTCGGCCGTGAGCTGCTGGATCACGTGGAGCAGGCCCGCCACTGATTCCTGTACCGAGAGCGCGGCCTGCGCGCCGCCCATATCGGTGCGGACCCAGCCCGGATGCAGGGCCACCACCTTGATGCCACGCGGTGCGAGCGCCTGTGCGAGCAGCGAGGTGGCCATGTTCTGCGCGGCCTTGCCCATCGCGTAGCTGGGCGTGCGGAATTCCTGCCGCAATGCGATCGAACCGACTTCGGAGGAGAGGTTCGCCACGGTGGCGCCCTCGGCCAATTGCGATGCCAGTGCCTGGGTCAGCAGGAAGGGGCCGGCGGCGTTGGTGCGGAAGCTGGCCTCCAGATCGGTCGCCTGCACCTGGCCGAAACGCTCGCCGCCGCGCAGGATACCGGCGTTGTTGATCAGCAGGTCCAGCGGCTCCTCATCGGTGACCAGCGAGATTTCCGCGGCCAGGGCTCCATGCGTGCGCGGGTCGGCCAGATCCAGCGGCAGGACCCGCAGGCACCCGGGATGGTCGCCGGCCAGCAGGTTGAGCGCATGGGCCTTGCCGGGGTGGCGGCAGGCCGCGATCACGAAGTCGCCACGCGCCAGCAACTGGCGGACGAACTCCAGGCCCAGGCCGCGATTGGCCCCGGTGACCAGGCAGTGGCGGCGATCCATGGGACACCTCACTTTGGGGGGCACGTGCCATGAGGCCTAGTGTATGGCCCCGGCGGCCGGGTTAGCATCGGCGGTTCTTGGGGAATCCCGTACCTGTATACAAGGAGTCACACGATGATCGCATCCCGTCGGCCGCGCGCCGCGCTGCTTGCCGTCGCCCTCGGCACCGCCCTCGGAGGCCTGGCCTGCGCGCCGGCTCCCGCCCAGGCCCAAACCAGGCCGGCCGGAACCGATATCGTCATCCCCTACGAGGAGTTCACCCTGCCCAATGGCCTGCGGGTGATCGTGCACACCGATCGCAAGGCGCCGATCGTGGCGGTCAACGTCTGGTACCACGTCGGCAGCAAGAACGAGCAGCCCGGCCGCACCGGTTTCGCCCACCTGTTCGAGCACCTGATGTTCCAGGGCAGCGAAAATCACAAGGGCGAGTTCTTCGAACCCTTCGAACTGGTCGGCGCGACCGATCAGAACGGCACCACCAACCAGGACCGCACCAACTACTTCCAGAACGTGCCCACCACCGCGTTGGACATGGCGCTGTGGATGGAATCGGATCGCATGGGCCACCTGCTCGGCGCGATCGACCAGAAGGCGCTGGACGAGCAGCGCGGCGTGGTCCAGAACGAGAAGCGCCAGGGCGAGAACCAGCCCTATGGCCGCCGCATCTACACCAAGATCTTCGAAGCGCTGTATCCGCCGGGCCATCCCTACAGCTGGCAGACCATCGGCTCCATGGCCGATCTGGATGCCGCCACCCTGGACGACGTGAAGACCTGGTTCCGCAGCTGGTACGGCCCGAACAACGCGGTGCTGGTGCTGGCCGGCGACATCGACCTGAAGACCGCCAAGGAAAAGGTCACCCGCTACTTCGGCGACATCCCGGCCAGCGCGACGCTCGCCGATATGCCGGCCAACATTCCCACGCGCGCGCAGGACACCCGCGAGACCGTTCCGGATCGCGTGCCGCAGGTGCGCATCTACCGCGCCTGGCCGGTGGCCGAGATGGGCACGCCGGATGCGACCCAATTGGAACTGTTCTCGCAGATCCTCGGCGGCAGCGCGTCCTCGCGCCTGGATGCCCGCCTGGTCCACGGCGACAAGATTGCCGACCAGGTCAGCACCATGCCCTGGCTGAGCGAAATCGCCGGTACCTTCATCGTCAGCGCCACCGTCAAGGACGGCGTGGATCCGGCCAAGGTGGAAAAGGTGCTGGACGAGGAAATCCAGCGCCTGATCAGCGAAGGCCCCACCGCCGGGGAAGTCGAGCAGGCGCGCACCTACAGCCGCGCCGGTTTTGTGCGCGGCATCGAGCGCATCGGCGGTTTCGGCGGCAAGTCGGACGTGCTGGCCTCGTGCACCGTCTACCAGGGCAAGCCGGACTGCTACCGCGACGAACTCAATGAACTGATGGGCGCCACTCCGGCCAGCATCCAGGCCGTGGCGCGCAAGTGGCTGGGCAAGGGTTCGCACACGCTGGTGGTGCAGCCCAGCGACAAGCCGCTGTCGTCGTTGCCGGAAACCGTGCTGGCCGCCCCGGCGACCCGGCCGGCGGAAATCCCGGCGGTGGATCCGAAATTCAAGACGGTCAAGACCGACGTCGATCGCAGCCTGGGCGTGCCCAAGACCGGCTCGTTCCCGGACCTGAAGTTCCCGGCGCTGCATCGCGCCAGGCTGTCCAACGGCATGGAAGTGGTGCTGGCCGAACGCCACGAGACACCGGTGGTGCAGGTGTCGGTGCAGTTCCCCGGTGGCTACACCGCCGACGTGGGCAAGAAGCTCGGCACCGCCAGCTTCACCATGCAGATGCTGGATGAAGGCGCGGGTGACTACAGCGCGCTGCAGTTCGCCGCACGCAAGGAAGCGCTGGGCGCCGAACTGAACACCGGCGCCGGCCTGGACAGTGCTTCGGTGGGCCTGTCGGCGCTGAGCGACAAGCTGCCGGAGTCGCTGGATCTGCTGGCCGACGTGCTGCGCCGCCCGACCGTCGACGATGGCGAAGTCGAGCGTGTCCGCGCGACCTGGATCGCCGGGATCAAGCAGGAGAAGGCGCGTCCGCAGACCGCCGCGCTGCGCGTGATGCCGCCGCTGCTGTACGGGCAGGGCCATCCCTACGCGATTCCGTTCACCGGCAGCGGCACCGAGGCCTCGATCGCTTCGCTGACCCGCGACGACCTGACCGCGTTCCACCGTGACTGGCTGCAGCCGGACAAGGCCCGCGTCATCGTGGTCGGCGACACCTCCCTGGCCCAGATCGTGCCGCTGCTGGA
Source organism: Pseudoxanthomonas sp. (assembly GCF_024710765.1). Classification (GTDB taxonomy): domain Bacteria; phylum Pseudomonadota; class Gammaproteobacteria; order Xanthomonadales; family Xanthomonadaceae; genus Pseudoxanthomonas_A. Next base: position 21,003 of record NZ_JANJUE010000123.1, read on the forward strand.
AGCCCGCCTGGGCGACTGGAAGACCGCGCCGAACGCGCCCGCCCTGCCGGCGGTGCCGACGGTCGCCAGGCCGGGTGCTCCGCGCGTATTCCTGATCGACCAGCCCGGCGCGATCCAGTCCAACATCTACGTCGGCCAGCTGATTCCGCCGACCGGCGACAAGGGCACGATCGATTTCGATTTCGCCAACGGCGTGCTCGGCGGCCAGTTCAGCTCGCGCCTCAACATGAACCTGCGCGAGGACAAGCACTGGGCCTACGGTTCCTACAGCGGCGCCTCGAACACCCTGGGCCAGCGCCCGTGGTTCGCGCAGGCGGCGGTGCAGAGCGACAAGACCGTGGATTCGGTGAAGGAACTGAAGTCGGAAATCACCCGCTTCGCCAGCGGCGAAGCACCGGCGTCCGAAGCCGAGGTCACCAAGATCCGCGCCAGCAACACGCTGGAACTGCCGGGCGCCTACGAAACCGCATCCGCGGTGATGGGCCAGATCACCAGCAACCTGCGCTATGGCCGTCCGGATGATTACATCCTGACCTACAAGGCGCGCAACGAAGCGATCACCTCCAAGGACGTGACCGCCGCGGCCAAGACGCTGGAACCGAACGCGCTGACCTACGTGGTGGTGGGTGATCTGTCCAAGATCGAACAGCCGATCCGCGAGCTGAAAATCGGCGAGGTGACCACGCTCGACGCCGACGGCAAGCCGGTCTCGGCCGCCAGGAAGTAAGCCGCTCCCGACGCCTCCCTTCCCGATGCGGAAGGGAGGCCCGGTCTTTCCCGCTGCGGGCCTGCTTCCGTCCCGCCCGGGACGGAAGCCACCCGTGATTCATCCCGGTTGGGCCAGAATGCCCGCCGTTCCCCGCAAAGAGGCGAATCCATGCGCAGCTTCACTCTCCTCACCGCCGTCGTGGCCCTGTCGGCCTGCACCTGGGTGCCGCTGGCGCCGAACGCCAAGTCGGTGCGCGTCGTTGCCGCCGGCGCTGCGCCGGCCAACTGCGAAAAGCAGGGCGAGGTGTCGGTATCGGTCAAGGACAAGGTCGCGTTCTACGAGCGCAACAACCTGCGCGTGCGCGACGAACTGGAAACCCTGGCGCGTAACGAGGCGCCGGGCATCCAGGCCGATACCATCCAGCCGCTGGGCGACCCCGCCAACGGCGAGCAGCGTTTCGCGGCCTACCGTTGCCGCTGAGGCCGACGCAGCGCATTTGCTGTGCGCGGACGCCGTCCACGGGACCGTGGGCACCTCCGTCGAAAAACACGGACGACGGTCTGGATGATTCGCCTGTACGCACGCCGGGATGCCGTGCGGCCGCTGCCGTTCCGCCAGGACGCAAGGGGCCATCCGAATGACCGGATGGCCGGTACCGCCCGTCGCGCCATGCTCCCCGCCAGACGCCAGCGTACGGAAAATGTGACGTCCATCACCAAATCCGCCCCCCGACCGTCCCTGTCACGGCTTTCATAAAGATGCGGTGAAGTCCGGAAGCCGGTAACCTTGTCGCCCCCTTCCGCCTGAGCCTTGGCGCTACTTTCGATGCTCTTCAAGAATGTCTCCATCGCGGGACTGGCGCACGTCGATGCGCCTCACACGCTGACTTCCAAGGAAATCAACGAGCAGCTCAAGCCCACGCTTGAGCGCCTGGGCATCCGCACGGACGTGCTCGGCGACATCGCCGGCATCCACGCGCGCCGGCTATGGGACGACGAGCAGCAGGCGTCCGACGTGGCCACCCTGGCCGCGCGCAAGGCGCTGGAAGACGCCGGCGTGTCGGCCGAACGCATCGGCCTGCTGGTCAACACCTCGGTCAGCCGCGACTACCTGGAACCGTCCACCGCCAGCATCGTCTCCGGCAACCTCGGCCTGAGCGAGCACTGCCAGAACTTCGACGTCGCCAATGCCTGCCTGGCCTTCATCAATGGCATGGACATCGCCGCCCGCATGCTCGAACGCGGCGAAATCGACTACGCGCTGGTCGTCGATGGCGAGACCGCCAACCTGGCCTACAAGAAGACGCTCGAGCGGATGACCGCGCCGGACATCACCGAGGAGCAGTTCCGCAACGAGCTGGCCACCCTGACCCTGGGCTGCGGCGCCGCGGCGATGGTGATGGCGCGCGCCGAGCTGGTGCCGGAAGCGCCGCGCTACAAGGGTGGCGTGACCCGTTCGGCGACCGAGTGGAACAAGCTCTGCCGCGGCAACCTGGACCGGATGGTCACCGACACCCGCATGCTGCTGATCGAGGGCATCAAGCTGGCCCAGAAGACCTTCATCGCCGCCAAGCAGGCGCTGGGCTGGGCGGTGGACGAACTGGACCAGTTCGTCATCCACCAGGTCAGCCAGGTGCATACCGCCGCCTTCATCAAGGCATTCGGCATCGATCCGAAGAAGGTCCTGACCATCTTCGGCGAGCACGGCAACATCGGTCCGGCCAGCGTACCGATCGTGCTGAGCAAGCTGAAGGAACTGGGCCGCCTGAAGAAGGGCGATCGCATTGCCCTGCTCGGCATCGGTTCCGGACTGAACTGCTCGATGGCCGAAGTGGTCTGGTGACACCGGCCCACTGACCTTTCCCGAGGGCCGGTTCGCCGGCCCTTTTGTTTACCGCGGCACCGACCGATGAACCTTCCCGGCTATCCCTTCACCCCGCAGCATTTCGAGGTCCGTCCCGGCCTGTCCATGAGCTACCTGGACGAAGGCCCGCGCGATGGCGAGGTGGTGGTGATGCTGCACGGCAATCCGTCGTGGAGCTATTACTGGCGAAAGCTGGTCACCGGCCTGGGCGATCGTTACCGCTGCATCGTGCCGGACCACATCGGCATGGGCCTGTCGGACAAGCCGTCCGACGATCGCTATGACTACACCCTGCAATCACGGGTGGACGACGTGGCGGCGCTGCTGGAACACCTGGGCATCACCGGCCCGGTGACCCTGGCGGTGCATGACTGGGGCGGCATGATCGGTTTCGGCTGGGCGCTTTCGCATGCGGATCAGGTCAAGCGGCTGGTAATCACCAACACCGCCGCCTTCCCGTTGCCGCAGGCCAAGCCGATGCCATGGCAGATCGCGCTGGGCCGCGACTGGAAGTTCGGCGCCTTCATCATCCGCGCGTTCAATGCGTTCTCCGGGGGCGCGTCCTACCTGGGCGTGGAGAAGAAGATGCCGGCCGACGTGCGCCGCGCCTACGTCTCGCCCTACGACAGCTGGGCCAACCGGATCTCCACGGTGCGCTTCATGCAGGACATTCCGCTGGGACCGGGCGACAAGGCCTGGGCGCTGCTGGCCGAAGCGGGCCGGCGCCTGCCGGAATTCGCCGACCGTCCGGCGCTGCTGGGCTGGGGGCTGCAGGACTTCGTGTTCGACAAGCACTTCCTGGCCGGTTTCCGCGCGGCGCTGCCGCAGGCGGAAGTGCATGCCTGGGACGACGCCGGCCACTACGTGCTGGAAGACAAGGCGGACGAACTGGTCCCGCTGATCCGCGATTTCCTCGAACGGCATCCGCTGGCCGGCTGAGCCGGGCCCGCCCGCGCGCTCAGGCCGCCCGGACAGGCGGCAGCGGGGTCGAGGGATCGTTGTCGTGATCGTCCGGATTGCTGTCGTCGTCGTTGGCCGCGCCATCGCGCCAGCGCCAGTCGGCCGCGGTCAGGGCCGGCAGGCCCCAGGCGATGCGCGCCTTGTCGCACTGCGGACTCGCTTCACCGAACTCCCAGGAGGCCGGCACGTCACGGCAGACCGTCGGGCGTTGCGGATGGATGCTGCAGCGCGATCGCACGCCAATCTCCGCATCCAGCGCCACGCAGCGCGGTTCCTGTTCCCAGGTGCCGCGCATGACCACGCGATGGGGATCGAACGGCTCGGTGAGCTCGGCCGGTACCGGTCCGCCCAGGGCGGGATCGGTTTCGCTCCAGTGGAAACTGACGCGGAAGTAGGCGCAGCAGGCGCCGCAGGTCAGGCAGGGATGCATGGAAGGCTCGGGCCGTGCGCGAGGCGAAAAAAGGGGTGCGGAATTGTGAGGCCTCCGTTGGCTGACGCAAGTACCGTCCAGCGGCGACAATGGGCGGATGACCGAACCCTGCAATATCGCCGCCACCCTGCCGCGATTGGCCCGCGAGCAGCCCGATCGGATCGCGATGCGGTGCCCCGGCGCCGATGGCCGTTATGGCCCCGTGCTGACCTACGCCCAGCTGGACGCCCGCAGCGATGCCATCGCCGCCGGCCTGGGCCGGTACGGCATCGGCCGCGGTACCCGCACGGTGGTCATGGTCCGGCCGACGCCGGAGTTCTTCCTGCTCATGTTCGCCCTGTTCAAGGCCGGCGCGGTGCCGGTGCTGGTGGATCCGGGCATCGACCGGCGCGCGTTGAAGCAATGCCTGGACGAGGCCCGGCCGGAAGCCTTCATCGGCATTCCGCTGGCCCAGGTCGCGCGCCTGTTGCTGGGCTGGGCGCGCGGTGCGCGCCGCATCGTCACCGTCGGCGCACGCTGGGGCTGGGGCGGCACCACTCTGGCGCGGGTCGAGCGATCGGGGCAGGGCACCGGCCCGCAACTGGCGGTGACCGGGCCGGACGACATGGCGGCCATCCTGTTCACCAGCGGCTCGACCGGCGTGCCCAAGGGCGTGGTCTACCGGCATCGCCATTTCGTCGGCCAGATCGAGCTGCTGCGCAAGGCGTTCGCCATGCAGCCCGGCGGCGTGGACCTGCCGACCTTCCCGCCGTTCGCCCTGTTCGATCCGGCGTTGGGCCTGACCTCGATCATCCCGGACATGGATCCGACCCGGCCGGCCAATGCCGATCCGGAAAAACTGCACGCGGCCATCGCGCGTTTCGGGGTCACCCAACTGTTCGGATCCCCCGCGCTGATGAAGGTGCTGGCCGACCATGGCCAGCCGTTGCCGACCGTGCGCCGGGTGACCTCGGCGGGCGCGCCGGTGCCGCCGGACACGGTGGCGCGGATCCGCGCGCTGCTGCCCGATGACGCGCAGTTCTGGACGCCGTACGGCGCGACCGAGTGCCTGCCGGTGGCGGTGATCGAAGGGCGCGAACTGGAAGCCATGCGCGAAGCCACCGAGCGTGGCGCGGGGACCTGCGTGGGCCGGCCGGTGCCGCCCAATGACGTGCGCATCATCCGCATCGACGATGGCGCCATCGCCGACTGGTCGGCGGCCGAACCGCTGCCGGTCGGCGAAGTGGGCGAAATCACCGTGGCCGGGCCGACCGCCACCGACAGCTATTTCAATCGCGAGGCCGCCACCCGCATCGCCAAGATTCGCGAGCGTCGGGACGATGGCGGCGAACGCATCGTCCATCGCATGGGCGATGTCGGCTACTTCGACGCGCAGGGCCGACTGTGGTTCTGCGGTCGCAAGACCCAGCGCGTGGAGACCGCGCAGGGTCCGCTCTACACCGAACAGGCCGAGCCGATCTTCAACACCCATCCGGATGTGCGGCGCGCCGCGCTGGTCGGCGTGGGCGAATCCGGACGCCAGCGGCCGGTGCTGTGCTTCGAACTGTTGCCCGAGGTGGCGGCCATGCGCCGCGACGCGGTCGCCGACGATCTGCGCGCGATCGCGCGGAGGCATCCGCACGTCGCCGGCATCGATACCTTTCTCTGCCACCCGGGCTTCCCGGTGGACATCCGCCACAACGCCAAGATCGGCCGCGAGAAGCTGGCGATCTGGGCGGCCCGGCAACTGGAGCAGCGCGCATGAAGATCCTGGTCACCGGTGGCGGTGGATTCCTGGGGCAGGCCCTTTGCCGGGGACTGGTGGAGCGGGGCCATCACGTTGTCAGTTTCAATCGTGGCCACTATCCGGCGCTGGCCGCGCTCGGCGTCGGCCAGGTGCAGGGCGATCTGGCCGATGCGCACGCGGTGATGCATGCCGCCGCCGGTGCCGACGCGATCTTCCACAACGCCGCCAAGGCGGGCGCGTGGGGTGCCTACAGGCTCTACCACCAGGCCAACGTGGTCGGCACCGAAAACGTGCTGGCCGCCTGCCGCCAGCACGGCATCCCGCGGCTGATCTATACCTCCACGCCCAGCGTGACCCACCGGGCCACGCACCCGGTCGAAGGCGGCACCGCCGACAGCGTGCCCTACGGAGAGGGTTTCAAGGCGCCGTACGCGACCACCAAGCTGATCGCCGAAAAAGCGGTGCTGGCCGCGAACGGCCCCGGACTGGCGACCGTGGCCCTGCGTCCGCGCCTGATCTGGGGGCCGGGCGATCAGCAGATCCTGCCGCGGCTGGTGGAACGCGCCAAAACCGGCCGCCTGCGCATCGTCGGCGATGGCGACAACCGGGTGGACACCACCTACATCGACAACGCCGCGCAGGCGCATTTCGACGCCTTCGAGCACCTGGCCCCCGGCGCGCGCTGTGCCGGCAAGGCCTACTTCATCTCCAACGGCGAACCCAAACCCATGGGCGAACTGTTGAACACCCTGTTGGCCGCGGCGGGCGCTCCCGCCGTTGACCGGCACCTGTCGTTCAAGGCGGCCTATCGCATCGGCGCCCTCTGCGAAGCCTTGTGGACGGTACTGCCGCTGAAGGGCGAACCGCCGATGACCCGCTTCCTGGCCGAACAGCTCAGCACCACCCACTGGTACGACATGACCCCGGCGCGCGAGGACTTCGGCTACGTGCCGAGGGTGTCCTTTAACGAAGGCATCACCCGGCTGAAGTCGTCACTCCGCGACAACGCCGCCGTCACCTCTCCGTGACTCCGGGGCCTCCAGCATGGATACGCGCCGAATGGAGCGCGTCCATGTTTCAGGAGATCCCATGCTGCGCTATGCCGTCATCTTCTTCGTCATCGCACTGATCGCGGCGGTACTGGGCTTCAGCGGCATCGCCGGCGCTGCCAGCAACATTGCCTGGATCCTGTTCGTCGTCTTCCTGATCCTGGCCATCATTTCGCTGTTCCGCGGCAGGAGCGTATAGCGCGGAGACGCCGTGGGCGCGGCTGGCGCTGCGGGGCGAGGCGTATGGGTAGAATGGCGGCATGTCCGCCTCTCCCTTCGACCTGCTGAAGCCCTTCGCCGGCCGCGCGCTGGAAGTCGCGCTCAACCGCGCGCTGACCCTGGATCCCGATACCCGCGCCGGGCTGGCGCCGCTGGAAGGACGGCGCGTGGCGCTGGCGCTGGAGTCGCCCGCGGTGGCGATGGAAATCCGGGTCGGCGGTGGCGAATTGCAGGTCGGCCCGGTACACGAAGTGCACGAGCCGGATCTGTCCGTGCGCGCCACCTTGGGGAGCGTGCTGTCGCAATTGCCGTTCCTGCGCCGTGATGACGCCGCGCCGGTCGGACGCATGCGCATTTCCGGCGATGCGGATCTGGCGCGCCGCCTGCAGACCCTGGCCGAGCGCTTCGATCCGGACTGGCAACAACCGTTCACCGCGGCCTTCGGTGAAGTCCTGGGCGTGCAGATCGCCAACGCGCTGCGGGCGGGTTTGCGCCAGGCCCGCGTGGTCGCGCGCGGATTCGCCGAGAACACCGCCGAATACCTCACCGAGGAATCGCGCGACGTGGTCGCGCGCGCCGAGCTCAACGCCTTCCATGATGACGTCGATGCATTGCGCGACGATGTCGAACGCCTGGCCGCGCGCGTGCAGCGGCTGGCCGCCAGGCGCGGGAGCGCCGCATGAGGCCGGTGTTGCGGGCCAGCAAGATCGGCCGGGTCCTGCTGCGCTATCGACTGGATGATCTGCTCGACGACACGCCGGCCGAACGCTGGCTGAAACTGGCGCGCCCGTTCGTGCCGCGCGCCTCGGCCGAGATCGCCTCGCAGCCGCGCGGCGCGCGCCTGCGCCTGGCGTTGCAGGAACTGGGACCGATCTTCGTCAAGTTCGGCCAGATCCTGTCCACCCGCCGCGATCTCGTCCCGCCCGACGTGGCCGAGGAATTGGCGCTGTTGCAGGACCGCGTCCAGCCCTTCGACGGCGACGCCGCGCGCGTGATCGTCGAGCAGGCGCTCGGGCGCCCGGTCGGCGAGGCCTTCGCCGCGTTCGACACCTCGCCGCTGGCGTCGGCCTCCATCGCCCAGGTGCATGCGGCGACCTTGCCGGGCGGGCGCGAAGTGGTGGTCAAGGTGTTGCGGCCGGGCATCGAGAAGCAGATCGCCGCCGACATCGCGTTGCTGAAATCGGTGGCGGCGCTGGTCGAGCGTGCCCATCCCAGCGCCGACAAGATCCGTCCGCGCGAAATCGTCGCCGAGATCGAGTCGACCCTGGCCGCCGAACTGGACCTGCAGCGCGAGGGTGCCAACGCCAGCGTGATGCGACGTTTCTGGAAGGATTCGGACGATCTGTACGTGCCGGAAATCCTGTGGTCGCACACCAGCGAACGCGTGCTGACCATGGAGCGCGTGCATGGCATTCCTTCCGACGACATCGCCGCGCTGGACGCGGCGGGCGTGGATCGGCGCGCGCTGGCCGCCAAGGGCGTGCGGGTGTTCTACACCCAGGTGTTCCGCGACAACTTCTTCCACGCCGACGCGCATGCCGGCAACATCTGGGTCGACAGCGATCCGGCCCGCAAGGCCAACCCGCGCTTCATCGCCCTGGACTTCGGCATCACCGGCCAACTCTCGCCGGAAGACCAGTACTACCTGGCCGAGAATTTCATGGCCATCTTCAACAAGGACTACCGGCGCATCGCCGAGCTCCATGTCGAAGCGGGCTGGATGCCGGCGACCGTGCGCATCGACGAACTGGAAGCCGCGGCACGCGCGGTATGCGAACCCTATTTCACCCGGCCACTGTCGGAAATCTCGTTGGCCGAGGTGCTGCTCAAGTTGTTCCGCACCGCGCAGAAGTACGAACTGACCCTGCAGCCGCAGTTGATCCTGTTGCAGAAGACCCTGCTCAACATCGAGGGTGTCGGCCGGCAGATGGATCCGCACCTGGATATCTGGGCGGTGGCGCGACCGGTGCTGGAAAAGATCCTGCTGGAACGCTACAGCCCGCAGCGCGCGGTGCAGGAATTCCGCAAGCGCCTGCCGGAAATCATGACCCATGCGCCGGACATGCCGCGACTGGTGCACGCCTGGCTGACCCAGCAGGTCGAAGGCAAGCACGAACTGGCGATGCGCTCGCGCGATCTGGCCGATCTGGCCACCACCCTGCGCGGCATGCAACGCCGCATCGTGGCGGCGATCCTCGGCGTGGGCCTGTTGCTGGTGGCGGCGGTACTGTACGGCCTGGACGCCGGCGGACCGCGCATCCTGTCGGTGCCCGCCTCGGCGTGGATCGCCGGCATCGGCGGCTTGTGGGCGCTGCTCGCGGCTTGGCCGCGGCGGTGATCGGAACCTGCTCCCGTAGGAGCGACATGAGTCGCGACCGGATACCCGCCGCGCTTTCGCGACTCACGTCGCTCCTACAGTGACCCCATGACGATCTTGGCAATCAGCGAGTGATGACCCGATGCGGAAACCGGTATTCCTGAAATCATTGCTGGCGTTGACGGTCCTGGCGCTTGGCGCCTGCACGCACCTGCCGAAACAGGAACACAATCCACTCGCGCAATGGGCGCCCTCGCCCAACCACGAGGCGCGCAGGCCGATCCTGATCGTCATCCATGCCACCGAGCAGAATTCGGTGGCCGAGAGCCTGGAGACCCTGCGGACGGAGAACTCCGGCGGGCCGGTGAGCGCGCATTACCTGATTGGCCGCGACGGCGAACGCTACCAATTGGTTGCCGATGAACTGCGCGCCTGGCACGCGGGCGGTGGGCGCTGGGGCACGATCACCGACGTCAACAACGTTTCGATCGGCATCGAACTCGACAACGATGGGCGATCCGAGTTTCCCCCGGCGCAGATCGACAGTCTGATCGTGCTGCTGGAGGATCTGTGCGAGCGGCTGTATATCCCGCGCACCCAGATCGTCGCGCACGCCGACTTCGCGCCCACCCGCAAGCAGGATCCCGGCACGCGCTTTCCCTGGCAGCGATTGGCGCAGGCGGGATTCGGCATCTGGCCGGCCACCGACGCGCCGCCGGCGCCCGCCGGTTTCGATCCCTGGAACGCGCTGCGTCTGCTCGGCTACCCGCTGGTCGACCGCGCCGCCACGGTGCGCGCGTTCCACCGCCGCTTCCGTGGCACCGAGACCGACGTGCTGGACGCCGAAGACCTGCGCATCCTGGCCTCGCTGGTCCAGCAAGCCGGCAACTAGGACGCCCGGCCTAGCGGCCCGACAGGCCGTAGGCGACCGGCGAAGCGTCCTCGAAGGGCAGCCCAGGCAGGGGCGTCAGGGTTTGGCCGTCCAGGCGGAACCGATGCACGCGATGATCGTTCATGCTCTGCGCGAATATCGTGCGCGCATCGTCGAGGAAACCGACGCCCTGCGCCCAGCCGCCGAACTCGACGTCCGCCACCGGTCGCAGCCGTCCCGATTCGATGGCCAGCACCGCCAGCCGGCTGTGCGCCGAATGCAGCGGGTGCGAGCGCGCCACGGTGCTCATGTTCTGCAGCGCCGCCGCCGCGTGGCGGCCGTCCGGGGCGCAGGCCACGCCTTCCGGTGAAACACCGACCGAGGCGGTATCGATGACCCGGGGCAGTGCGCCGCGCGTATCGATCAGGCTGATGGTGTCGATATCGCCGGTCACCTTGCCGTAGTTCGCGACCACCGCCAGTCCCGTGTCGCCGCAGAACGACAACGCGGTCGGGCCGATGCCTGCGCTCATTTCATGCACGGCGGGCAGCACCGGGCGCCCCTCGGCCACCGACAGCCAGGCAATCCTGCCGCTGCCGGGCAGGCTCAGCAGCGCGTGCGCGCCATCGGCGCTGAAACCGGCGGCGATCGGTGCGCTGCCCGCCTCGAAGCGGACCACATCGACCACCTCCCAGCGTTCCGCACGCTTTTCCAGCACGCTGACGCTGTCGGCGCCGGTATGCGGCACCCAGGCATGGCGTCCATCCGGATGCAGGGCGACCGAAGAAGGCGCGGCCGCCAGGGTCAAGGTCTGGGCCACGCGAATGGGCGTCGTCGACAGATCGATCACCGCCATGGTGAGGTTGGTGGTGAACGCTTCGGCACGCCCGGGATCGGGACGGGTGAAGGCGGTGACCAGCGTCTCGCGGCGATCCCGGCTGATCGCGACGCTGGAAGGCGGGCCCTGGAAGCTGACGGGCACGGCCACTTCGCCGAGCGGCCGCCACGGCGAGGTGGCGGTGTCGTAGAACGCCACCCGATCCGGCGCCGGTGTTTTCAGGATCTCCACCTCGCCATCGACCATCCTGCTCTTGCCGTCCAGGGCGATGCCCACGGTCTGGGCATGCAGCGTGCCCAAGGGGAGCAGGCAGGCCATGAGCAGTCCGAAACGCACGATGCAGCCAGGCACGGTACGGCGACGCGACAAGCGATGAAGCATGGACACGTTCCCGAAGCGGACGAGTTGCGGATCCTAAGGGCATCCGCGCGGCCTCCGTGTTCAGCGGGCGTGACGGCGACTTTCATGAACGTCGGCAGGCCGGAGGCGTGACGGTGGATGGCGACTTAAAGCCCTTTTAATGCGGCCGGCGCAGCATGCCCCGCGACGCAATGCATGCCCCCGCCCGAGGAAACCCATGAACCTGTTCCCCGCACTCGTGCCGCGCACCCGCGTATCCCCTCCGCTGTTCCAGGTACCTCCAGGCCCGGTCGTCACCCGGGTATCCCGCCAGGACGTCGATGTGCTGATGGCCCTGTGCGACCTGCACGGCCAGGCCGCCCAGCAGGCGGTGAGCGACATCGACGCGCAGGGCGGCATGCTCGAACTGATGGAAGCGCTGTTCGATCCGCCACTGCGCGCCTGGGCCTGGATCGCGCGCGAACGCGGTACCGCGATGGGCTATGCCGCCGCGACGATCGGCTACTCGCTGCTGGAGCGCGGTTACTACCTGCGGCTGGAATCGCTGTACGTGGATCCCGCCCATCGTGGCCGGGATGTCGAGGCGCATCTGCTGGCGTCGGTCCGCGGCGTCGCCGCACAGATGGGCTGCATCGCCGTGCATTGGCAACGCGGTGCGCACCTGTCGCTGCTGCATGTCGAGGGCGCCCATGTCGACGCCGGCGGCAACGGCGCGCTTCGCCTGGCGACTCCGCTCGCGTGATGGGCCGCAGGCGCCGCCGCTCCTCCCCCCGGCGGCGCCTCGGCCGGCGCTTCGCCACCTTTTTCCTGATCCTGATCGTCGGAACGCTCTACATGTCCTTGTCCGCCTGCAGCACCGTCCCCTATCCACAGTCACCGCAGTACCGCGAAAGCGCCTTCCGCAATCCGGTCGAGCCGCGCCAGCCCGCCACCCGCGAAATGCCCGGTTTGTGGTGGCGTTTCATGTTCGGGAAATCCGATCGCACCGTGCCGCCGGACGCGCCGCCTATCCGTCGCATCACCCGCGCCGAACTGGATGCGGCCGCCGACGGCACGCTCTACCGCATCGGCCACTCGACCCTCCTGCTGAAGCTCGAAGGCGGCTACTGGCTCACCGACCCGGTGTTCTCCGAGCGCGCTTCGCCGGTGCAGTGGGCGGGACCCAAACGCTTCCACGCGCCGGCCATCGCGCTGGCCGATCTGCCGCCGATCGCCGGTGTGATCCTGTCGCACGATCACTACGATCACCTCGACAAGGCCAGCATCCGCGCGCTGGCCGGTCGCGCTGAGCGCTTCATCACTCCGCTGGGCGTGGGCGATCTGCTGGCGCGCTGGGGCGTGCCGAAGGAAAAGATTACCCAGCTCGACTGGTGGCAGTCGGTGCGGGCCGGCGGCCTGCACCTCACCGCCACTCCCGCGCAGCATTTCTCCGGCCGCGCGCCCTTCCAGAAGAATCCCACCCTGTGGGCGTCGTGGGTCATCGAGACGCCGCGGCAGCGGATCTTCTTCAGCGGCGACACCGGCTATTTCGCCGGCTTCCGCGAGATCGGCGATCGGTTCGGGCCCTTCGATCTGACCCTGCTCGAATGCGGCGCCTACGACCCGCTCTGGGAAGGCGTGCACATGCTGCCGGAGCAGAGCGTGCAGGCGCACCTGGACCTGCGCGGCCGCTGGATGATGCCGATCCACAACGGCACCTTCGATCTCGCCTTCCACGACTGGAACGCGCCGATGGAAGCGGTCAGCGGCATCGCCGCCGCGCGCGGCGTGGCGATGAGCACGCCGATGATCGGCCAGCCGGTGTCGATTGCCGCGCCACAGCCGTTCACGCCGTGGTGGCGGTTGCCGCGCTGAAGATGATCAGCGATCCGGGAAGCGCACCCGGATCGACAGGCCGCGTCCATCCAGGCCGTCGTCCACGGTGACTTCCGCGCCGTAGGCCTGGGCGATGCGCCGGACCAGCGACAGGCCGATGCCGCTGCCGCGCTCGCCATTGCCGTTGCTGCCGCGGAAGAAGCGGTCGAAGATCTGCTCGCGCTCTTCCCGCGGCACGCCGGGACCATTGTCGGTCACGGTCAGCACCGCGCCGGTGTCGTCCGGGTCGCGGCCGCAGGCGACCACGACCCGGCCGCCTTCGCCGCTGTAGCGGATGGCGTTGTCGATCAGGTTGCGCACCAGCACGCCGAGGTCATCCAGATCGCCGGACACCGGCGCGACCGCGGTGTTGAGGACGATGGTCTGCTGCCGACGCGAAGCCATGACCTCGAATTCGCGCACCACCATCGTGACCACGTCGGCCAGTTCGACCGTCGCGTGCTCGTGGCGCCGTTGCGAGGCGTCGATGCGCGCCGAATCGAGCAGCTGTTGCGCCAGCCGGGAGGTGCGTTCGATGCCGTGCGCGAGTTGGCCCAGCGCCTGCCGCGCATCGGCTTCGCTGCCGGCGCGCAGGGCCACCTGGGTCTGGGTCTGCAGCGCGGCCAGGGGCGTGCGCAGTTCATGCGCCGCGTCGGCCAGGAACTGGCGCTCGCCCTGCATGGCCTCGGCCAGTCGCGCCAGCAGGCCGTTGAAGGAATCCATCAGGGGCAGGATTTCACGTGGAATGCCAGCGGTGGGCAGCGGCGCCAGGTCCAGCGCGTCGCGCTGCGACATCTGATCACGCAGGCGATTCACCGGCCGCAGGCTCCAGCGGATGGCGGTCCAGATCGCCAGGGCCAGGCCCACCATCAACGCCACCGCCGACAGCAGGGTGATCTTCACCCACCACGCCAGTTCGGCGCGCAGCTGCTTGCGCGACATGCCGACCTGCACCTGCACCCGCCCGCTGGCATCGGTGACGGCGTAGACACGCCAGTCGTCGCCGGCGGTGCGGGTGTTGGCCAGGCCGGTCCGGAAGCTGGGCTGCAACGGCGTCTTCGGCGCGCCGTTCGACGAGACGATGCTCTCGCGGCGTTGCAGGCTCCAGACCTGGAAGCGGATCTTGTCGAACTTGTAATTGGGCTGGGCGGGCAGATCCGCCGGCAGTTGCAGGCGCGAACGGCCGCCGACGGTGTCCACGTCGCTCGGCATCGACATCAGGATCTGCTGGCCGACCTCGCGCAGCGACTGATCCCAATGCCCGTTCTGCTGCCGCGAGACCTGCACGTACTGGCAGCCCAGCCAGATCAGCCAGCCGATCAGGCTCACCCCCATCAGGGTGGCCAGCAGCTTGCCCTTGAGCGAATGATGGCGCCGCATGTTCATTCCACCTCGCCGATGCGATAGCCGAAGCCGTGCACGGTGGTGATGAAGTCCTCGCCGAGCTTGCGCCGCAGTTGGTGGATGTAGACGGCAATGGTGTTGCTCTCGATGGTGCCGTCGCCGCCATAGACCAGCGACTCCAGCGCGTCGCGCGCGACCACCCGGCCCTGGCGTTCCATCAGCGCCAGCAGGGTGCGGTACTCGTGCACGCCCAGCTTCACCGCCTGGCCACCCCGGGTGACCTGGCGTCCGGCTGGATCCAGGAGCACGTCGCGGTGGGACAGCACCGGCGCCACCCGGCCCAGGCTGCGGCGGACCACCGCACGCAGGCGCGCACACAGTTCGTCGGTCTGGAACGGCTTGACGATGTAGTCGTCGGCGCCGGCGTCCAGGCCGCGCACGCGGTCGCTGAGTTGGTCACGGGCCGTGACGATCAGCACCGGGGTGGTGTCGTAGCGCTGGCGCAGCGCGTGCAGGACGTCCAGGCCCGAGCCGCGCGGCAATCCGAGGTCCAGCAGGACCGCGGCGAAGGCGTGATCGATCAAGGCGGTCTTGGCTGCGCCGGCGTCCTCGGCGCGCGCCACCTCCCAGCCGTCCTGGCGCAAAGCCGCCGCCACGGCGTCGCCGAGCATGCGGTCGTCTTCCACCAGCAGGATCGGGGTCACGGCAACGGTCCGGGATTCAGGGGAGACGATGGTAAACGGCCCGCTTTAAAGCCGTCTTAATCCGCTCCGGCGTGACCGGGCGCGCTGGTGGAGCGGGCGGGAAGGAATGGCGTCCCTCCCGCCCGGTGCCGGGCTCATTGCGCCGGCGGCGCCCCGGCCACCTTGGAGAAGTCGCCGGCCACGTACACGCTCAGCGTCTCCGGCTTGAAGTGCTTGCGGATGGCGGCGTTGACCTGCTCCCGGGTCAGCGCGCCGTAGGCGGCATCCAGGTCGGCGGTGAACTGCATGGTCCGGCCGTAGTAGGCCTGGTCGGTCAGCATGCCGGCGACGGCGCCATCCTCGGCGCGCCCTTGCCGGCGCTCGGTCAGCGTGCCGGAGACCGCGTCGCGCAGTTCCTCCTCGGTGATGCCGTCCTTGATCAGGCGCGCCAGTTCCTCGCGGACCGCGGCCTCGACCTTGGCCATGTTTTCCGGCGCGGCGATGGCCTGGATGTTGAAGCTGCCGTTGTCGTCGGTGCCCTCGCGGCTGTCGTCGGCGCGCACCGCGCTGGAGACGCCATAGCTCAGGCCTTCCTTCTGGCGGATGCGATCGCCCAGTCGCGACTTCAGCGCGCCGCCGCCGAAGATGCGGTTGGCGAGCAGGATGGCCGGATAGTCCGGATCGGTGACCTTGAGCGACAGGTTGCTGCGCGCCAGCAGCACCGCGTTGGGCTTGTCCGGCGTGGACAGGCGCTGCTGGAGGGGCGGCACCGCCGTGTAGCGGGTGTGGATGGGCGCGTAGGGATGCCGCGAGGTCCAGCCGGCGAACAGGGATTCCAGCTGCGCGCGCACCGCCGCCGGGTCGAAGTCGCCGACCACCGCGATCTCGCCGTCGGCGCTGCCGTAGAAATCGCGATGGAACGCGGCCAGGTCCTCGCGCTTGAGCGCCTTCACCGCGGCGATCGCCTCGTCGAGGGTATCGATGTGCAGCGGGTGGCCCTTCGGCCAGGGATCGAAATGATGCGCCAGCGCCTGGCCCGCGACCGCGCCGGGTTCCTTGCGCGAGGCTTCCATGCCGGTGAGCGCCTGCAGCCGCAGCTGCTCGAACTCGCTTTCCGGGAAGGCCGGATGGCGCAGGATGTCGGCCGCCAGCGCCAGCGCGTCGGCCAGCTGCGCGCGCCGGCTCAGCAGCGAAATCCCCGCGCCCTGCAGGCCGCCGCTGACACTGGCCTGGGTTTTCAGCGCCTCGAAGCGCTGATCGATCTGTTCCCGGCTCAGCGTGGTGCTGCCGCGCATGAGCATGGCGCCGGCCAGGCCGGAAGCATCCTGCCGGCCGGTCAGCGAGGCGACGTCGCCGAAACGGAAATTGGCATCCACCACCACGGTTTCGCCGCGGGTCTTACGCGGCAGCAGCGCAACCCGCAGGCCATTGCCCAGGGTGAAGCGCTGGGTGCGCGCTTCCAGGTTCTGCGGGGTGGGATCGAATTGTTCACCGGTCGAGACCGCCGCGCGACCGACATAGCCATCCACCAGTTTCGCCACGTCGGGGCGTGGCGTGATGGTGACGCGATCCGGCGGATCGGTGGGAATGAAACGGCCCAGGGTGCGGTTGCTCGGCTTCAGGTATTCGCCTGCCACGCGATTGACGTCGGCGGCGGTGACCTTGGCGATGGCGTCGCGGGTGATGAACAGCAGGCGCCAGTCGCCGGCGGCAAGGAATTCGGACAATCCCATGCCCACCGCGTTGACGTCGGTGAAATAGAGTTCGTACGCATTGGCGATGCGCTGCTTGGCCTCCTCGACCTCCGCGTCGGTCACCGGCTTGCGCGCCACGTCCTCGACCTGGGCCAGCAGTTCCTGTTCGGCCTTGGCCGCATCGCCGTCCTTCGGCAACACCGCCAGCGCGGTGAACAGGCCGGGATCACGCAGCGACTCGCTGCCCGCGCCGGTGCCGGCGGCGGTGCGCGGCTGCACCAGCGTCTTGTGCAGGCGGCCACCGGGCGTATGGCCCAGCACGTTCCCCAGCACGCTCAGCGCGGCGCTGTCCGGGTGGCCGGCGGCGGGTATGTGATAGGCGGCGGCGACGATACGCACGTCGCCGACCCGGCGCACATCGACCTGGCGCTCGCCATCCTGCGCGGGCTCGGAGGTATGCAACGCGGGCAGGACGCGGGCCGGTTTCTTCAGCGCACCGAAGCGTGCCGCCACGCGCGCCAGCACGGCGGTTGGATCGATGCGGCCGGCGATGATCAGGGTGGCGTTGTCGGGCTGGTACCAGGTCCGGTAGAAACCCTGCAGCCGTTCGATCGGCACGCCTTCCACGTCCGAACGCGCGCCGATCGTACTGTTGCCGTAGTTGTGCCAGAGGAAGGCGGTCGAGCGGATGCGCTGGAACAGCACGCCGCCGGGATTGTTCTCGCCGGCCTCCAGCTCGTTGCGGACCACGGTCATCTCGCTGTCCAGATCCTTGCGGGCGACGTTGGAATGGACCATGCGATCGGCTTCCAGCGCCAGCACCCAGTCCAGGGTGGCGTCATCGGCGGGAAAGGATGCGAAGTAGTTGGTGCGATCCAGCCCGGTCGTCGCGTTGAACTGGATGCCGCGCTTCTTCATTTCGCCGCTGATGTCGGCATGGGTCGGTGTGCCCTTGAACAGCAGGTGCTCCAGCAGGTGGGCCATGCCGGTCTCGCCGTAGTTCTCGTGCACCGAACCCACGCCGTACACCAGGTTCACCGTCACCGTCGGCTTGCTCGCGTCGGGGAACAGCAGCACCCGCAGGCCATTGCCCAGCCGGTACTCGCTGATGCCCTCGACACTGGGACCGGCCACCACGCCACGGGGCAGGCTGGCGTCGGCGAAGGCCGAAGGCGCGGCGCCGAGGCTTAGCGTCAGGGCCAGGCCAAGTGCGAGAATGAGGCGGCGTGGTTGCATGCAGGGCTCCTTGAAAACAGCAGCCCCGAGTTTGGCAGATTTGCCGGAGGCAGGCGTTACATGAGCGATGACACATGAGTGACAGCGGAAGCGATCCCGACATCGGTGGCGTGCTGTACCAGGACGCGGGGTTGGCGATCATCGACAAGCCGGCGGGATTGATGGTCCACGACAGCAAGCTGGCGCGTGGCGAGACCGAATTCCTGGCCGACCGCCTGCGCGCGCGTTTCGGCAAGCCGATCTTCCTGATCCACCGGCTGGATCGGGGCACCAGCGGTTGCCTGCTGGTGGCCTTCGATCGCGACATCGCCTCGGCGCTGGGGCAGACCTTCATGTCGCGCGAAGTGGAAAAGGACTACCTGGCGATCTGCCGCGGCTGGCCGGAGCCGCGCATCGATCTCGACTACGCGCTCGATGGCGGGCCGGGCAAGCCGGAGAAGCGCCCGGCGCTGACCCGCTTCACCCGATTGGCGACCGGCGAGTTGCCGATTCCCTCGGCGGGATTCGACAGTTCACGCTACGCCTTGCTGCGCTGCCGGCCGGAAACCGGGCGCTTTCGCCAGATCCGTCGTCACCTGAAGCATCTGTCGCACCACCTGGTGGGCGACAGCAGCCACGGTGATGGCCGCCACAACCGCAACTTCCGCATGCAGGGCGTGCACCGCATGCTGCTGCACGCGGTGCGGCTGTCGTTCCTGCACCCGGTCAGCGGCGCGCGGATCGACGTCGTCGCGCCGCTGGATGCCGAATTCCGCCGTGCGTTCGCACTGTTCGGCTGGGACGAGACGCTGCGCTGAGGAGTCCCGCCAGCCGGGCATGTCAGGCTCCACCCACGATCGCGCGGAGCCGCTGCGCCCCTCGTCAGGCGACCTTCAAGGCCGCCATCACGATCAATGCCAGCGCACTGGCGAATCCGATCGCCCACACCAGGCTTCGCAGCGCCGCCTGGTTGGCGATGTAGAGCACGCCGTGCAGCACGCGTGCGGCGGTGAAGACGATTGCCAGCAGGTTGATGGTGGCGGGATCGACGCCAGCCAGTTGCGCCATCAGCACGCCGGCGACGAATGCCGGGAACGATTCGAAGCCGTTGAGGTGCGCGGCGTGGGCGCGATGCGAGCGTGGATTGTCCTGCCTGGCCTGCCATTCCCGCGGCGCGCGGTTGTTGTAGCGCTCGCCCGAACGCTTGGCGATGGTCACCCAGAGATAGGGCAGGACGGCGGTGATCAGGATGCACCAGTAGGCGATAGACATGGATTCCTCCTTGGATTGCCGCATAGCCTAGCGGAAGCCTCCGGCCACAGACAGGCCGGCGCGGCCCCGGACCGCGCGCCGGAAACAGCAACGGCGCCCGCAGGCGCCGTTGCCGTCATGCCGCCGTGGCTTACTTCGCCGCCGGCTGCATCATCTTGTCGCGGGCCGCCTTGAACGGATTGCCCGGATACCAGTTCGGCCACTTGTCGCCGCCGGCGATCTCCTTGCCGACGCCGTACAGCGCTTCCAGATCCTGCACCGTGCCATCCAGTTTCCAGGTTTCCGGATAGTACTGGTCGCTCGGCGAGTGGTAGTGCTTCGCATAGTCCTCGGCCGCCTTCTTGCCGGCCTCGGGACCGCCGTCGACGAGGTCCTCGCCGCCATCGGCGTACAGCGCCGGCACGCCGGCCTTGGCGAAGTTGAAGTGATCCGAGCGGAAGTAGAAGCCGCTCTGCACCGAGGTCTCGCCGTGCAGCGTGCGGCCCTGCGCGGTGGCGATCGGCTTGAGCACGTCTTCCAGCTCTGAGCTGCCGAAGCCGACCACGGTGATGTCCTTGGCCTTGCCGGCGACGGACATCGCATCGATGTTGATCACCGCCGCGATCTTGGCGAGCGGGAAGGTCGGATGGGCGACGTAGTACTTGGAGCCGAGCAGGCCGGATTCCTCCAGGGTCACCGCCAGGAACACCAGCGAGCGCTTCGGCTTGGGATCCTGATGGGCGAAGGCATCGGCGATTTCCAGGATGCCGGCCACGCCGGTGGCGTTGTCGATGGCGCCGTTGTAGATGTTGTCGCCGGTCTCGCCCTCGTGCTTGCCGAGGTGATCCCAGTGCGCCATGTACAGCACGGCTTCGTCCTTGCGATCGGTGCCGGGCAGCACGCCGACCACGTTGCGCGAGTTCTTCTCGCTGATGGTGCTCTTCAGATCGATGGCGGCCTGGGTCTTCAGCGTCACCGGCTTGAAGCCACGCTGGTTGGCGGCCTTGTAGGACGCGTCCAGATCCAGGCCGGCGTCGGCGAACAACTGCCGGGCCGCGTCGGCGGTCAGCCAGCCCTGCACCGGGATGCGGCGTTCCGGATCATCCTTGGCCGGCAGGTCGTACTGCGCGCCGGACCAGGAATTCTTCACCACGTCCCAGCCGTAGCTGGCGCCGGGCGTGTCGTGGACGATGAACGCGGCGGCGGCGCCCTTGCGCGCGGCCTCCTCGAACTTGTATGTCCAGCGCCCGTAATAGGTCATGCGCTTGCCTTCGAACAGCTTCTCGTCGCCGACGTGGAAGCCCGGGTCGTTGACGAACATGACCACCGTCTTGCCCTTCCAGTCCTGGCCGGCGTAGTCGTTCCACTGCTGTTCCGGCGCGTCCACGCCGTAGCCGACGAACACCATCTCGCTGGCGTCGACCTTCACTTCCTTCTCGCCGGTGCGGGTACCGGCCACGAAGTCCACGCCGAACTTGAGCTCGCGCGACTTGCCGTTGCTGGTGAGCTTCAGCACCGTGCCTTCGTCGGCGGTGGTCTCCACCATCGGCACGTCCTGGAAGAAGCTGCCGTTGTTGCCCGGCTGCAGGCCGATGCGCTTCATCTGCGCTTCCAGGTAGGCGACGGTCTTCTCCTCGCCGGTGGACCCGGGACCGCGGCCCTCGAACTCGTCGGAGGACAAGGTCTTCACCAGCTGGGCGAAGTCGGCCTCGTTGATGGCCGGGGCGAATGCGTGATCCGCAGCCGCCGGGACGGCGGGAGCGGTGGCGGCCGGCGCTTCGGCCTCCGGCTTGTTGCATGCGGCGAGCAGGGTGGTGGCGGCCAGCACGGCCGCCGCCAGAGGGAGCTTGCGGAACATCGGGATTCCTCGAACCGGGGAATCCCGAGTGTATGCGATCGCCCCGGGCGATGCCCCGCTCAGTCGGCCGGCGCGGTCGGGGTGTCGAACGACTTGGCGGTGGCGCCGGTGATCGGGCCGGTCTTGGCGGTGCGATGGACGTACAGGACCACTTCGCGCTCGAACACCAGCGGACCGTCGACCACGGCGTTCGGGCCGATCACGATGCGCGGCGGCCGCTTGCGCGAGATGTTGAAGTTGCCCTTGGGCTTCTCGACCTTCAGGCCGCCTCGCACATGCGAGTCCACGCCCACGGTGACGTCGCCGTTGACCGTCTCGATGCCGCCGCCCACTTCGGTGCCGACCAGGCCGATGCCGCCGTTGACGGTGGCGATGCCGTCGCGGACCTTGCCACCGCGATCCAGGAAGATCGAGCCGTTGACGGTTTCCACTTCGCCATCGACCTGCACCCTGCTCCCGCCCTTGATCGCGCCGTTGACCGTTTCCAGGCCACCCGTGCGGGCGCCGTTGCCGACCTGGATCGAACCGTTGACCACTTCGGCCGAGCCGGTGGTGGCGTTGTCGTCGATGGTGATGGAGCCGTTGACGGTGCTCAGATCGCCGTGGGCGCGGCCCGCCTGGGCCGTGATCGATCCGTTGACCTTGGAAACATCGTCATCGGCGAAGGCGGGGGCGGGGGCGGCCGCCAGTGCCAGGGTCAGCAGCAGGGCAGAGGAAGTGCGGGTCATGGTGAAGTCCTGTTCGTGGAAAGTTACGGGGTTGGATGCCGGCGCGGCCGCCAGGGTTTAAATCCCGGGACGGGCAACGATGGGGGCCGGCCGCGTTCAGGGTAACGCCGCCATCGCAGCACGCTTCGCTACAATCTTCACCTGCCTGAAGTCACCGGAACCCCCGCCGTGTCCCCATCAACGTCCGCCGCCTCGCGTCCCAAGCCCGTCGTCCTGCTGATCCTGGATGGCTGGGGCCATCGTGAAGACCCCACCGACAATGCGCTGGCGCAGGCGGAGCTGCCGAACTGGCGGCACCTGCTGGCGACCGCACCGCATACCTTGATCCATACCGAGGGACGCCACGTGGGCCTGCCCGATGGGCAGATGGGCAATTCCGAGGTCGGCCACATGAACCTGGGTGCCGGCCGGATCGTCTACCAGGATCTGACCCGCATCGACGCGGCCATCGAGGACGGCAGCTTCTTCGGGACCGCCGAACTGGTCGCGGCCTGCGAAGCCGCCAAGGCGGGCGGGCACGTCCTGCATGTGTTCGGCCTGCTCTCGCCCGGTGGCGTGCACAGCCACGAGAACCACATCTTCGCCATGCTCGAGCTCGCCCACCGCCAGGGCGTGCCGAGGGTCGCCGTGCATGCCTTCCTGGATGGGCGCGACACCCCGCCGCAATCGGCCGAACCGAGCCTGCGCGCGTTGCAGGACCGGTGCGCGCGCCTGGGCAATGCCCGGCTGGCCACGGTCAGCGGCCGCTACTACGCGATGGACCGCGACAAGCGCTGGGATCGCGTGCGCAAGGCGTGGGACGCGATCGTCGATGCCAGCAGCGACCATCACGCGGTGGACGGCGTGGCCGCATTGCAGGCCGCGTACGCGCGGGGAGAGAACGATGAGTTCGTGCTGCCGACGGTGATCGAAGGCGCCCCGGCGATGGCCGATGGCGATGCGGTGGTGTTCATGAATTTCCGCGCCGATCGCGCGCGCCAGCTGACCGCGGCGTTCGTGTCGCCGGATTTCGATGGCTTCCAGGCCCGCCGCCCGCAGCTGTCGCGATTCGTCTGCCTGACCGAGTACGACGCGAAACTGCCGGCGCCCGTCGCATTCCCGCCGGACGATCTGCGGCATACGCTGGGCGAGCTGCTGGCCGGGCAGGGCCTGACCCAGCTGCGCATCGCCGAGACCGAGAAGTATGCGCACGTGACCTTCTTCTTCAGCGGCGGCCGCGAAGATCCTTTCGCCGGCGAAGAGCGCATCCTGGTGCCCAGCCCCAAGGTAGCGACCTACGATCTGCAGCCGGAAATGAGCTGCCCCGAGCTGACCGCCAAGCTGGTGGACGCGATCGGCTCCGGCCGTTTCGACGTGATCATCTGCAACATCGCCAATCCCGACATGGTCGGTCACAGCGGCGATCTGCAGGCGGCGATCCTGGCTGCGCAGGCGGTCGACCAGGCGATCGGCGCGGTGGAGGCCGCGGTGCGCGCCGCGCATGGCGCACTGATCATCACCGCCGACCACGGCAATCTGGAGATGATGCGGGATCCGGAAACCGGACAGCCGCACACCGCCCATACGGTCGGGCCGGTGCCGCTGGTCTACGTGGGCGAGCGGGCGGCGAAGCTGCGTGCCGGCGGCGCCCTGCGCGACGTCGCGCCGACCCTGCTCGACCTGCTGGGCCTGCCCAGCCCGGACGAGATGTCCGGCCAGTCGCTGCTCGCCGCGCAATGATCCCGCGCCTGCTCCGGGCCGGCGCCGCCCTGCTGATCGCGCTGGCCGTGATCAGCGGTGGCGCCCTGGCGCAGAGCCAGCGTGATGCGCAGAAGCGGCTGGAGAAGGCGCGCGGCGAGCTGAAATCAATTGCCCAGGAACGGCGCAAGCTGGAGGGCGAGCGCGGCGACGCCTCGCGCAAGCTGCGCGAGGCCGACGAACAGGTCGGCCGCAGCAGCCGCACGCTGTCGGAGACCGAATCCTCGCTGCGGCGCGAAGAGGCCGCGCTCGCCGAACTACAGCAGCGGCGCGAGCAGATGCTGGAACATCTGCGCGGACAGCGCGAACAACTGGCCTCATTGGTGCGCTCGGCCTACATGACCGGCGGCGACGCGCCGTTGAA
The DNA here is from genome assembly GCF_024710765.1 of Pseudoxanthomonas sp. Taxonomy (GTDB): domain Bacteria; phylum Pseudomonadota; class Gammaproteobacteria; order Xanthomonadales; family Xanthomonadaceae; genus Pseudoxanthomonas_A. The sequence goes on from NZ_JANJUE010000123.1 coordinate 45,073, forward strand.
GGTGTTGCTGTCGCAGGACCGGGCCGCCGATGCCAGCCGGACCCTGGCCTACCACCGCTACCTGCAACGGGATCGCGCCAACCGCATCGCCGGCCTCACCAGCGAGCTGCAGGCGTTGGCGCAGGTCGAGCAGGACATCACCGCGCGGCGCGCGCAACTGGATGCCGATCGCCAGCGCCTGCGCGGCCAGGTGAACCAGTTGCAGCGGGATCGGCAGAGCAGTGCGAAGCTGGTGGCCGAGCTCGATCAGCGCTACCAGGACCGGTCGGTCCGGGAAAAGGCGCTCGGCCAGGACGTGCGCTCGCTGGAGCGCCTGCTCGCGAACCTGCGTGCGGCGGCGGCGCGTGCCGAAGCCGAACGCAAGGCCGCCGCGCGCAAGGCCGCCGAGGAACGCGCCCGCGCGCAGGCCCGTCCGGGTGGCACCCGCACGGAAACCCCTGCACGTCCACGCCCGGAGGTCGCCAATGCCCCGGCGCTGAAAGTCGGCGGCCTGGGCTGGCCGCTGTCGGGCAATCTGCTGGCCCGCTACGGCGGACGGATGCCGGATGGCCGTACGAGCTCGGGCGTGCTGATCGGCGCGCCGGCCGGCAGCACCGTGACCGCGGTGGCCGACGGTACGGTGGTGTTCTCCGAATGGATGACCGGCTATGGCCTGATCCTGATCGTCGACCACGGCAACGGCTACATGAGCCTGTACGCGCACAACGAGAGCCTGCTGCGCGACACCGGGGACCGGGTCAGGCGCGGCGACGCGGTCGCCAAGGTCGGTACTTCCGGCGGGCAGGGCACCCCGGCGCTGTACTTCGAACTGCGCCGCAACGGCCAGCCGGTCGACCCGGGCAGCTGGCTGCAGCGACGCTGAACCGGAACGCCATTCACCGCCGGTTCGCGCATAATCGGGCGAACTCCGTGGACCGCGCGGAGTCCATGATCCGCCGCTTTTCCCACGGAGCTTCAATGCGTTCATTCCTGCCCCTGGCCCTGCTGCTCGCCCTCGCCGGCGCGCCCGCGCTCGCGCTCGCGCAAGAGACCGCCAAGGAACCGGAGGTGGGCGCCAGCGACGACCCTTCGGCGGCGGAAACCGCGCCCTCGAAGGTGCCGCTGGAGGAAATCCGCCGCTACGTGGCCGTGTTCAACGCGGTCAAGGAGGCGTACGTCGAACCGGTCGAGGATCGCAAGCTGATGCAGTCGGCCATCCGCGGCCTGCTGCTCGACCTGGATCCGCACAGCATCTACTTCGACAAGGAAGACGCGCAGGCCTACGACGAGCAGACGTCCGGCGCCTATGAAGGCATCGGCGTGGATCTGCTGCAGCAGCCCGACAACACCCTGCTGGTGGTTTCTCCGATCGACGACACGCCGGCGGCCAAGGCCGGGATCAAGGCCGGCGACGTGATCGTGGCCATCAACGGCAAGCCGATCGAGAAGACCGACGGCATGGAACCGCTGCGTGGCAAGCCCGGCAGCAAGGTCACCCTGACCATCGCGCGCGAGGGCACCGCCAAGCCGTTCGATGTCAGCCTGGTACGCGACACCATCCGCATCGCCAGCGTGCGCAGCCGCCTGCTCGAACCGGGCTACGGCTACGTGCGCATCAGCGCGTTCCAGACCGAGACCGCCGCCGATTTCCAGAAGCACGTCGCCGATCTGAAGGCGAAGGGCACGCTGCGCGGACTGGTGCTGGACCTGCGCAGCAATCCCGGCGGCCTGTTGCTGGCGGCGGTGCAGATCGCCGACGACCTGCTGGACAAGGGCAACATCGTCTCCACCCGTGGCCGCATCGTGGTCAGCGATTCGCGCTTCGACGCGACGCCCGGCGATCTGCTGGACGGCGCGCCGGTCGTGGTGCTGGTGGACGCCGGTTCGGCCAGCGCCTCGGAAGTGCTGGCCGGCGCGCTGCGCGACAACCAGCGTGCGCGCATCGTCGGCAGCCGCACCTTCGGCAAAGGCTCCGTGCAAACCGTGCTGCCGCTGGACAACGGCGATTCGGTGAAGCTGACCACCGCGCGCTACTACACGCCCAGCGGCAAATCGATCCAGGCGCGCGGGATCGTGCCGGACGTGGAACTGCATCCGGAGTCGGTGGACAAGCAGCCCGAAATCATCGACTACAGCGAGGCCACCCTGCCCGGTCACCTGCGCGGTGACGACGAGGGCCAGGAAGGCTATGCCGCCGGCGAGGTGCTGGACGGCGAGAAGCCGATCACCGCGGCGCTGGCAGAACTGAAGAAGCAGGTGGCGTCGACGGCGGCCAAGGCGCCCGCCGGTCGACGCTGAGGAGCGGCCTCAGGCGGGTCGTTCCGCCACCAGTCCGTACATCAGCGGCAGGCTCGGCATGGACGCCGGCGGATACATGCGCCGGCCCTCGCCCTCACGCATGCCATCGAATCCGCGCCAACCGTTGGCATGGGGATATTCCTGCAGCCGACGCAGTTGCAGGCCGGCGCGCAGCAGCGCGTCGACCACTTCGCCCAGGCTCCACTGGAACTCGTAGCTCGCGTGCGGATTGCGGAAATCCTGCACGCCGGCCTCGTTGCCGGAGGGCGACAGCGCATCGCCGGACAGCGCCACGTAGTCGCTGACGCCGTCTTCCCAGACCAGCGGCTCGCCGTGGGCGAAGTAGGGATACTTCGGCTGCCACTGCGGATCGAAGATCATCGCCACCGGATGGAATTCGACGCAGACGAAACGCCCGCCGGGTTCCAGCACCGCCGCCAGTCCGCGTGCCCATGCATCCAGATCCGACAGCCAGCACAGCGCGCCGTAGGAACTGAAGGCGATGTCGAACCGCCGACCCGCGGCGAGCGCCTGTTCGAACCAGTCATAGATGTCCGCGCGCTCGAAAGCCGCCGCGACGCCGGCCTCGCCCGCGAGCCGGCGGGCGAAGTCGATCGCGGTATCGCTGATATCCACGCCGGTGACCTGCGCGCCCAATCCGGCCAGGCTCAGGGTGTCCTGGCCGGCATTGCACTGCAGATGGACCAGGCGCCGGCCGTCGATGTCGCCCAGCAGGGCCAGTTCCTCCGGAAACAGCGTGCTGCCGCCATCACGGAAAAAGGCGGCCTGATCGCGCTTGTGGCTGTTGTGGGCCACGGTGGCGGCATTCCAGGACCGGCGATTGCCTTCGTGCAGATCCTTGCGCATGGCGAATCCGGCGGAGAGGGAAGCGCTGATTCTAGGGCAGTGCTTCCCCTGCCGGCGGCGGGGTCAGGGCAGGGAGGGATCGCCGGCGATCGGCGTCGCGGGTGCGCCATGGTTGCGCATGATGCGGTTGAACAGCGGCGTGGCCATCAGCGTGGTCAGGATCGCCATGATGACCAGGATCGAGAACAGTCCCGGTTCGATGACGCCCGCCTGCAGGCCGATGTTGATGATCAACAGCTCCATCAGGCCGCGCGCGTTCATCAGCGCACCGATCGCCTTGGCGTCGTGCGGGGATTCCCCGGACAGGCGCGCGGCCGCCCAGCAGGCGATCGCCTTGCCGCCGAACGATGCCAGCAGGATGGCCGCGGCCGGCAGCAGCATGGCCGGATCCAGGAACACCGACAGTTGGGTCTTCAGGCCCGAATAGGTGAAGAACAGCGGCAGCAGGACCACCACCACCATCGGCTGCAGCAGTTCGCGCAGGCGTTCGGTGAGGGCTCCGCGCGGCAGGCAGGCGCCGAGGATGAAGCCGCCGAACACGGCGTGGATGCCGATGGCGTCCATCGACCACGCGCACAGGAAGAACAGGGCCATGACCCAGGCCAGCACCGGGGGCGGCAACGGGCCGTGCTCGGGGACGCGCGCGGCCAGCGGCCGCAGCAGGCGTCGGCCGGCCAGCAGCATGAAGACCAGGTAGGCAACGCCGCCGCCGATGGCTAGCCAGGCCTGCATCCAGCTGCCGCCGAAGCTGGCCAGCACGATCGCCAGGATGCACCAGGCCGCGGCGTCGTCCATGGCCCCGGCGGTCAGCGCCAGGGTACCCAGCGGCGTACCCGCTAGGCCACGCTCGTGGATGATCCGCGCGAGCATCGGGAACGCGGTGATGGCGATGGCCGCGCCGAGGAACAGCGCGACCTCGATGAAGCGGGTCTTTTCCGAGAACAGTCCCGGCACGTGCTGCAGCCAGGGCGCCAGCGCGAAGGCGAGCAGGAACGGCACCAGGATGCCGGCCCAGGACACCGCCATCGCGCTGCGGTAGCGCGCGCGGAAATGATCGGCGCGGAATTCGGTGCCCACCAGGAACATGTACATGCCCACGCCGACCTGCCCGGCGACGTAGAGCATGTCCATCGACGCCTTGGGAAACAGCGCCGTCTGCACGTCCGGCAACAGCGCACCGAACAGGGAAGGACCGAGTGTGACGCCGGCGATCATCTCGCCGACCACCTGGGGTTGTCCGAAGCGCTGGGCCAGGCGGCCGACCAGTCGGCACACCAGGATGATGACGCCCGCCTGCAGGAAGAAGTAGACGGACAGTTGCGCTGTGGACATTCAAGACGACCCCGGGACCCCAGGCGCCATCATAGGCGGTCGCCGGGGCCGCGGGAGCGTAGCGGGCGTTATCCCGCCGGGCCGATCAGCGTGGCTTGGCCGGCAGCGGGAACGGGGTGACCACCTTCTCGCCGGTGGCGGCGTCGCGGATGGCCGACTGGCCTTTTCGCTCGACTTCCTCGACCCGGATGATGCTCTGCATCGGCAGGTGCAGGACCCGGGTATCGCCGAACTCGTCGCGCAGGCGCTCCTCGGTGGGATCGACCACCAGGCCGTCATGCAGGTCGAACACCAGTTCGCCCACCTCGGTGAAACCCCACAGCCCGCTCGCGCCCACGTGGCCCGCGTAGAGCTCGTAGACCTTGTTGTGGTTGAGGAAGGTGACCTTGTAGAGCTTCTTCGCCATGGACCGGAGACAGGATGCGATGCGGTGACCTGCAAGATGCGGCCGCCCCGCGGGTGGTTCAATAGCCCTGCCGCTTGCGCAGGCGCCGGGCGATGGCGGCGCGGACGAACAGGGCGAACACCACCCCGAACAGGAAACCGGCGATGTGCGCCGACCACGCCACCGCGCCGAAGGCCGGGCCGGTGTAGGCGAACACGACCTGCAGCAGCGCCCAGATGCCGATCAGCAGTGACGCCGGCGCCTTCACGAATTCCAGGAACAGGCCCAGCGGCAGCACCACGCCCAGCTTGGCGGTCGGAAACAACGCCAGGTACGCGCCGATCACCGCCGAGACCGCGCCGCTGGCGCCGATCACCACCCGATCGGGTGCGCCGATGGTCAGCACCGCGGCCAGGTTGGCGACCGCGCCACCGAGCAGGAATAGCGCCAGGAACCGCCACGGTCCCATCGTCCGTTCCGCCGGCATCCCGAAGATCAGCAGGAACACCAGGTTGCCCAGCAGGTGGGCCCAGTCCGCGTGCAGGAACAGCGCGGTGAACAGGCGCAGCACGCTGCCGTCCTGCAGGTCCGCCAGCCAGGCCGGCAGCGAGGTCAGGCCCCCCGACAGCGCCCCCCATTCCTGCAGCAGGCGGGCGCGGTCCGGCTGCATCGCCGCCCACAGGAACGCCAGCCACAACAGCCCCAGCAGGGTGGGCGTGGCCCAGCGCAGGGAGGGCTTACGGCGGGAGGGCAGGGAAACGAACATGCCGGCTCACTTTACCTCGCGGCGGCTGTCACCCGCGCCCTTTCCCTGTTCAGGAAACGCCGTCGGACCCTGCCAAGAGTTTGTTAGCTTTCGGTTAGCGGACGTGGGTATACTGCATACGGCGTCGTATGTCGGGAGGGGCTTCCGGCGGACGAACCGGCGGGCATAACGCCGGTCGCACCAACGGCGCATTGACCGTAAACCCACGTCCTCCGGAGAGAGACAACATGCATTCCGTCAACAGTTTTGCCCGTATTTCCGCGCTGGCCTTCGGCATCGCCGGTGTTCTGGCCTTCGGTCAGGCGCACGGCGCCGCGTTCCAGCTGAAGGAAAACAGCGCCAAGGGTCTCGGCCGTGCTTTTGCCGGTTCGGGCAGCGCCCCCGGCGACGCCTCGGTGATCGCGACCAATCCGGCCGCCATGCGCCACCTGAAGGAAACCCAGTTCCAGGCCGACGTCAGCGCCATCAGCTTCTCGGCTGATTTCAAGGGCGGCGGCCGCCTCGCCGGTCCGACCGGCGCGGGCACCGGCATGCCGATCTCCGGCGGCGACGGCGGCGACGCCGGTACCATCGCGCCGGTCCCGGCCGCGTACTTCCACACCATGATCGGCGAGAAGACCCACCTGGGTGCCTCGCTGACCGTGCCGTTCGGCTTCAAGACCGAATATGACCGTGACTGGGTCGGCCGCTACCACGGCGTCAAGACCGACCTGAAGACTGCCGACCTGGGCCTTGCGCTCTCTTACGACGTGAATCCGTACGTGTCCTTCGGCGCCTCGGTGTTCGTCGAGCGCCTGGAAGTCGACCTGAGCAACGCGGTCGACCTGGGCGCGGTGATGTACTCGCAGGGTGGTGCCCCGCTGGGCTTCCTGCCGGGCAACGCCGATCTGTACAGCCAACTGGAAGGCAGCAGCAATGACTGGGGTTTCACCGTCGGCGGCCTGTTCAGTGTCAACGAGCAGACCCACCTGGGCCTGAGCTACCGTTCCAAGGTCAAGCACGAGATCACCAACGGCAAGGCCACGTTCACCACGACCAACGCGCGTGCCACCCAGGGCCAGGCGGTGCTGGGCGCGCGCGGCCTGTTCGTGAACACCGGTGGCCGTGCCACCATCGAACTGCCCGCATCGGCGACCCTGAGCTTCACCCGCCAGGTCAACGACAAGCTGACCATCATGGCCGACGTCTCGCGCACCTTCTGGGCGCCGTCGTTCGACGCCGTCACGGTCGACTTCAAGTCCAACCAGCCGAACAACGTGCTGCCGTTCCACTACCGCGACACCACTTTCAGCGCGATCGGCGCGGACTACCGCTTGAGCGACACACTGACCCTGCGTGGCGGCGTGGCCTACGACCAGACCCCGACCACCGCCGAGCATCGCGACGTGCGCGTGCCGGACGCCAGCCGCAAGTGGCTGTCGCTGGGCCTGACCTGGGCGCCGTCGGAAAAGGCCGAGTACAGCTTTGGTTATACCCACCTGTTCACCAAGGATCCGACCGTGGACCAGGTGTCGGCGACGGGCAGCACCCTGTCCGGTTCCTACGAAGTGGGTGGCGACGTGCTGGCGGCTTCGATCAACTACAAGTTCTGATCGAAAGCGGCTTCGCCGATGCGACCAGGAAAACCCCGCCCCGGCGGGGTTTTCTTTTTCGTGGCCCTGCGAAAGGCGTCGGCGCGTGGCGAGGATTACAGGATGCGTGCGGGATGCAGCCGCAGTTCGACGCAGTTGCGCCCATTGCGCTTGGCCGCGTAGAGGGCCTCGTCGGCCAGCCGCATCATGTCGTTGAACAGGGTGTGGCGATGGCGGGTGTGGGCGATGCCCAGGCTCACGGTGACCCGGAACGCGGGCGCGGCGAACTCCAGCGCCATCACCTGGGTGCGGATGCGCTCGGCCAGCCGGTGCGCGACTTCCGGCGACGTTTCGCGCAGCACCAGCATGAATTCCTCGCCCCCCAGGCGGACGAACAGATCGTCGCTGCGGATGCAGCCGCGCACCACATCGGAGAACCGCTGCAGCACCTGATCGCCGGTCTCGTGGCCATGGTGATCGTTGACCGCCTTGAAATGATCCAGGTCCAGCGCGACCACCGCCAGCCCGCCTTCCAGGGTGACGAAGCGATCGCGTGATCGCAGTTCGCTGTCCAGGCCGCGGCGATTGAGCGCGCCGGTCAGCGGATCGAACAGGGCGCTCTGGCGCAGCGCTTCGGCGGCGCGGAAGCTGGCCAGCATCAGCATGCAGAAGTTGAGCATGAACCAGATCGACAGGTCCGCGTTCACCCAGGACGGGTTCGGGCCGTAGCGCCCGGTCAGCGCATGCATCAGGTCGCGACCGTACAGGTACATCAGCGCGATGCATCCCAGCGTCATGAGTCGTGCCGGCACGTGATCGGGACTGGCGCGCAACAGGCGCAGCTGCCAGATCACCACCGCCAGCACGATCACCTCCACCGCGCTCATCGCGGCCCCCTGCGCATCGCTGTCGCCATGGAACAGCCAGCCACCCAGCGACAGCGCCGCCGCGATGGGCATCATCGCGCGTTCACCGGCGTGCAGCGCGCGCTGGTGCACGAACTGGATCATCGACCAGGCCAGTCCGACCAGGCCGGTGCACGCGAGCAATCCGCCAAATCCGGCCACGGTACTGGCCAGTTCCGGGGCGCCGGACTGCGAGAGCGTCTGCGCGGTGCCGTCGAGCATGGCGGCGCCAAGCGTGTAGGCGAAGTGCGCGACACCCCAGGCGGTGATGCCGCGCACGCCACGCGACACCCGCGACACGTAGAAGAAAAGTCCCAGCAACACCGCCGCCAGCGCGCAGTCACTGATCAGCAGGTGGTAGAAATCGGTGGTCATGAAGCCCGTTGCGCCCGTGTGGCCTGGATAACGTCCTGTTCGTCACCACAACGCAAAACGCGGCGGATTCCGGCTATTTCAGGATTCCCGGCGGGTACGCGCCGGCGAAGTGGATGCCGGGGCGATGCGGCCAGGAGCGCCGCCTCCCCGCGATGGCCCCGTTCAGGGATGCATCTCGACCCGGTTGCGGCCCTTGCGCTTGGCCGCATAAAGGGCGTCGTCCGCGCGCCGCATCAGCTCGACGAAGGGTTCGCCCTCGCTGTCGCCGATGGCGATGCCCAGGCTGATCGTCACCCGGAACGGCCGTCCCTCGGCGGGACTGAAATCCAGCCGCATCATCTGGTTGCGCAGACGCTCCGCCAACTGCCGCGCGGCCTCGCGGTCGGTGCCCGTGGTCACCACCGCGAACTCCTCGCCGCCCATGCGGGCGAACAGCTGATCACTGCGCAGGCCACTGCGGACGGTTTCGCTGAAGCGCTGCAGCACCCGATCGCCGGTCTCGTGGCCGTGGCGATCATTGATGGTCTTGAAATGGTCCAGATCGATGGCGATCACGGTCAGGCCGCGGTCGTTGCGTTCCACCCAGGTGCTCAGCTCGCCATGCAGGCCGCGCCGGTTGAGCGCGCTGGTGAGGGGATCGAACATGGCGCTGAGCTTCAGCGATTCGGCGGCCCGGAAACTGCACAGCATCAACATGCAGAAATTGAGCATGAACCAGATCGAAAGATCCACGCTGACCCAGATTTCGTCGAAGCCGAACTGGCTGAACGACCAGCCGGGCACCACGCTGCCGTACAGCACCGCCAGCAGGCCGCAGCCCAGCATCATCATCCGCGCCGGCAGGCGATACGGATCCTCGCGCAGGACGCGCAGGTGCCACAGCATCCACAGCAGGACCAGCAGCTCGACGCAGTTGAGCGCCACGCTCTGGGCTTCCCAATCCCCGCCCAGCGCCCAGATCAGCAGGGGCACGGCGACGGCGACCGGGACGGCCGCCACTTCGCCCGGATGCAGCGGACGGCGCTGGACGAACCGCACGATGGCCCAGCCCAGCCCGGCCATGCCGCCGCACAGGATGGTGGCGCCCAGATGGGTGGAAAGCAGGGAGGCCGTCGCCAGGCCCGCGCTCTCGAAACCGGCGGTGCCCGCGTCCAGCAGGGTGGCGCCGATGGTGTAGAAGAGATGGGCGGCGCCCCAGGTGAGGATGCCCTGGACGTTGCGCGATACCCGCGCCACGTACCAGAACAGGAAAAACAGCACGACCGCCAGCAGGCAGTCGCTCAACAGCGTCAACAGCACCGACAAGCTCATCCGACCGCCGGCTCCCCCCGGATCCTCATGGGCATGTTATCGGCACTGCGTCACAAAACAACAGGGCCGCGCGAGGCGGCCCTGTCGGAGCGGCGGACGGGGCCTGCCGGCCCGGGGATCAGTCGCCCAGGGTCAGCAGCGAGGCGTTGCCGCCGGCGGCGGTAGTGTTGACCGTCACCGTCTTCTCGGTGGCGAAGCGCGGCAGGTAGTGCGGGCCGCCGGCCTTCGGACCGGTGCCGGACAGGCCCTGGCCGCCGAACGGCTGCACGCCCACGACCGCGCCGATCTGGTTGCGGTTGACGTACACGTTGCCGACCTTCACCCGCGCGGCGATGCGGTCGACCGTCTCGTCGATGCGCGAATGCACGCCCAGGGTCAGGCCGTAGCCGGTGGCGTTGATGGCATCGATCACCTGGTCCAGCTGATCGGCCTTCCAGCGCACCACGTGCAGGGCCGGACCGAAGATCTCGCGGTGCAGCTGGTCCAGCGATTTCAGCTCCCACGCGCGCGGGGCGAAGAAGGTGCCATGGGCGGCGTCCTCGCCGAGGTTGGCCTGCTTGATCAGGCGGGCCTCGGTGGCCATGCGGGCGGCATGGTCTTCCAGGATCTTCAGCGCGTCGGCATCGATGACCGGGCCGACGTCGGTGGACAGCAGGCCCGGATCGCCGACCTTCAGCTCGTCCATCGCGCCGGCCAGCATGGTCATCACCTTGTCGGCGATGTCGTCCTGCACGAACAGCACGCGCGCGGCCGAGCAGCGCTGGCCGGCGGAGGTGAAGGCCGACCCGATGGCGTCCTTGACCAGTTGTTCCGGCAGCGCCGAAGAATCGGCGATGAAGGCGTTCTGGCCTCCGGTCTCGGCGATCAACACACCGATGGCGGCGTCACGCGCGGCCAGCGCGCGGTTGATGGCGCGGGCGGTTTCGGTGGAGCCGGTGAAGGCCACGCCGGCCACGCGCGGGTCCTTGGTGAGCGCGGCGCCGACGGTGGCGCCGTCGCCGGGCAGGAACTGCAGCACGGCTTCCGGAACGCCGGCTTCGTGCAGCAGTTTCACCGCCGCATGGCCGATCAGGTTGGTCTGCTCGGCCGGCTTGGCGATGACGCTGTTGCCGGCGGCCAGCGCGGCGCTGACCTGGCCGAGGAAGATCGCCAGCGGGAAGTTCCACGGACTGATGCAGACGAACACGCCGCGGCCGTGCAACTGCAGTTCGTTGCATTCGCCGGTCGGTCCGGGCAGGCGTTCGGCCGCACCGAACTGCGCGCGTGCCTGGGCGCCGTAGTAGCGCAGGAAATCGACCGCCTCGCGGACTTCGGCGACGCTGTCGGGCAGGGTCTTGCCGGCTTCCTTCACGCACAGCGCGATGTACTCGGGCATGCGCTGTTCCAGCAGGTCTGCGGCATGTTCCAGGATCGCCGCGCGGCTGGCGGCCGGCGTGCGGTCCCAGGCCGGTTGCGCGCTCACCGCGTTCTGCAGCGCCTTCTCCACCGCTGCGCCATCGGCCGGCTGCCATTCGCCCACCGTCTGGCGGCGATCGGCCGGATTGGTGACCGGCAGCGCCGCGGCCGCGACCACCGCGCCCGGCACCAGCGGCGCCGCCCGCCACGGCTTGACGGCGGCGTTGACGCGCTCGGCCAGCGCACGCAGGTCGTTGTCGTTGGCGAGATTGGCGCCCATGGAGTTGTTCCTGTCAGAAGTCGGGATGGGGGCTGCCTGGTTGCGGAAGAGATCACGCGGCAGCGGAATGCGGGGATGCGGGATCGAGTCGAACGCGGACACGGTTTCCACCGGGTCGCGAATCAGGTCCTCGATGGCCACGTCCTCGTCGGTGATGCGGTTGACGAAGCTGGAATTGGCGCCGTTCTCCAGCAGGCGGCGGACCAGGTACGGCAGCAGGTCCTCGTGCGAACCGACCGGGGCGTAGACGCGGCAGGGCACGCCCAGGCGATCGGCGGGAATCACCTCCGCGTACAGGTCGTCGCCCATGCCGTGCAGCTTCTGGTGCTCGTACGGACGGCCCTGCGCGATCGAACGGATTGCTGCGATGGTCTGCGCGTTGTGGGTGGCGAACATCGGATACAGCGCGTCGCCGTGCTCGAACATGCGGCGCGCGTTGGCCAGGTAGGACACGTCGGTGTTCGGCTTGCGGGTGAACACCGGATAGCCCGGATGGCCGTCGATCTGGGCGCGCTTGACCTCCGCGTCCCAGTACGCGCCCTTGACCAGGCGCACCGGCATGCGCCGGCCCACCCGGCGGGCCAGGTCGGCAAGGAAGTCGATCACGTAGGGGGTGCGCTTCTGGTACGCCTGGACCGCCAGTCCGTAGCCTTCCCAGCCGTCCAGCGACTTGTCGGAGAAGGTGGCCTCGATCAGGTCCAGCGACAGTTCCAGCCGGTCGGCTTCCTCGGCGTCGATGGTGAAGCCGATGCCGTAGGACCTGGCCAGTTGCGCCAGCTCCAGGATGCCCGGAGCGAGTTCCTTCATCACCCGTGCGCGCTTGGCGTGCTCGTAGCGCGGATGCAGCGCCGACAGCTTGATCGAGATGCTGGGCGCGGCAAAGACATCGGGCTTGCCCGCATCGCCCTGGCCTTGCGGACGGGAGTGCCTGCCGATGGCGTGGATCGCCTTGCGGTAAGCCTCCAGGTAGCGCGCGGCGTCCTTCGAGGTCAGCGCGCCTTCGCCCAGCATGTCGAACGAATAGCGGTAGTTGGCGTTGTCGCCCTTGCGCGAGCGGCCCAGCGCTTCCTCGATGGTCCGGCCCATCACGAACTGGTGGCCCATGATGCGCATGGCCTGGCGCACCGCCAGGCGGATGACCGGCTCGCCGACCCGGCCGACCAGGCGCTTGAAGGCGCCGGGCACGTCGTGGCGGGTCAGGTCGTTGAGGTTGACCAGCTTGCCGGTCAGCATCAGGCCCCAGGTGGAGGCGTTGACCAGCACCGAATCGCTCTGGCCCAGGTGCTTTTCCCAATCGGCGTCGCCCAGCTTGTCGCGGATCAGCTTGTCGGCGGTCTCCTGGTCGGGAATGCGCAGCAGCGCCTCGGCCACGCACATCAGCAGCACGCCTTCCTCGCTTCCGAGGTCGTACTGGCGCATGAAGGCCTCGATGGCGCCCTGGTCCTGCGCGCGCGCGCGGACCCGCTTGACCAGATCGGCGGCCAGCGCCTGCGCCCGGGCCTGCTCGTCGGCGGGCAGCCGGGCCTGGGCCAGCAGTTCGCGCACGTGCTCGGCTTCGTCGCGCAGCCAGGCGGCGGTGATGGCGGCCCGCAGCGGTGGCGGCGGGGCGGGGAGTTCGGGGGAAACGATGCCGGTGGACGCCGGCGGCGGGGCCGCCTCGGTGCCGGACTGGGGCTGGGAGCTCATGAGGGTCATCAGAAGCGGGCGATGGAGCCGGATAGTGTAGTGAGCCAGGGCACCGTTCGCGAACGGATGGAAGCGCATGGCGCGGACCGTTCCCCGCCGTCCCCGCCGCGAGGGCCGGAACCCGGCCAGGGCGGGTCAAACATTGACCGAGATCATTGCAACTTGCCGCAACAGGGGGGTGAGGCTAACATTTAGAGGTTTTCCGCGGCCTCGTTGCGCGGTTGGCAGCATGATCGAAGTGCTTACGTCATTGCCGGGTATCCACGGCGCGCGGCTCCGGCTGCGACCGCCCCGGGCACTGACGGCCCGCCAGTTCGTGGCTTTGTTCGCCGCGCTGGCCGGGGCGATGTGGCTGGTGGCCCTGCTGGGCTGGCTGGCCGGCAACGCCTTCGCACCGGCCTTCGCCCTGCTGCACAGCGCACTGGTGGCCGCGGCGTTGCGTTGGCTATGGCGCAGCGGCGAGCGGGGTGAGGACATCACCATCGGTCCGGAGGTCGTGGAAGTCACCCGCCCCCCCGAGACCGGAACGGTGTTCCGGGCGCATCCGTATTGGGTGCGGCTCCGTATCGAAGCGGATGGCGAAAGGATTTCGCTGGCTTCCAGTGGTCGCCAGGTCGAGGTGGGCAATTTCCTCGGTCCGGGCGAACGCAGGCAGTTGGCGGACAAGTTGCAGGATTTACTGGCGGCCGCGAGCGGTCGCAACCGATGACGCATTTGGGGTCTAGGCAATGACGCAAGTGAATGGGTATTGGAAGCGTTTGATGACGGTCTGCGCGTTGCTGGCTTCGCCGGTACTGGCGTGGGCGCAGCCGTCGGACCCGAAGCCGTGGCAGCTGAACATGGGCAAGGGCGTCACCGCCTCGTCCCAGCATGCCTACGACGCGCACATGGTGGCGCTGATCGTGTGCATCGTGATCGGCATCATCGTGTTCGGCGCGATGGCCTACGCGATGTTCAAGTTCCGCAAGTCCAAGGGTGCCGTGGCCGCGCAGTTCAGCCACAACACCACCGCGGAAATCATCTGGACCGTCATCCCGGTGCTGATCCTGGTGGTCATGGCCTGGCCGGCGACCGCCAAGCTGATCGCCATGTACGACACCCGCGACTCCGAGATGACCGTCAAGGTCACCGGTTACCAGTGGATGTGGAAGTACGAATACCTGGGCGAGGACGTGTCCCTCACCAGCCGCCTGGACCGCGAGTCCGACCGCATCCGCCAGAGCGGCGAGAAGCCGGACCTGGCCAAGAATCCGCACTACCTGCTGGACGTGGACAATGAACTCGTCCTGCCGGTCAACACCAAGATCCGTTTCGTGATCACCGCCGACGACGTCATCCACGCCTGGTGGGTGCCGGCGCTGGGCTGGAAGCAGGACGCGATCCCGGGCATCGTCAACGAGGCCTGGACCGACATCAAGGAACCGGGCGTGTACCGCGGCCAGTGCGCCGAGCTGTGCGGCAAGGACCACGGCTTCATGCCGATCGTCGTGCGCGCGGTGCCGAAGGAAGAGTTCCAGAAGTGGCTGGCTGCGAAGAAGCCGGCTCCGGCCCCGGCGGCTCCCGCCGCGCCGGCGGAAGCCGCGCCCGCCGATGGCCAGGCCGCTCCGGCCCCGGCCACCGACGCCGCCCCCACCAGCGAGCAGGCTGCGCCCCCGGCGCAGGCCTGATCGTCCGCTTAGCTGCAAGAGATCACGAACATGGCCCATACCGCCGTCGATCACCACGACGATCACCACGGTCACCAGCAGAGCTTCATCGAGCGTTGGTTCTTCTCGACCAACCACAAGGACATCGGCACGCTCTACCTGGTTTTCAGCTTCATCATGTTCATCATCGGCGCGGGTATGTCGGTGATCATCCGTGCCGAGCTGATGACCCCGGGCCTGCAGTTCGTCAAGCCCGAGTTCTTCAACCAGATGACCACCGTGCACGCGCTGGTCATGATCTTCGGCGGCGTGATGCCGGCCTTCGTCGGCCTGGCCAACTGGATGATTCCGCTGCAGATCGGCGCGCCTGACATGGCGCTTCCGCGCATGAACAACTGGTCCTTCTGGATCATGCCGTTCGCCTTCAGCCTGCTGCTGCTGACCCTGTTCCTGCCGGGCGGCGCGCCGGCCGGTGGCTGGACCCTGTATCCGCCGCTGTC
This sequence comes from Pseudoxanthomonas sp., assembly GCF_024710765.1. Lineage (GTDB taxonomy): Bacteria > Pseudomonadota > Gammaproteobacteria > Xanthomonadales > Xanthomonadaceae > Pseudoxanthomonas_A. The sequence continues at coordinate 60,369 of NZ_JANJUE010000123.1, forward strand.
GCTGCAGGGCGGCGCCAACGTGGCCTTCAGCATCTTCGCCATCCACATGATGGGCGTGAGCTCGATCATGGGCGCGATCAACATCATCGCGACCGTGCTGAACATGCGCGCCCCGGGCATCGACCTGCTGAAGATGCCGATCTTCTGCTGGACCTGGCTGATCACCGCGTTCCTGCTGATCGCGGTGATGCCGGTGCTGGCCGGCGCGGTCACCATGCTGCTGACCGACAAGTTCTTCGGCACCAGCTTCTTCAACGCCGCCGGCGGCGGCGACCCGGTGATGTACCAGCACATCTTCTGGTTCTTCGGTCACCCCGAGGTCTACATCATGATCCTGCCGGCGTTCGGCGTGGTGTCGGAAATCATCCCGACCTTCAGCCGCAAGCCGCTGTTCGGCTACCAGGCCATGGTGTACGCGACTGCCTCGATCGCCTTCCTGTCGTTCATCGTGTGGGCGCACCACATGTTCACGGTGGGCATGCCGCTGGGTGGCGAAATCTACTTCATGTTCGCGACCATGCTGATCGCCATTCCGACCGGCGTGAAGGTGTTCAACTGGGTCAGCACGATGTGGAAGGGCTCGTTGACGTTCGAGACCCCGATGCTGTGGGCGGTGGGCTTCGTCATCCTGTTCACCATCGGCGGCTTCTCCGGCCTGATGCTGGCCATCGTGCCGGCGGACTTCCAGTACCACGACACCTATTTCGTGGTGGCGCACTTCCACTACGTGCTGGTGACCGGCGCGCTGTTCTCCATCATCGCCGCCACCTATTACTGGTGGCCGAAGTGGACCGGCCGCATGTACAACGAGACGGCCGGCAAGTTCCACTTCTGGTGGACGGTGATCTTCGTCAACCTGCTGTTCTTCCCGCAGCACTTCCTGGGCCTGGCCGGCATGCCGCGCCGCATCCCGGACTACAACCCGGTGTTCGCGGACTGGAACCTGGTCAGCTCGATCGGCGCGTTCGGCATGTTCCTGACGCCCTTCATGATGGCCATCATCCTGTGGAGCTCGCTGCGCAACGGCGCCAAGGCCGAAGCACGGGCCTGGGAAAACGCCCGTGGCCTGGAGTGGACCGTGCCCTCGCCGGCGCCGCACCACACCTTCAGCACCCCGCCGGTCATCAAGGATGGTGATCTGGCGCACGGCGACGTGACCCACTGAGCCGGGTGACGGGTGGCTGAGTCCATGAACGCTCCGATGCTCTCGCCGGAAGAAGCCGCGCGCCGCCGCAAGGCGGTGCTGCGCACGGCGTGGATCGTGGGTGGCCTGGCCTTCGCCATCTTCGTGCTGTTCATCCTGCGCGCGGTGTTGAGCGCGTGAGCGGCAAGGCGTCCAATTCGGCGGGCCTGCTCAAGCTGGTGGGCGTGGCGCTGGGCGTGTTCGTGCTGACGTTCTCGCTGGTGCCGCTGTACCGCATCGCCTGCGAGAAGGTGTTCGGCGTGCGCCTGGAGAAGGGACCGGGCCAGGCGCAGGTCGCCGAAGTCAAGGCCAAGCGCACCGTCACCGTGCAGTTCGACGGCGGCGTGAACTCCAAGCTGCCGTGGGCGTTCCATCCCGAACAGCTGACCATGCAGGTGGTGCCGGGCGAGCTGTACGAGGCCAAGTACTTCGCGCGCAACGATGGCCAGCGGCCAATCGTCGGCAGCGCGGTGCCATCGGTGGCTCCGGCGCGCGCCTCGGGCTATTTCACCAAGACCGAATGCTTCTGCTTCACCGCCCAGACCCTGCAGGCCGGTGAAGTCCGCGACATGCCGGTGCGTTTCATCGTCGATCCCAACCTGCCGACCGACGTGAAGACCATCACCCTGTCGTATACCTTCTACAAGAACGATGCCATGACCGCGCAACTGGGCGCGGCCAACGCGTCCAATTCGCCGCACGCGGCACCCTGATCGAGCCTTAGGAACCGGAAGACACGCCATGGCACAAGCTCACTCGCCAGACGCCAACATCTACTTCGTGCCACACAGCAGCAAGTGGCCGTTCGTGGGCTCCATCTCCATGTTCGTCACCATGTTCGGCGTGGCCAGCTGGCTCAACGACGCCGCATGGGGCAAGTGGACCTTCTTCGCCGGCGTGTTCCTGCTCTGCGCGACCCTGTTCATGTGGTTCGGCGACGTGATCCGCGAGTCGGTCAGCGGCAACTACAACAAGCAGGTGGACGTGTCCTTCCGCATGGGCATGGTCTGGTTCATCTTCTCCGAAGTGATGTTCTTCGCGGCGTTCTTCGGCGCGCTGTTCTACGCCCGCCAGTTCGCGCTGCCGTGGCTGGGCGGCGAAGGCGACGGCGTGATGACCAACGCGCTGCTGTGGGACGGCTTCTCCTCGGCATGGCCGAGCGCCGGCCCGGGCCAGGTCGGTGGCCAGTTCCAGACCATCCCGGCCTGGGGCCTGCCGCTGCTCAACACCCTGATCCTGCTGACCTCGGGCGTGACCATCACCATCGCCCACCATGCGCTGAAGGCGGGCCACCGCAAGCAGCTGCTGGTATTCCTGGGGCTGACCGTCCTGCTGGGCTGCGTGTTCCTGTTCTTCCAGGCGGAGGAATACATCCACGCCTACAAGGAACTGAACCTGACCCTGGGTTCGGGCATCTACGGTTCCACGTTCTTCATGCTGACCGGCTTCCACGGCGCCCACGTGACGCTGGGCACGATCATGCTGGCGATCATCTGGCTGCGCTGCGCGCGCGGCCACTTCAGCAAGGACGACCACTTCGGTTTCGAAGCCGTGGCCTGGTACTGGCACTTCGTCGACGTGGTTTGGCTGGGCCTGTTCCTGTTCGTGTACGTGCTGTAAGGACGGGATTGGAGATTCGGGATTCGTTCCCGGTTCCCGATACAGAAAAGGCGACGGTCAGCCCGTCGCCTTTTTTCATCTGGGGGATTCGAAGCGCTTTTCCGAATCCCCAATCACAAATCCCGAATCCCGGCGCAACGCGCCATCACGCCCCCACCCCATGCGGCTTGATCCAGCCCATGTAGATGGCGAGGATGACCAGCAGGATGAGCGCCACCGACAGGCCGATGCGGCGGGTCAGGGCGTTGACGGTGCGCTTGCTCTGGCCCTTGTCCACCAGCAGGTAGTAGAGGCCGGCGCCAAGGTTCCAGATGATCAGGAGCAGGAACGCGATGATCAGCAGGGTTTTCAAAGAATCATTCATGGGAGCCTCGAAAGGCGTGCAGCGGGCATGAACACATTATTGCAGCCGATGGGGAATCGCGCGTGAGCCGGCGCCGGATGCCGCTGGCGGTCGGCTGGACCCTGGCGCTGATCGTGATCGCCCTGTTCTGCGGCCTGGGCACCTGGCAACTGGGGCGGGCCCAACAGAAGGAAGCCATGCTGGCCGCGTCCGGGAAGATTCTCAGCGAACGCCGTCCGGTGCCGCTCGATCAGGCCGCCCGGCCCGGACTCAAGGACGACTACGCCTGGACCGCCGCTCGCGGCCGCTTCCCGCCGGGTCCGGCGGTGCTGCTGGACAACCAGAACCACGACGGACGCGCGGGCATCCGCGCCTACCGGGTGTTCCAGGCCGAGGGCGCGCCGCCATTGCTGGTCGAACTGGGCTGGCTGCCGTTGCCCGGCGATCGGAAACTGCCGGTGATCGTCCTGCCCGAGGGCGAGCAGGATCTGAGCGGCCTGCTCGCGCCGCCGCCCGCCGGGGGCCTGGTCAAGGCGGTGAGCGCGCCCCAGCCCGGCGGCGACCGGCTGGTGACCGGGCTGGACATGCCCGCGCTGGCGCGCGAGCTGGGCCTGCCGGCGCTGGCGCCACGCGTGTTCCGTCCGGATCCCGCGTTGCCGCTGGGCTATGCGCGCGATCTCGACATCCTGCCCAATACCCTGCCGCCGGAACGCCACCTGGGCTACGCGGTGCAATGGTTCGGGCTGGCGCTGGCGGTGTTCATCACCGCGCTGGTGGTCAGCCGCCGCGGTCGCCGCCGCCGGCAGGAGCGCTGAGCCGCCGCGCATGAGAAAATAACCGGATGACTTCGATGCCCCCCGATGCCGGCCGCGCCCGCGGCCGCTGGATGCTGGTCGCGCTGTTCGCCCTGTTCTTCGGCACCGTGTTCGGCGCCGGCGTGTTGCGTTTCGCCGGCTGGCAGCCGACTGGCCACAAGAACAACGGCGAGATGCTGCAGCCGCCGTCCGATGCCCGCCTGATCGTGCCGCGCCTGGCCAATGGCCAACCCTACGCCTGGCAACCGGGCGAGCGGATCTGGCGCATCGCGGTGGCGCCGCCGGCCGATTGCGCCGCCGAATGCGTGAAGCTGGCGCAGGACCTGGACAAGGTCTGGCGCCTGTTCGGGCACAACGCCGACAAGGTGGAGATTCTCTGGATCGGGCCGTTGCCGGCGGGCGCGCCGGCGACCGAGGCGCGCCGGGAGCTGCAGGCCACGCCGGAACTGCTGGCGGCGCTGCCGCGCCTGCAGGATCCGAAGGGCGTGCCCGTCTATGTCATCGATCCCCATGGTTTCGTGATCCTGCGCTATCCGCCCGGCTTCGATGCCGGCGGCCTGTACAAGGACGTCGCGAAGCTGCTGAAACTGATCTGAGGGTGCGTCCGAGATGAATGCCGTCGCCCGGCCCGTGCTGTATCGCCATTTCCATCGCATCGCCTGGCTGGCCGTTGGCCTGGCCCTGTGCGTCATCGTGTTCGGCGCCTTCGTGCGCCTGTCCAATGCCGGCCTGAGCTGCCCGGACTGGCCGACCTGCTATGGCCGGGCCAGTTGGCCGCAGAGCACCCATGAAGTGGCGGATCACGCCGCCAGCGCGATCCGTCCGTTCGAGACGCACAAGGCCTGGCGCGAGCAGGTGCACCGGCACATCGCCGCGACCCTGGGCATGCTGGTGCTGATCCTGTCGCTGCTGGCCGCGCGCCGTCGCCGCTTCGGCATCGCCACCATCCTGCTGGCATCCGCCTTCGTGGCCACCGCGATCCCGCTGTACATGCATGGCGAGCACGTGGCCGCGTCGGCGCTGGCGATCATCGGCGAGGCGATCCTGCTGTTCGCCGCGTTGCGCTGGTCCAACCTGGACCTGGCGCGGGTGAGCGTGCTGACCCTGGCGGTGATCATCTTCCAGGCGCTGCTGGGCATGTGGACGGTGACCTGGTTGCTCAAGCCGATCGTGGTGATGGGCCATCTGCTGGGCGGCCTGACCACGTTCGCGCTGCTGGTCTGGATGGCCTGGCGCGCGACCGACCAGCCGATCCGGCTGGGCGATGCATTGTCGCTGCGCCGCTGGGTGATCGGCGGCCTGATCCTGCTGGGCATCCAGATCGCCCTGGGCGGCTGGGTCAGCGCGAACTACGCGGCGGTGGCCTGCGGGCTGGACTTCCCCAGGTGCGTTGGACGCTGGTGGCCGCCGGCCGACTTCAGCGAAGGCTTCGTGCTGTGGCGCGGCATCGGCGTGGACTATGAAGGCGGCGTGCTCGATGGCGCCTCGCGCATCGCCATCCAGATGACCCACCGGATCATGGCGGTCATCGTCGCGCTGTACGTGCTGGGCCTGGGCGTGCGGCTGTTCCGTACCCCGGGCATGCGCGGCTGGGCCACCTTGCTGGTGCTGCTGGTCATCGCGCAGTTCACCCTCGGCATCCTCAACGTCAAGTTGAACCTGCCGCTGCACGTCGCGGTCGCGCACAACGCCGGCGCGGTGCTGCTGCTGTTCACCCTGGTCTCGTTGATCGCGCGCCTGCGCAAGCCCGAATGAGCATTGCATTTCGCCAGTACTGGGACCTGACCAAGCCGCGCGTGGTCGCGCTGATCGTGTTCACCGCGATCGTCGGCATGTTCCTGGCCATCGACGGCCTGCCCGATCTGGATCAGCTGCGCCGTGGCGCGCTGGGCTTCCTCGGCATCTGGCTGGCGGCGTCCAGCGCGGCGGCGATCAACCAGCTGCTCGACACCCGCATCGATGCCAAGATGGCGCGCACGTCCTGGCGTCCGCTGGTGGTGGGGCAGGTCAAGCCCTGGCAGGCGCTGGTGTTCGCGCTGTGCCTGGCGGCGCTGTCGATGGCGATCCTGGTGCTGTGGGTCAACGTCATCACCGCGATCCTGACCTTCGCCTCGCTGATCGGTTATGCGGTGATCTATACCGTGTTCCTCAAGCGGGCGACGCCGCAGAACATCGTCATCGGCGGCATCGCCGGTGCCGCGCCGCCGCTGCTGGGCTGGGCGACCATGACCGGCATGCGCGGCGAATGGGACTGGGCCCACGCGCTGCTGCTGGTGCTGATCATCTTCGTGTGGACGCCGCCGCATTTCTGGGCGCTGGCCATCTTCCGCCGCGAGGACTACGCGCGGGCGCTGGTGCCGATGTTGCCGGTCACCCACGGCGTCACCTACACGCGCTGGCAGATCCTGTTCTACACGGTGCTGCTGGTGGAGGTGACCGTGCTGCCGGTGGTGTTCGGCATGAGCGGCCTGTTCTACCTGGGCGGCGCGCTGGTGCTGGGCCTGGTGTTCCTCTGGTATGCCTGGCGCCTGCTGGACCCGCCGGACGAGTTCTTCGCCATGCGGATGTTCAACTACTCCATCGTCTACCTGATGGCGTTGTTCGCGTTCCTGCTGGTCGACCACTGGCTGTAGCCCGGTATGCGACCGGTACGATGAAGAAAGGCCCGCGCTAGCGGGCCTTTCCGTTTCCGGTATCCACGCTGGCGGCGGGATCACTCCAGCAGATGGCGTTGCCAGAACAGCATCGAGGCGGCACTGAAGTAGTCGCTGTTGGATTTCTTCTGGAAGCCGTGGCCCTCGTCGGAGAACTCCAGGTACCAGACCGGCTGGCCGTTGCCACGCACGGCCTTCACGATCTGCTCGGCCTCGGTGTAGGGCACGCGCGGGTCATTGCGGCCCTGGGCGACGAACAGCGGCGAGGTGATCCGGTTGGCATGGTTGAGCGGCGAGATCTTCTCGAAGTGCTCGGCCATGGCGGGATCACGCTCGTCGCCGTATTCGGCGCGGCGCAGATCGCGCCGGTAGCTTTCGGTGTTCTTCAGGAAGGTGCCGAAATGGGAGATGCCGACCACGTCGATGCCGGCGCGGATGCGATCGCTGTAGTGCATCAGCGAGGCCAGCACCATGTAGCCACCGTAGCTGCCGCCATAGACGCCGACCCGCCTGGCATCCAGCTCCGGCTGCTGGCCGATCCAGTCCAGCAGCGCGCCGATGTCCTTGACCGAATCCTCGCGCTTGAAGCCGTTGTCCAGCTGCACGTAGGTCTTGCCGTAGCCGGTGGAGCCGCGCACGTTGGGCACCAGCACGGCGATGCCCATTTCATTGACCAGGTACTGGATGCCGGCATTGAAGGTCGGCAGCGACTGGCCTTCCGGACCGCCGTGGATGTTGATCAGCACCGGATACCGGCCGCTCTTCGCCGGCTTGGCCGGCTTGTAGAAGAAGGCCGGGATGGTGCGCGGCTTGCCGTCCACCGCGTCGAAGGTCGGATAGCGCACCAGCGTGGGCGCGACGAAGCCGCCGGCGTCCAGGCCGCCGACTTCGCTGCGGGTCCAGCGCGACAGCTTCGTCGCCGCCAGATCGATCACGTAGACGTCGCTGGGTGAGGTGGCGGTGTTGAGGCTCAGCGCGAGCTTGCCGCCATCCGGCGAAAAGCCCATGCCGCCGACGATGCCGATGGGCAGTTCCGGCAGCGCGACCGGCTTGAAGGACGGCCAGGCGAACACACGCAGGCGATCGATGCCGTCCTCGTTGCTCACGTAGGCGACGTGGCGGCCGTCGTCGGAAACCTCCAGCTGATCCACGTCCCAGGGAATATCCGCGCTGACGACCTTGAACTCGCCGGTGGCGGGGTTGTGGTAGCGCAGGGTGCGGAATTCCTGCGGCTTGCCTTCCAGGTTCTCGTCGCTGACGTAGAACACGCTCTGGCCGTCGCCCGCGTACCGGAAACCGCCGATCGCGGCCTTGCCGCCTTCCACCGGGAAGCGGGTGAGCTTGCCGCTGGCCAGATCCACCTTGCCTGGATGCGATTCGTTGACCGAGACGTACTGGCTGACCAGCAGGGTCTTGCCGTCCGGCGAGAAATCCATCGCCCCCCATTGGCCGCCTTCGGTGACCACCGTGCGCGCCTTGCGGGTGGCGAGATCCATCACCCACACGTCGGTGTCCTTGCCGTTGCGGGCGGTGCTGCTCCACGCCAGCTGCTTGCCGTCATGCGAGAACAGTGGCCCCTGGTTGCGTGCCTTGCCGTCGGTGAGCAGGGTGGTTTCGCGGGTGGCCAGGTCGAACCAGTACAGCTGCCAGAACTCGTTGCCGCCCACGTCCTTGCCGAACACGAAGCCGTCGCGCCCGGACTTCGCCGGCGCGGTGCCGATGCTGTTGATCGGCTCGGGATAGAAGGTCAGCTGTTCGCGCATGCCCATGGGTTCGCAGACGCGATGGGCCTGGTTGGTTTCGGCGAAGCGGGTGGCGATCAGTACGCAGCCTTCCGGCGTCCAGCCCGCAAAGCCGGCGCCGCGCGTGTTCTGGTAGCGGTTGAGGCGTTCGGCCAGTTCGGCGGGAATCGCCGGCACGTACTCGGTGGTGCGATTGCCGACCTGTTCGCGTGCGGGCGCCTGGGTGGAGACGGCGGTGGTCCGGGCCAGCGCCGGAAGTGCAAGCAGGGCCAGGACCAAAGGCAGGCATCGGCCAGGATGACGGGTCATGCGAAGGTTTCTCCCCGGGTGAAAAAACCGAGGTTACCCATGTTCCGCGCTCCGCGGCCAGTGTCGCGGCGATGACGCCGAAGCGGGAACGGTGGATGACGCGCCACCGTTCCCGCGGTGATCACGGCGTCCGCAGTTTCTGTTCGACCACCGGCGCGAGCGATTTAAGGCCGGCCTGGCGACCCAGCTCCAGCGCCCTGTCGCTGCTGGCGCCTTCTTCCTGTTTCGCCATCAGCGCCAGCAGTGCGCCGACCCGGTTGCCGGAGGCGCAATGCAGCAGCACATTGTCGCCGCCGTCCTGCAGCAGCTTCTTCAGTGCGGTGGCATTGGCGGCGGTGAGATCGTCGGCACCGGCGATGGGCAGGCGCTCGTAGCGCATGCCGTGCTGTCGGGCGACGGCAGCCTCATCGAAGCCGCGATCCTCGCCGGGTGCGCGCAGGTCGATGACGGTGCGCACGCCCTGCTTCGAGAAATCAGCCAGTTGTTCCGCGGTGGGCTGGCCGCCGGTATGCAGGCCCGGACGCGGCTGGGTGAAATCGCCGGCCTGGACCTGCAGCGCCAGCAGCAACAGCGCGCCGGCGAGCAGATGACGGAACGATGCGACGGTATGGCGGGATCCACGTTTCATGGGAGTCTCCTCGTTCAGCGGGCCACGCGCGCCTGCAGCAGGGCGCGCAATTCGTATTTGTCGGCTTCGTCCAGGCCGATGTTGCGCTGTTTCACCTGAAGTTCGTCGATACGTTGCTGCAACAGCTGTTTTTCCATCTGGTGCGCGGCATCGAGCAATTCGGCATGCCAGGTCGCGTCGTCGCCGGGCAGCTCCTGCATCGCGAGCTTCTGCAGCGCGGCCAGTTCCTCGCGCTCGGCGAAATGTTCCAGCAGCGCGCCGGTGGTGATGTCCGGACGCGCATGCACGATGTCCAGCAGCTCCAGCAGCAGTTCGATGCCGGGCTGGCGCAGGCCGGCGAAGGCGTGCGGCGGCTCCAGCGCCAGCGCCAGCGCGGGCTTGTGCAGCAGGCGCACGATCGCGCTGCGCACCAGGCTCGGCTTGTGGCCACCGGCGGGGCGATGCGATGCGGCGACGCCTGGCCGGACTACCGGGGCCGGCGGCGCAGTGGCGGCGCCAACGCCGGTGATCTCGCCCAGTCGTTGCCGCATCAGGTCGCCGAACGCGCCGTCCGGAATCTGCGCCAGCAAGGGTCGTGCGCGTTCGGCCAGCCGCGCCTTGCCGTCCAGGGTGGACAGGCGGATGTCCTTGCCCAGTTCCTGGAAGAAGAACTCCGACAGCGGCATCGCCTGCTGCAGGCGCGCGTCGAACGCGGCCGCGCCTTCCTGGCGCACGATGGTGTCAGGATCCTCGCCGTCCGGCAGGAACAGGAAGAACGCCTGGCGTCCATCCTTCATCCGCGGCAGCACCGATTCCAGCGCGCGCCAGGCGGCGCGCTGTCCGGCGGCGTCGCCGTCGAAACAGAAGTAGACATCCGGCGCGTTGCGGAACAGCAGTTCGGCATGGTCCGGCGTGGTCGCGGTGCCGAGCGTGGCGACCGCTTCCTTGACCCCGAACTGGAACAGCGAAACCACATCCATGTAGCCCTCGACCACGATCAGCCGGGCGATCTTCTGGTTGGCCTGGCGTACCTGCCACAGGCCGTAGAGTTCGCGGCCCTTGTGGAACAGCGCGGTCTCGGGCGAGTTGAGGTACTTGGGGCCGTCGTCCTTCTGCAGCACGCGGCCGCCGAAGGCGATGACCCGGCCACGCCGGTCGTAGATCGGGAACATCACCCGATCCCGGAACTTGTCGTAGGTGTGGCCGCGATCGTTCTTGGAGAACAGGCCGGCGCGATCCAGCAGCTTCATCCGGCGTTCGTCGGTGCCGAGCGCGTCCTTGAGCCCGGAGAAACCATCCGGCGCGTAGCCGATGGCGAACTGCGCGCGGGTGGCCGCGTCCACGCCGCGTCCGTCCAGGTAGGCGCGTGCTTTCTCGCTGCCTTCCAACTGGCGCTGGAAGAAGCGCGCGGTCGCTTCCAGCGCGCCAAACAGATCGCGGGTGTCGTTGCTCTGGTTGCGCTGCTGCGTCTCGCGCGGCACTTCCATGCCGTTGCGCCGGGCCAGTTCCTCGACCGCGTCGAGGAACTCCAGGCGGTCGTAGTTCATCAGGAACGACAACGCGGTACCGTGCGCGCCGCAACCGAAGCAGTGGTAGAACTGCTTGGTCGGGGAGACCGTGAACGACGGCGAGCGCTCGTCATGGAACGGGCAGCAGGCCGAGTACTCCTTGCCCTGCCGCTTCAGCGGCACGCGCGCGCTGATCACCTCGACGATATCCGTCCGGGCGAGCAGTTCGTCGATGAAGGCGTCGGGGATGCGGGCCATGGACTGCGTAGTATTCCACGCCCGGCAGGCGGCGTCAGGAAGCGCCGGGAGGTGCCTGGCCCCGGCGGGCGATCAGCCGTTCGTCGATTAGCGCGGTCAGCAGGGCGCCCACCAGGAACACCACCGTGGCGTAGTACATCCAGACCAGCAGGATGACCAGCGTCCCCATCGAGCCGTAGGCGCTGCCCGGCGCCGCCTGGGCGATGTACAGGCCGATGGCCCAGCGGCCGGCGATGAACAGCACCGCCGTCAGCGCGCCGCCCAGGAAGGCGCGGGGCCATGCCACCCGCCGATCCGGCAGGTAGTGGTAGAGCAGTGCGAACGCGAACACGTACAGCACCAGCGAGGCCAGATCACCGAGCGCGGGCAGCAGCGAGGGGACCCGTGCGAACAGCACCTGCAGCGCGGTGTTCAGGGTCATCGACACCAGCAGCAGGAAACCCAGCGCGAGCACCACGCCGAACGAGAAGATGCGCTTGCGCAGCCACGCCCACGGACCCTCCAGGCGTTGGGCGTCGGTGCGGAAGATCAGGTTCAGCGCCTGCTGCAGCTGGCCGAACACGGCGGTGGCGCCGATGAACAGCAGCACCGTGCTCCAGCCACCGGCCAGCGAACCGACGCTGGGACGGTTGCGCGCGTTGCGCAGGACCGTGGTGGCGATGTCGGCGGCGTCGCGGCCGGCCAGATCGCCGATCTGCCGCAGCAGCGCCTCCTGCGCGCTGGGGTACAGCGCGGTGGTCAGCCACAGCAGCAATACCAGCAACGGGGCCAGCGACAGCAGGGCGTAGAACGCCAGCGACGCGGCCTGCGCCATCACGTCGATTTCGATGAACCGCCGGACCAGCGCGACCGGCAGGCTGGCGTGGAAACGCTTCAGGAAACGCAGCAGCTGATCGCGCAGGCCCCGCATCGGATTCGGCGCTTGTCCGGACACGGGGCCAGCATGACAGGCGCATGTCGTCGCGCCGTGAGCGCGTCGTCGTCGGCGATCATTCCGCCGGCATCGCGGCCAGCCGCCGCAGGGCATCCCCGCTGACCCGCTGCACCGTCCACTCGTCCTGGCCCAGCGCGCCGAGCGAGCGGTAGAAACGGATCGCGGGCTCGTTCCAGTCCAGCACCGACCATTCGAAGCGGCCGTAGCCGCGTTCCACCGCCCGGCTTGCCAGATCGATCATCAGCCGCTTGCCCACGCCCAGCCCGCGGAACCGGGGCCGCACGAACAGATCCTCCAGGTAGAGGCCGGGCAGGCCGACGAATGTGGAGAAGCTGGTGAAGAACAGGGCGAAACCGGCGGGCTCGCCCTCGACCTCGGCGATGATCACCTCGGCGGCCGGACGCGGACCGAACAGGTGTTCGGCCAGTTGCACCTCGGTGGCGACCGCTTCATGGGCCAGCCGCTCGTATTCGGCCAGTTCACGGATGAAGGCGAGGATGTGCGGCAGGTCGTCGCGGACGGCCGCGCGCAGGAGGATCGTCGGGGACATCGTGGAGCGGAACCGGTTCCGCCAGGCAGGGGAAGAAGGCTCAAGCATACCGGCGAAGACGGCGCGGCTCGCGTCGCGCCACCTTCCGGCCGGCCAGCGGGCTCAGCCCGCGAACTTCTTCTTCACCAGCGCCGAGACCTGGCCCATGTCGGCCTGGCCGGCCAGGCGCGGCTTCAGCACGCCCATCAGCTTGCCCATGTCGGCCGGGCCGCTGGCGCCGGTCTCGGCGATGGCGGCGTCGATGGCGGCCAGGATTTCGGCCTCGCCCAGCTTGGCCGGCAGGTAGCGCTCGATGACGAGGATCTCGGCGCGCTCGACCGCGGCCAGGTCCTCGCGGCCGGCGGCTTCGTACTGGTTCACCGAGTCCTTGCGCTGCTTGACCATCTTCTCCAGCACGGCGAGCACGGCGGCGTCGTCCAGTTCGACGCGCTCGTCCACTTCACGCTGCTTGATGGCGGCGTTGACCAGGCGGATGACGCCCAGGGTGTCCTTGTCGCCGCCCTTCATGGCGGCCTTCATGTCGTCGGTGAGCTGTTGCTTCAGGGGCATGGTGTTCTCCGGGGCCTGCCAGCGGCAGGGAAAAAAAGGATACGGATTCCAGAAACGCAAAAAGCCGGCCACGCTCGCGCGTGCCGGCTTCTGGCGAAACGCCGTCGCTCAGTACAGGCGCTGGCGCTTGGTCACGTCGCGCGAAGAGCGACGCAGCTGGCGCTTCACCGCAGCAGCGGCCTTGCGCTTGCGTTCCTGGGTCGGCTTCTCGTAGAACTCGCGCTTGCGGGTTTCAGCCAGCACGCCGGCCTTTTCGCAGGTGCGCTTGAAGCGACGGAGCGCAAACTCAAACGGCTCGTTTTCGCGGACTTTGACGCTGGGCATACGTAATCTCGGTGATGGAAACGACCCGGGCAGACCGGGTGAGCCGCGCATTATAGCGATGGCGGGCGGAAAAGTGCAACATAGCGCCCATGAAGGTTCTTGGCATCGAAACCAGCTGCGACGAGACCGGCGTGGCGGTCTACGACACCGCCCGGACCGGCGCCGGCGGCCTGCTGGCCCATGCGGTCTACAGCCAGATTGCGCTCCACGCCGAATACGGCGGGGTGGTGCCGGAGCTGGCTAGCCGCGACCACGTCCGCAAGCTGCTGCCGCTGATCCGCCAGACCCTGGCCGAGGCCGGCCTGGACACCCGCGACCTGGACGGCGTCGCCTATACCGCCGGGCCCGGCCTGGTGGGGGCGCTGCTGGTGGGCGCCGGGGTGGCCCGATCGCTGGCCTGGGCGCTGGATGTGCCGGCGGTGGCGGTCCATCACATGGAAGGCCACCTGCTGGCCCCGCTCATCGAGCATGATCCGCCGGAGCCGCCGTTCGTGGCCCTGCTGGTGTCGGGGGGACATACCCAGCTGGTGGCGGTGGACGCCATCGGCAGCTACCGGCTGCTGGGCGAGACCTTGGACGACGCCGCCGGCGAGGCCTTCGACAAGACCGCCAAGCTGATGGGATTGCCGTATCCCGGCGGCCCGCAGTTGGCCAGACTTGCCGAGGACGGCACCCCCGGCCGGTTCAGGTTCGCCCGGCCGATGACCGACCGGCCCGGCCTGGACTTCAGCTTCTCCGGCCTGAAGACCCAGGTCCTGCTGGCCTGGCGCGACAGCGACCAGCAGCCGCAGACCAAGGCCGACATCGCGCGCGGTTTCGAGGACGCGGTGGTTGAAACCCTGGCCATCAAGTGCGGCCGCGCGCTGGATGAAGCCGGTTGCGACACCCTGATCGTGGCTGGCGGCGTGGGCGCCAACAAGCGCCTGCGCGCGCGCCTGCAGGAGATGGCCGCGCGACGCGGCGGCCGTGTGTGCTTCCCGCGCCTGGATCTGTGCACCGACAACGGCGCGATGATCGCCTTCGCCGGCGCGCTGCGGCTGGAAGCCGGGCAGCACGAGAGCGCCGAAGTGAAGGTGACGCCGCGCTGGGACATGGCGACGCTGGCACCGGTGGCGCGCAATCCGGTATCGGCCGGCGCCCAATAACGCGGCACAGGGTAGGTTCCGTCGCGGGCGGGTACCATGCCCGCGTATCCACTTCGATTGTTGTTGCACATGGACAAGGTTTTCATCGAGGGCCTGCGGACCGACGCCGTGATCGGCGTCTACGACTGGGAACGCAGCATCCGCCAGGACCTGCGCCTGGATCTGGAACTGGCGTTCGACAACCGCAAGCCGGCGGCCAGCGACGATGTCGCCGACACGCTCGACTACGATGCGATCAGCCGGCGCCTCACCGCGTTCGTGCAGGCGTCCGAATTCGGTCTGGTCGAAACACTCGCCGAGCGCTGCGCCGCGCTGCTGATCGAGGAGTTCGGCGTGACCTGGCTGCGCCTGCGCCTGACCAAGCCCGGCGCGGTCGCCAATGCCGCCGGAGTGGGCGTGATCATCGAGCGCGGCACGGCGGATCCGGCATGAACCAGCGACTGGAACAACTGCGCGCGTGGCTGGAGCCCTATCCCTGGGCCTACACCACGCTAGTCATCTGCGCGCTGCTGCTGGCGGCGTGGCTGGCCAACTGGGTGACCAAGCGCGTGCTGCTGCGTGGACTGCGGCGGATGCTCAACTCGCTGCCGCTGGGCGAACCGCACGAGGTGCGCCTGCGGGTGATTCCCAGGCTGGCCAACGTCATCCCGGCGATCGTGCTGTCGGCCGGCGTGGTGGCCGTGCCGGATCTGCCGGAACACGTGGTCACCATCGTCCGCAACGTCTGCACTGCCTTCATCATCCTGACCCTGGCGCTGGCGTTCTCCGGGGCGATGGACCTGGTCAACCAGATCTACCAGCGCCGCGCCGACGCGCACAACAAGCCGATCAAGGGCTACCTGCAGCTGCTGAAGATCGTGGTGTTCACGATCGCGGGGGTGCTGATGGTGGCGACCCTGATCGATCGCTCGCCGTTGATCCTGCTGTCCGGGCTGGGCGCGATGATGGCGGTGCTGATCCTGGTGTTCCAGGACACCATCCTGTCGCTGGTCGCCAGCCTGCAGATCAGCTCCAACGACATGGTCCGGGTGGGTGACTGGATCGAGATGCCCCAGCTCAACGCCGATGGCGACGTGATCGACATCGCCCTGCACACGGTGAAGGTGCAGAACTGGGACAAGACCATCACCAACATCCCGACCAAGAAGCTGATCAACGATTCGTTCAAGAACTGGCGCGGCATGAGCGAGGCCGGCGGGCGCCGGATCAAGCGTTCGCTGTACCTGGACCAGCACAGCGTGCGCTTCCTCACCGACGAAGAACTCGGCCGCATGCACGGCTTCACCGTGCTGGATCGCTACCTCAATGAGAAGGGCCGGGAAATTTCCGCCTGGAACAGCGATCTGGAAGCGCGCGGCATCCATCCGGTGAACGCGCGCCGGGTGACCAACCTGGGCACGTTCCGGGCCTATGTCGAGAACTACCTGCGCAACCACCCCGGCATCCACCAGGACATGACCCTGCTGGTACGCCAGCAGCAACCCGGTTCCACCGGCCTGCCGCTGGAGATCTACTGCTTCACCCGCGACATCCGCTGGGGCGTGTACGAGAACATCCAGTCGGACATCTTCGACCACCTGCTGGCGATCCTGCCGGAGTTCGGCCTGCGGGTGTTCCAGGAATCCTCCGACGCGGGCATCACCGCCGCGTTGATGGCGACCGCCGCGCTGAAGCGCGCCGAGGATGGCGCGGCGCCATCCGCATGAGTCCGCATCGCTACCTGTTGATCCTCGGCAGTGGCGCCGATGGAGAGGCGCAACTGGCACGCGCGCGCGCCGCGCTGGCGGGCGAAGGGCGGCTCCTGGCGTCGTCGCCGGTGGTGACCGGCGCCAGCGTGGTGTCGGGAGACCCGCACCGCTACGCCAACCAGGCGGTGCTGCTGGAAACCGCGCTGGCGCGGACCGCATTCAATGCGCGCCTGAAGGCCCTGGAAACCGAGCTGGGACGACGTCCGGGCGATGCCGCCTGCGCCATCGACCTGGATCTGGCGCGCGAGTACGCCATCGACGGTGAAATGCGCTGGGAAAACCCGGCCAAGCTCGAACATCCGCTGTTCGAGAAGCTTGCGGCGCAGGTCGCGCCGGTCAGATGAACAGCGAACGGCCGCCGTCGATGGCGACCACCTGTCCGGTGATGTAACCGTTGCCGCCCAACAGCCAGCGCACCGCCGAGACGATGTCGTCCGGCGCGCCCTGTCGCTTCAGCGCGGTACGCGCGTGCACCAGCTCCAGCGTTTCGGCCTTGACCGGATTTTCCGACCACAACACGTTGCCCGGTGCGACCGCGTTTACCCGTACTTCCGGCCCCAGTTCACGCGCCAGTGATTTGGTCATCATCACCAGCGCGGCCTTGGCCATGCAGTAGACGGTGTGTCCGCCCAGCGGGCGCTCGGCATAGATGTCGGCGATGCTGACGATCGCGCCGTGGCTGGCCTTCAGGTGTGGTGCCGCTGCCTGCGACAGGAAGAACGGCGCGCGCGCATTGGAAGCGAACAGCTCGTCCCACTGCTGCGGCGTGGCCTGGCCGATCGGAGTGGCGTAGTAGGCGGACGCGTTGTTGACCAGCGCATCCAGCCGGCCGAAATGGCCGACCGCGCGCGCGACCAGCTCCGGCAGCCGATCGAATTCGGCCAGATCCGCATGCAGGGTCAGCACGCTGCCCGGCCGCGCGGCGTCCAGTTCGCTGGCCAGTGCCTGCATGGCTTCGCCGGAATGGCGGTAATGCAGGGCCAGGTCGTAGCCGTCGGCATGCAGACCGCGCGCGATGGCCGCGCCCACCCGTTTGGCGCTGCCGGTGATCAGGGCGACTTTGCGTTGCGTGTCCATGCCGGGCTCCGGGGCGAATCGTCTGCCGGCATTGTGCCGCGTCCGTGCGGAACGCGCGCGTACAATGCCGTTCCATCCCGCTGCACCGCCTTCCAGGAACCGCCATGCGCAGTGAACTGCCTCTTCCCGATGCCGACGCGCTGGCGCACAGCCAGCGCCTGGCTGCGCTGCTGCGCGAGGAAATCCGCGCCAATGGCGGCTTCCTGCCGTTCTCGCGCTTCATGGAGCGCTGCCTCTATGCGCCCGGCCTGGGTTACTACAGCGCCGGCAGCGCCAAGTTCGGCGAAGCCGGTGATTTCGTCACCGCGCCCGAGCTCGGCCCGCTGTTCGCCGCCTGCGTCGCCAGCGCGGTCGCCCCGGTGCTGCAGGAACTGGGGCCGGAGGCCGAGTTCCTCGAACTGGGCGGCGGCAGTGGTGCCTTCGCCGAAGTGATGCTCAAGCGATTGCTGGAACTGGACGCGCTGCCGGCGCGCTACGCCATCCTCGAACCCAGTGCCGACCTGCGCGAGCGCCAGCGCGAGCGGCTGGCGCAGCGCCTGATTCCTCCGGTGTTCGCGCTGGTCGAATGGCTGGATGGGCCGCCGGGTGAAAGCTGGAACGGCGTGCTGTTCGCCAACGAGGTAATCGACGCGCTGCCGACGCCGCGTTTCACCCTGCGCGATGGCGAGGTGTTCGAGGAATACGTGGCGCTGGACGAGGCGGACCGGTTCGTGCGCACCGATCGGCCGGCCGACGCGCTGCTGGCGGCGGCGGTCCGCCACGTGGAGCGTTACCTGGAACAACCTTTCCCCGATGGCTACCGCTCCGAACTGCTGCCGCAGCTGCCGTACTGGATCCAGGCGGTGATGGGCGGCCTGCGTTCCGGCGCGATGCTGTTCGTCGACTACGGCTATCCGCGCCGCGAGTACTACCTGCCGGATCGCGACGAGGGCACGCTGCGCGCGTTCTATCGCCAGCAGGTGCATGCCGATCCCTACCTGTGGCCGGGCTTGCAGGATCTGACCGCCTCGGTGGACTTCACCGCGCTGGCCGAGGCCGGCACCCAGGCCGGTTTCGAACTGGCCGGCTACAGCGACCAGGCCAGCTTCCTGCTCGGCAACGGCCTGCCCGAACGCCTGCAGGAAATCGAGGAAAGGGCCGACGAGGCCGCCAAACTGCGTTTCCGCAACGAGGTAAAGAAATTGACCCTGCCCAGCGAGATGGGCGAGCGGTTCCAGGTGATGGGATTCGCGCGCGACGTCGAGTTCGGGCCGGCCTTCCTCGCCAACGACCTGACCTGGCGCCTGTGAGATGAGCCTGCTGAAACCGTTACGCCACCCCCGACTCTGGTTGTGCCTGTGGCTGCTGGCCATCGCGACGGTGGTGGCGCTGTCGCTGGGGCCGCCGCCGCCGTTCCCGGACATGCCCTCGGGGACCGACAAGCTGGAGCATGGCCTGGCCTACTTCCTGCTGGCGGCCGGAGCAGTGCAATTGTTCCGCAGCCGCGGCGGCTGGATGGTCGCCGGGCTTGCGCTGGTGCTGGTGGGCATCGGCGTCGAGTTCGCCCAGGGCGCCTACACCAGCGATCGCATGCGCGATCCGTTCGACGCGATCGCCAATACCGTCGGCGTACTGCTGGGCCTGTCCACCGTGCTGACGCCGATGCGGGATCTGTTGCTGCGGTTGGAGCGGCGGGTGCGCAAGCCGGCTTGAAGCGCCGTTGCCACGGCTGAAAAAAATCCCCCGCCCGCGAGCGGACGAGGGATGTCGCGAGGGATGGAGGGCTCCCTCGCTGGACGGGGTGGAACCTGTCTCCGTCAGCGCGGCACCAGCCGCACCTCATCCAGCACCCACATCTCCGGGCGCGTATCGCCGGTGAACACCAGGCACAGGTCCTGCTGGCCGGTCAGCTTGTCGGGCAGCGCGGCCTCCAGGGTCACGAAGCCGTCGGCATCGGGCCTGGCGGGCAGCGGTACCGTGGCGAACGGTTCGGCCTTGCAGCTGCCGGCGCGGACCAGCAGTTCACCGTGCGCGGAGCGCGCCGGTTCGAACTTGCGGTTGACCTCGTCGTGCGCCAGCTGGAAGTAGTAGGGGATACGCCCGGCGCGCACCTGCAGTTTCGCGATGCCGGCCAGATCCGCCTGCGGCCACTGCCAGCACGGGTTGAAGATGGTGACGTTGAACATGGCGCGGTCGCCATCACGCGGGCCGTCATCCTCCAGCCGCAGCAGCAGGCGGCCACCTTCCGGGCAACTGGCCAGCGCATCGCTGGTCCGGCGCAGCAGCCAGTCGCGATCCACGAGCTGTCCGGTGGCATCGGCCAGCGGTTTGCCGTCGAAAAAGGCGGCGGCGCGTACCTGCGCCGGCGGCGTCACCGTGAACGGCTTCGCGTAACGGGTCGAGCTCGGGACGGGCGCGCTGCCATCGACGGTGTAGCGGATGTCGTATCCAAGCGGATTCGCCAGCGTGATCTGCGCCTTGCCGGCCGCGCGCTGTTCCTGCGCGGTGACCACCACTTCGAAAGGCGTCTTCGCATAGGCGATGCCGAGCGCCTGGTAGCGCCGCAACTGCGTTGGCAGGCGCTTCAGGAAATCGGCGTAGTCCTTGCGGGCCACGGGCGTCCAGCCCACCTCGGCCAGCGCCGCCAGGCGCGGATACAGATGGTGCTGCAGGCGCGCGTAGTAGCGCGTGTGCTCGGTCCACACATTGGCTTGCAGGCCGAGGATGTGATGGCGCAGCGCGGGCGCGAGCGCTTCGGGCACCGGTTCGAAACCGTAGACCTTCTCCAGCGGCACCTGGGTCGGCCGGCCCGGCGGCTCGTTCGGCGACGTGGTCTGGTGGTAGTCCAGGTACAGGTGCGACTTGGGCGTCATCACCACGTCGTGGCCCTGCGTGGCGGCTTCCAGCCCGCCCTCGGTGCCACGCCAGGACATCACCGTGGCTTCCGGCGGCAATCCGCCCTCGAGGATTTCGTCCCAGCCGATCAGGCGGCGATCATGCGCTTCGAGGAACTTTTCCAGCCGCTTGATGATGTGGCTCTGCATCTCGAACTCGTTCTTCAGGCCGAGTTCGCGGATGCGCGCCTGCGCGCGCGCGGAATCCTCCCACTGGATTTTCACCGCCTCGTCGGCGCCGACGTGCACATAGCGTCCCGGGAACAGCGCGATGACCTCGGTCAGCACGTCCTCCAGGAACTTCATCGTGCTTTCCTCCGTGTTGAACAGATAGCTGTGCACGCCCCACTGATTGGAGACCGGCGGCCTGCTGCCCAGCACGCCCAGCTCCGGATAGGCGGCAATCGCGGCCTGCGCATGGCCGGGCACGTCGATTTCCGGCAATACGGTGATGTGGCGATCCGCCGCGTACTTCACGATCTCGCGGATCTGATCCTGGGTGTAGAAACCGCAATAGGGCTTCGGTTGCCCATCCGCGCCGATGCCGGCCTCACCAGCCGCCACCCGGCAACCGCCGACCTCGGTCAGCTTCGGGTACTTCTTGATCTCGATGCGCCAGCCCTGGTCATCGGTCAGGTGCCAGTGGAACGTATTGAGCTTGTGCAGCGCCATCGCATCGAGGATCTGCTTGATCTCGTCGATCGACTGGAAGTGCCGCGCAGAGTCCAGCATGAAGCCGCGCCAGGGGAAGCGTGGGGCGTCCTGGATACTGGCCGCCGGTATCCGTGCCGGCAGCGAAGGCGCCTGTGTCGCCAGTTGCCACAAGGTGACCGCGCCGTAGAACAGCCCGCGCTCGTCGGCGGCGGTGATACGGATCTGCCGGGGCGTCACGTCCAGCCGATAGCCTTCGGGTGAATCCGGCGAGACCGCAGGATCGAGGGCGAACACGATCCCGTCCTCGCCCTTGTCGGCAACGCGCAGGCGCGGGCCGCGCGTCGCCGACAGGAAATCGGCGAACTGGCCCGCCACCCTGCGGGCGACCTCTCCCTCGGCGTGCAAGGCCGTGCCTGCATCCAGGGCGAAGCTGCCCTGGTTCGCCTGCAGGCTGGCGGGCGCCGGAATCAATGCGAATGCCGGCGGGGTGGCTGTGTTGCCGGCGACCGCATGCGGCACAACCAGCGCCACCAGCAGGCCCGCGACCCCGGCGAAACGGCGTGGAAAGGGATGGCTTGGAGACGTCATGGTTTTCCTGGGACTCCCGATGCAAAAAAAACGGGCCCAGAAGTCCTGGACCCGTGGAGAGACAATAATGTCAAAGGCAAAGCGGCGACATCAGAACTGCACGCGCAGCGAGGTCATGAAGCGGCGGCCGGTGCGATACACGCCGCGGGTCAGCTGCTCCACGCCCGAATAGCTGTGGTACTCCTCGTCGAGCAGGTTCATGCCGTCCAGGCTGACGCTCAGGAAATCATTCACGCGATAGCCGACGCTGGCATCCAGCGAGGCGTAATCCTTGACCCAGATTTCGCGTCCGCCACTGACCTGGGTGAAGTACTTGTCGCGCCAGCCGTAGGTGATCCGCGCACTCCAGTTGCCGCTCTCGAAGTAGGGGCTGATGTTGAACTGGTGGCGGGAGTTGAACGGCAGGTCGCGTCCGCTGTTGGCCTGTGCGTCCGAGAACGTGTAGTTGGCCAGCACGCCGAAACCCGCGCCGATATCCTGCTGGTAGGCGATGGCGGCGCCCTTGACCTTGGCGTCGCCGGCGTTGCGCGGCCGGTCAACGTCGTAGGTGCTGACCTCGTTCTGGTTGATGTTCCAGTGCTCTTCCTTGCCCGAGGTCATCAGCACGTAGTCGGAGATGTCCTTGTAGAAGATCGAGCCGGCCAGGATGGAGTTCGGCGAGAAGTACCATTCGGCCGACAGGTCCAGGTTGGTGGAGCGGTATGGCTTCAGGTCCGGATTACCGCCGCCGCCCTTGAGGGTGGCGTCCGCCAGCCATAGGTAGCTGGACATGTCCGCGTAGTTGGGACGTGCCATCACCTGCGCGGCAGAGAAGCGCAGCACGAACTCGTCGCTGACGTCGTAGACCAGGTTCACGTTGGGCAGGGTGTTGTTGTACTTCTTCTTCAGCACCTGCGGCACGTACTGGCTGACCGCGCAGTTGGCCACGTTGACCGAGCACTTCCAGCTGCCGTTCTCCGACTCGGTCCGCACGTGGCGGACACCGACATTGCCGCGCAGCTTGCCGAAGCTGAAGTCGGCCTGCACGTACGCCGCCTGGATGTCTTCGTTGATCGACCAGGTGTTGCGCACGAACTCCGCCGAGTTGAAGGTGGAGATCGGCGTCATGCTCTGGCCGGGCGGCAGCCATTCGCCGCCGAGGATGTAGTCGGACAGCTGCGAACCATCGATGGTGAAGCGCCGGCCCAGATCACCGTAACCGCTGAAGCCATCCAGGTAGTTGCCCGGCAGCCAGCGCGGACTGAAGCGGGAGGCGGCGGTGGTGACGCCGGAAAGAATCACGCCGCGCTGGATCTGGCTGGTCTCGTGATCGCGCTTCTTGTAGCCGAAGCGCAGCAGGTAGACCGGCGAGTCGAGCTTCAGGCCGAAATCGACCTGGCCATACTTCTCCTTGTCCAGGGTCGGCTTCTCCACCACGTTGCCGCCCCAGCCGGCGTCCATCTGGAAGGAAGCCGGATCGAGGAACGGGTTGGCGCCGTGGAAGGTCAGGCTGCCCGGATGCTTGGGCGCGTTGCTGATGTCCCAGGTGTAGTCGGCGCGGGCGAGGAATTCACCGAACACCTGGCGCGGGCCGCCATCGGCCTTGGTTGAACCCAGCTGGGTCGAGGCGAACCAGCGCTCGTCGTTCCAGGTGGCTTTCAGGTCATAGGTTTCCGATTCGACGGAGGCTTCGCGGTTCTGCAGATCGAAGATGACCAGGCCATCGTTCATGGTGCCGCGCGTCATCAGGCCGTTCTGGACGGTGACGTCGGTCAGCCTGCTCAGGCTGTTCCAGGTGTTGCCCTGCATCGCGAACATGGACTGCGTGGAGTGGTCGTAGCTGGAGTCGATCTTCAGTGCGTTGAGCTCGATGTCCAGCTGCTCGACTGGCTTGAACTGCAGCGAGGCCGAATAGGTGCGGCGATCGCGCTCCTGCTCGAAGAAGTGGGCGCTCATCGAGTTCGGGCCGACCGCGGTCATGTTGTTGGTCAGGGTCTGCTCGCAGGCGCCGGTGCAGTTGCCGGAACCAACCGAGCCCGGCGCGCCGCCGGCACCGTCGCGGAACTGGGCGGCGGTGACGGTACCGTAGGACTCGATGCCATCGCGGCGGATCTGTTCCTTGGCCTTTTGCGCCGACACGATGAAACCGAGGGTGCCGGCATCGTTCTTCCAGCCGAACAGGGCAGATGCCTGCGGATCGGTGTCCTCGACGCGATCGTTGCGGACATAGTTGATCTGGCCGGCGATGGTGATGTCGTTGGCCATGTCCAGCGGCTTGCGGGTGCTGATGATCACGGTGCCGCCGATCGAACCTTCGTCGATGCGCGCTTCCGGTGACTTGAAGACCTCCACCTTGCCGACCAGCTGCGGGGCCAGCAGCGAGTAGTTGAAGGTGCGGGTTGGGAATTCGGACATGTTCCAGTCGCCGGAGGCGATGGACTGGCCGTTGAGCAGGGTACGGTTGAGCGAGGGATCCGTGCCCAGGATGCTGACCTTTTCGCCCTGGCCGAACGCGCGGTCGATGGCCACGCCGGGGATGATGGTCATGGCTTCGGCGACGTTGGTCGCCGGGAATTTGCCGACGTCCTCGGCGGTGATGACGTCGACGATGGCGTCGGCGTTGCGCTTGGTGTCGAGCGATTGCTGCAGGCTGGCGCGGATGCCGGTGACCACGACCTTGTCCAGTTCGGTAGCCTCGCCCGCGTTGGCGGTGGCCTGGGCCGGGGCGGCGTCCTGCGCCTGCGCGGTGACGCTCAGGCACATCACGATTGCGGCGGATAGTGCGGTCTTGCGGTAACTCATGCTGTCTCTCCCATCATGATTTGTTCTGGTGTGGTTGGCCCGCCTTGTCGGCGGGTCATGCGGTTGCCTGGCTCCCACGGCGGGCAACGCGCCGTCTTGATTCACCGGTCATCGGGCTGGTCGAGGTACCAACGAGCGGCGCCGAGGACGCCGAGTTGCCCGTGCTCGACCAGCTTCACGGGAATGCGTTCGAGTGCCTGCCGCAGCGGCCCCTTGTTGAGGAAGCGCGCGACGAACCCGCTTTCGAGCAGGAATCCGCCCAGCTGCGGCAGGATGCCGCCGGCCAGGTAGATGCCGCCCTGGATGCCGTAGAACAGCGCCATGTCGCCGACCACGCTGCCGAGCAGGCCGCAGAACGCATGCAGCGCGTCATGGGCGTGTTCGTCGGCGCCGGCCAGCGCGGCGGCGGTGATGTCGCCGGGCGCGGCATGCCGGACCGGCACATCGCGGAGCGCGCACAGCGCGGAATACAGATTGAACAGTCCCGGTCCCGACAACGCGTGCTCGACCGGCACATGGCTGCGTTCGCCCAGCATCCGGCCGAGCAGCGCAAGCTCCAGCGCGTTGCCCGCCGCGAGGGAGGCATGCCCGGCCTCGGTCGGCAGGACGATCGGGCGCGGATGCGCGGGAATCCATACTGCCGCGCCCAGGCCGGTGCCCGGCCCGAGGATCAGGCGCGGCCCGTCCACGCCGTGCGCCGGACCGGCGATCTGCAGGACCTGGCTCGCCTCCACGTGCGGCGCGGCATGGGCAACGGCTTCGAAGTCGTTGACCAGGCGCAGATCGGCAAAGCCGAGCCGGGCCTGGATGGCGCGCGGCGACAGCGGCCAGGGCAGGTTGGCGGAGATGACGCTGCCGTCGGGCAGCGGCAGTCCGGCACTGGCGATGACGCCGCACCGGATCGGATGCGCGGGGCGGCCGCCGAGAAAGTCTTCGAGGATTTCTGCCAAGCCGGCGAACCGGGCGCAGGCGTAGGTCTGGTAGTCGAGGACGGTGACCGGCTTGCCCGCCGACGTGGTGGCCTGCACCAGGCCGACCCGGACATGGGTGCCGCCCACGTCCGCGGCCAGGAACAACTCGTGCTCCCGCGGTCGCGAATCGGCCTTCAGTGCTGGATTGGCGATGGCAGCCACACGTCTCCCCACATGTTCCGCAGCCGGAAGCCCCCTCAGGCTTCCTTGGAGGCCGAGTGTGTTGGAGTGCTGACAACGTTGTCAAGCTTTTTGCAAATAATTTTCAGGCAATTTGATGTTGCGATGCGGCGGAAAACTGTTTGTTTTTCAGGTGGTTTCTTTGGGTGGAAGAATTTTGTGTCCGAAAATGCCCCTCCTCGGCGTGGCTGAAAAAACGCGATTCTGCTTTCCATGTAAAAAATTATCCCGCTGTGCCGAGGATTCCTTAAGTGCCCTTCCCGGCTTGTGCTGGCTCGCAGGACGTCCTGACCATCCGGTTCCAGTCCATCCGCGGCATTGCCCTGGGACAGGTATCGCCGCTGAAGCGCAGTTGCGACCGGGACGCGAGCCGCCTTGGCGATACCCCGCGGTGCGGACAGCGGGCCGGGCTGGCTCGAGCGTGGCTGGCACATCGCCATATCGGCCTGGACATCGCGGCGCGTCCAGCATCGACGGTGAGACATCGCGCACGCGGGCATCCATACGGATGTGTCCCGGGGGCAGTGAGCCGTCGCGTATCGCGCGAAGGCACGGGCGCATTGGCGGGTGCGAACTTCGATGGCGCCAGTGTCCACGAGGGCCGCGCCCATCGAGTCCGGGACCGCGTACCCGCGGCTATGGATGATTGTGGCGCAGCCGCATCCGTTCACCACGCGAGTCGATACCTGCGGGAGGCCATCGACGGACATGGCTGCAAGCGCCCGCTTCGGCTTGATTCAACAGGAGCGTCGGCTCGATGTGGTCTGCGTGACTGGATGGCCAACGGCAGAGACCCGACGCGCGTGACGCCGAGTGCAAACTCGATGATCCATGCGCCTGGATTGTCTGGCCATGGCCGTGTCAACAGCCAATCGGGGAACAGCGGGAAGGTTTTCCGCAGGCCTTGACCTGCCGGCTTCGGTTGGCGTGGCGACGCGCCCGGAGCCAGCGCGCATGCTTCATTGCCTTTCCGCCATGGGCGTGCCGGGCCGGCCGGATGCGGGGCAAAAAAAAAGGGCCTGGACAAGTCCAGGCCCCGGAGAAGGAGCACGCGGTTACATCGCCACCATCAGAACTTCAGGCGGACATTGAAGTAGTACTGCCGGCCATTGCTGTAGAACGAGGTCGGAATGGCCGCGCTCTGGTAGTACTTGATGGTCGGGTCGTTGAGGTTCAGCGCATCCAGCGAGAAGCTCAGGTGATCGTTGAACTTGTAGCTCAGCGCCGCCGACAGGGTGCCGAAGTCATCCTGGTAGTACGGATTGGCGCCGGACAGGCCGATCAGGAACGAGGAGCGGCGGGTATAGCTGACGCGCGCACCGAAGCTCTCGTTCTCGAAGTAGGCACCCACGTTGTAGGTGTTCTTCGAGGTGCCGAGCAGGTTGTCGCTGCCATCCGCCCAGGTGTGCGAGGTGCTGCCGTTGGCGTAGGTGTAGTTGGCCTGCACGCCGAAGTAATCGCCAATCGGCTGCTCGTACGCCACTTCGACACCGGTGACCTTGCCGTTCGAGTTGATCGGGATGGACACCAGGTATTCCTCGAGCTGGTTGGTCAGCTCGCTGAACAGCATCTGCTTCTCGACGCCGAAGGCGACGTAATCCTTCATGTTCATCGAGTAGGCGCCGACGGACAGCAGGCCGCGCGGCATGAAATACCACTCGATGTTGGCATCGAAGTTGGTCGAGACCACCGGGTCCAGCTTCGGGTTGCCGCCGCCGCCGAGCCTGTTCAGATCCGAACCCCAGGACGAGGCGCCCAGGGCGGAGAAGTCAGGCAGGGTCTGCGTCTGCGAGGCGGCGAAACGGAACACCAGGTTGTCGCTCATGTCGAACTTGATGTTCGCGCTGGGCAGCACCCGGCTGTGCTTGTTGTTGGTGAACTCGCGGGCCCAGCGGCCGAACAGGCTGGAGACATCGGCGTTGGCCGGATCCGTGACCGCCCGATAGGTGCTGATGTCCTGGTCGATGTCGACGTAGCGCAGGCCGACGTTGCCGCTCCAGTTGTCGCCAACGAAATTGGCCTGGACGTAGGCGGCGAGGTTCTTCTCCTCCACCTTCCATTCCGCGCCGTAGTTGTGGCGGCCGTTCGGACCGTCATCGTTGTACAGCCAGGTGGAGTTGTTGATGATCGCGTTCTTCAGCGCGCCCGGGGTGAAGTACCACAGGTTGCGCGGGAAGTTGCCACCGATGCTGCTGGCGAAACCGCCGGGGTAGGGCGCGGTGGCGCCGTTCTGCAGCGCGCCCCAGATGCCGTCGCCCGGGCTGGCGCCTTCCGGCGACAGGGCTTCGCGGGTGTGATCGGCATAGCGGGCACCGAAGTCGATCGAGGACAGCACGCCGCCGTTGAAGTAGCGGGTGAAGTCGGCGGTGAACCAGTCCTCGTCATCCTTGGCGGTGACCTGCTGGTTGCCCCAGGTGCCGCCCCAGGCGGCAGCGGCCGGGCTCAGATCGCCGCCCACGCTCCAGTCCATCGGAGCGCCGGCACCGTGGCTGGTCCAACTGGCCCCGCCACCATTGGCCATGTTCAGCTCGGCAATGAACTGGCGCGGCGTGGAGCCTTCGCCACTCGTGGTGCCGACCTGGAACTTGGAGCTCAGGTTGTCGTTGATCTGCCAGTCGACATCGAAGGTGACGTATTCGCTCTTGGCCGAGGCCTCGCGGTAGATCATGTCGTAGACCGCGTAATTCTGCCCGGGCTGGCCGGTGTAGGTAGCGTTGGTCAGCACGCCGTCCTTGACCACATAGCCGGGATCGGGCGCGTGCGCACGGGCGAAATTGCCGCCCCACATCATGAAGTTGCGGTTGTAGTTGTTGGCATCCATGTCCGAACGGAAGCCGCTCAGGCCCAGGGTCAGATCATCGTTGGGCTTGAACTGCAACTCGATCAGGCCGCCCTTGCGCTCGCGGGTCTGTTCGAACAGGGTGGAACCCAGCAGGCCCGGGACCCAGACGCCGACCAGATCCGGATTGCTGATGCCGGCCGGATCGGTGGCGCCGATCTGGAAGAAGCCACCCGGGATTTCCTGCGCCTCGCGGCGCAGCTCGCGCTTCTGGCTGAATGCCTGGACCATCACGCCGAACGTACCGGACTCGTTCTTGTAGTTGAACAGGCCCGACAGCTGCGGATCGGTGGAATCGGCCTGCTCGGCGTTGACCACGCCCAGCGATGCTTCGGCGGTGATCCGATCGGGGAACTGCAGCGGCTTGCGGGTGATGATGTTGACCGAGCCGGTGGTGCCGCCGTCGGGCAGCTTGGCCTGCGAGGACTTGTGCACTTCCACCGAGCTGACCAGTTCGGACGGCAGCAGGGTATAGCTGACGCTGCGGCCGACGTTGTTGCCCTGGCTGAGCACGAACCAGTCGGCCGAGCCGACGGTGTGGCCGTTGATCAGGGTCTGGGTCAGGCTGGGGCTGGTGCCGCGCAGGCTGACGCGGTCGGCTTCGTCGAAGCCGCCTTCATCGGAGGAGGACGAGCTGATGTTCACACCCGGCAGGCGCTGCAGGGTGTCGGCCACGTTGTGGGCCGGCAGCTTGCCGACATCCTCGGCGGTGACCACTTCTACGCGGGAATTGGCTTCGCGCTTGGTATCCAGCGACTTCTCCATCGAACCGCGGATGCCGGTGACGACCACGGTGTCCAGATCGGTGGCCTGCTGCGCGGCGGGCTGGGGCTGTTGCTGGGCGGCGGCGTCCTGTGCCTGCGCGTGCATGGAGACCGCGAGGCCCGTCGCGACGGCGACGGCGAGTAGCGACTTACGGTGATTCATGGTGTCTCTCCCATCATGATTTTTGGTTGTCGGCCGGGGCGTGATCCGGGGCCGTGTTGCTGCCTTTGCTGCCAAGGGTGCGGCTGACAGCTCCGACCCGGTTCCTGTTGCGGACGCCTGTGCCGGCGCCTTCGTTTCTTCTGTTGCTTCAGTTGCTTTCGGTTTGATCGAGGTACCAGCTGGCGGCGCCGATGACGCCTAGTTGCCCGTGCTCGACCAGCTTCACGGGAATGCGTTCGAGCGCCTCGCGCATCGTTCCCTTGTTGAGGAAACGCGGCACGAAACTGCTCTGGAGGAGGAATTCGCGGATGTTCGGCAGGATGCCGCCGGCCAGGTACACGCCGCCCTGCACGCCGTACAGCAGCGCCATGTCGCCGACCACGCTGCCCAGCAGGCCGCAGAACACGTCGAGGGTCTCGCTCGCCAGCGCGTCCTCGCCGGCGAGCGCGGCGGCGGTGATCTGGCCCGGTTGCGAATGCACGGGCGCGCCGGCGCCACGTACCGCGCACAGCGCGGTGTACAGGTTCATCAGCCCGGGACCGGACAGGGCGTGTTCGACCGGAACGTGCGGACGCGCCTTCAGCATCTCGGCCAGCAGCGCCATTTCCAGCGGATTGCCGGCGGTCAGCGCGGCCTGCCCGGCTTCGGTCGCCAGCACTACCGCGCGGCGACCGGCGGGAATCCACACCGCGGCGCCCAGGCCGGTGCCGGGACCCAGGATCAGGATCGGGCCGCGCGGCGGCGCGCCGGTCGGGCCGGTGAGTTGCAGCACCTGGCTGGCATCGACCTGGGCCGCGGCATGCGCCACCGCCTCGAAATCGTTGACCAGGCGAAAATCGTCGAAGCCCAGGCGCGCGCGGATCTCGGCCAGCGACAGTCGCCAGGGCAGGTTGTTGGTGATGACGGTACCGTCTTCCAGCGCGTAGCCGGCGCTGGCGATCACGCCGCGATTGACCGGCAATCCACCCAGCCCATCGAGGAAGTCCCGCAGGATGTCCGCCAGGCCGGGGTAGTCGGCGCAGGCGTACTTGCGGTATTCGAGCACGCTGATCGGGGTGGCGGGATCATTGCCGCCGCGGACCAGGCCGACACGGACGTGGGTGCCGCCGACATCCGCGGCAATGAAGGCGTCGCCTGCCCGGCTCATCGGATCCACCGGCAATGGATTGGCGATTGCGACCACACGTCTCCCCACATGTTCGCGAAGGGGCGAAAGCCAGCAGCCCCGATGGCGCCGGAGTGTGGGAGGGGTTTGACAACGTTGTCAACACTCTGTCATCAAATAAGGGCAGGGCCGGCGGTGAACGGATCAAATTTGCAAATGATCCGGCAGTCCTACTCCTGTTCAGTTTCAAAACTGAAGAAATACGTTCAGATTTAAGGCGTTGTGGCGTAATTTTGATCGGTGCCGATGTTGCGTCGCCGCATTCCGCGGGAACGCTCCGGGTGCCGGACCGGCGCCGCATGGGCCGCCGGCGGGTGGCTTCGCGGACGAATCTGTGACAACGTTGTTTCCAGAGGGAGCCACGCAGCGACAAGGCGTGGACGCCGGTCGCGGACCGGCCATCACAATCAGAGAGGGGAGTTCGCCAGACATGACTGCGGTACAAGGCTCGCGACAGTACACGTCCATCGCCATCATCGGCCTGCTGTTTTTCATCTTCGGTTTCGTCACCTGGCTCAACGGGCCGTTGATCACGTTCGCCAAGCTGGCGTTCAACGTCAGCGAGACCTACGCCTTCCTGATTCCCAGCGCCTTCTACATTTCGTACTTCTGCCTGGCGTTGCCCTCGTCGGTGATCCTGCGCAGGACCGGCATGAAGAAGGGCATGGCGCTGGGCCTGTTCGTGATGGCGATCGGCGCGCTGGTGTTCGGCCAGTTCACCACCCATCGCTGGTATCCGGGCGCGCTCGGCGGCGTGTTCACCATCGGCGCCGGCCTGGCGATCCTGCAGACCGCGGCCAATCCCTACATCAGCATCCTCGGCCCGATCGAGGGCGCGGCGCAACGCATCGCGGTGATGGGTATCTGCAACAAGATCGCCGGCATCCTGGCGCCAATCGCGCTGGCGGCGTTCGTGATGCACGGCATGGGCGATCTGGCCGCGCAGGTGGAAGCCGCCGCGCCGGAGGCGAAGGAACTCCTGCTCAACGAATTCGCCGCCCGTGTCTACGGTCCCTACATGGTGATGGCCGGCCTGCTGGTGCTGCTCGCGGTCGGCATCCTGTTCTCGCCGCTGCCGGAAGTGGACACCGCCGAAGCCAACGCCAACGAGGGCGGCACGGAATCGAACCGCCGCAGCGTGTTCCAGTTCCCGCACCTGCTGCTGGGCGTGATCTGCCTGTTCGTCTACGTCGGCGTGGAAGTGCTGGCCGGCGATGCCATCGGCATTTACGGCGAAGGTTTCGGCCTGCCGCTCGACAAGACCAAGGTGTTCACCTCCTACACCCTGGGCGCGATGCTGGTCGGCTACCTGTTCGGCCTGGTCGCGATTCCGCGATTCATCTCGCAGGAACGCTACCTGAGCGTATCGGCGGTGCTGGGCATCGTGTTCGCCATCGGCGCGTTCCTGACCCACGGCTACGTGTCGGTCGGCTTCGTCGCCGCGCTCGGCTTCGCCAACGCGATGATGTGGCCGGCGATTTTCCCGCTGGCGATCCAGGGCCTGGGCCGTTTCACCGAAACCGGCTCGGCGCTGCTGATCATGGGCATCGCCGGCGGCGCGGTGATTCCGCAGCTGTTCGCGGTGTTCAAGCAGAGCCATGATTTCCAGCTGGTGTTCACCGCGCTGGCGGTGCCCTGCTACCTGTACATCCTGTTCTTCGCCCTGCGCGGCCACAATGTCGGCCGCGTCAAGGCGGGCTGACAGGGGCATGGACCGCATGGAGATTTCCCATGGCTGAGAACGGCATGCGCAGGCCCACCATCAAGGATGTCGCGGAGCGGGCCAAGGTTTCGCTGAAGACCGTCTCGCGGGTCATCAACAACGAGCCGTCGGTGATGCAGGGCACGCGCGCGCGCGTCCTGCACGCCATCGCCGAACTGGACTACGAGCCGGATCAGTCCGCGCGCAACCTGCGCAGCGGCACGCCGTTCGTGATCGGGCTGGTCTACGACAACCCCAACCCGTACCACATCATCGGCGTGCAGAACGGCGTGCTGGCGGCCTGCCGGGAAACCGGCTTCGGCCTGCAAATCCATCCCTGCGATTCGACCTCGCCGCTGCTGGCCGAGGAACTGGCCGAGTTCGTGCAGCGTTCGCGATTGGCCGGACTGGTGCTGACCGCGCCGATGTCCGAGCGGATGGAACTGGTGAACGCGTTGGCTTCGCGCGGGGTCAAGATGGTGCGGATCATCGCCGCCACCGAGGATCCGCAGGATGGCCAGCCCTGCGTGTACGTGGACGATCACGATGCCGCCTACGAGATCACCGAGCACCTGATCCAGCTGGGCCACCAGCGCATCGGCTTCCTCTGGGGCGGATTGGCGCACCGTTCCTCGATCGAACGCTACAACGGCTACGAGAAGGCGCTGAAGGACTACGGCATCCCGCTCGACAAGCACCTGGTGGTGCCGGGCGACTACACCTTCGATGACGGTTTCCGCGGCGCCCGCCGCCTGCTGGCGCTGCGCGAACCGCCGACCGCGATTTTCGGTTCCAATGACGAAATCGCCGCCGGCGTGCTGGCAGCCGCCAAGTCCGCGGGCATGAACGTGCCCTACGATCTGTCCATCGCCGGTTTCGAGGACAGCCCGTTCTCGCGCCAGTCCTGGCCGCCGCTGACCACCGCCAAGCAGGCCACCGAGGACATCGCCAAGCAGGCCGCGCGCCTGCTAATCGCGACGCTGCGGCAGGATGCCTACGACGACAACCCCACTCCCGTGCACAACCAGGGCTTCGTGCCGCAACTGGTGGTGCGCGGTTCCACCGCGCCGGTCCGCCTGCGCACCGAACGCCCCGATACGACGACATGACCGACGCTTCCTCCCTTCCCGCCCCTGCCGACACCCTGATGTTCCAGGAGGCGCAGCAGACCGCCGACGTGGTCGCCGCGCAGTACCAGCGCAACGAGTCCGTCATCCGCAACCTTGCCGCCGACCTGCGCGCCAATCCGCCGCCGTTCGTGGTGACCTGCGCGCGCGGCAGTTCGGATCACGCGGCGACCTACGCCAAGTACCTGTTCGAGACCCAGCTGGGTTTCGTCACCGCGTCCGCCTCGCCCTCGGTGGGTTCGGTCTACGAGGCGAGGCAGAAACTCAGGGATGCGCTGTACATCGTCATCTCGCAGTCGGGCAAGAGTCCGGATCTGCTGCACAACGCGCGCGCGGCCGCCGAGGCGGGCGCGCGGGTGGTGGCGATCGTCAACGTCGAGGACTCGCCGCTGGCCGGCCTGGCCGACACCGTGATTCCGCTGCACGCCGGTCCTGAGCGCAGTGTCGCGGCGACCAAGAGCTACCTGAGCTCGCTGGCCGCGATCCTGCAGCTGGGCGCGTACTGGAAGGACGAGTCGACCCTGCGCGACGCGCTGCCGTTGTTGCCCGACGCGCTGCGCCAGGCATGGGCGGCGGACTGGTCGCCGGTCACCGACGGCCTGGTCGATGCGCACAACCTGTTCGTGCTCGGCCGTGGCCTGGGCCTGGCCGCCGCACAGGAAGCCGCGCTCAAGTTCAAGGAAACCTGCGGCCTGCATGCCGAGGCCTACAGTTCCGCCGAAGTGAAGCACGGCCCGATGGCGCTGGTCGGCCCGGGTTTCCCGGTGCTGGGCTTTGCCCAGCCGGACGAGACCGGCGCCGGCACGCTGGCGCTGGCGCGCGAGTTCCGTGGCCGTGGTGCGCAGGTGTGGGTGGCGTCCGAGGAAGCCGACCCCACCGCTGGCCCGGGCGAATCATTGCCGCTGGTGCACGCGCCGCATCCGGCCTGCTCGCCGCTGCTGACCATCCAGAGCTACTACCGCGCGATCAACGCGCTGGCGCTGCGTCGCGGCTACAACCCCGACGTGCCGCCGCATCTGAACAAGGTCACCGAAACCGTATGAGCACCGCGCTGGTCAATGGTCGCGTGCTGACCGCGCAGGGCTTCGCGGAGGGCGTGGCCGTCGTCATCGACGGGCGCGACATCGTCTCCATACTCCCGGAGGCGGATCTGCCCGGGACGTTGCCACGCCAT
This sequence comes from Pseudoxanthomonas sp., assembly GCF_024710765.1. Classification (GTDB taxonomy): domain Bacteria; phylum Pseudomonadota; class Gammaproteobacteria; order Xanthomonadales; family Xanthomonadaceae; genus Pseudoxanthomonas_A. Next base: position 94,716 of record NZ_JANJUE010000123.1, read on the forward strand.
GATCTGCAGGGCGCCTGGCTGGTGCCCGGCTTCATCGACGCGCAGGTCAACGGCGGCGGCGGGGTGCTGTTCAACAACGCGCCCACGGTCGATGCGATCCGCCAAATCGGCGAGGCGCATCGCCGGTTCGGCACCACCGGCTTCATGCCCACCCTGATCAGCGACGACCTCGCGGTGATGCGCGAGGCGATCGCCGCGACCCGCCAGGCCATCGTAGAAGGCGTGCCCGGCGTGCTCGGCATCCACCTGGAAGGTCCGTACCTGGCGCCCTCACGCAAGGGCACCCATGACGCCGGCAAGTTCCGCGTGCCGGATGCACGGGAAATCGAACTCGCCGCCTCGCTGGACAACGGCGTCACCCTGATCACGCTCGCACCCGAGCGCGTGCCGGCCGAGTCGATCCGCGCCCTGGTCGCGCGTGGCGCGATCGTCGCCGCCGGCCACACCGCCGGCAGTTACGAGGAAATCGGCGCCGGCCTGGTCGCGGGCGTGCGTGGATTCACCCACCTGTACAACGCGATGTCGCCGTTGCAGGGACGCGAGCCCGGCGCGGTCGGCGCCGCGCTGGAGGATCCGCACAGCTGGGTCGGCATCATCGCCGACGGCCATCACGTGCATCCGGGCAGCCTGCGCGTCGCCCTGGCGGCCAAGCCGCAGGGCAAGGTATTCCTGGTGACCGATGCGATGCCGCCGGTGGGTTCGGACGATCCCAGCTATGCGTTGTACGGCGAGATCATCACGGTCCAGGACGGCGTGGTCCGCAACGCCGCCGGTTCGCTGGCCGGTTCCGCGCTGGACATGGCCACCGCGGTGCGCAACGCGGTGAACCTGCTGGGCCTGCCGCTGGCCGAAGCGGCGCGCATGGCGTCGAGCTATCCGGCCGACTTCCTCGGCCTGTCCGCCAGCCACGGCCGCATCGCCACCGGCTACCGCGCGGATCTGGTGGCGCTGGACGAGCGGTTGCAGGTGACCACGACCTGGATCGACGGCATGCCCGCCGCGCACGCCGGCTGAGCGCTGGCACGATCATCCGGAGAAACCGCGAATGAGCAAGACCGCGCCGTTGCGTTTCGCCTCGGTCGACGCCCTGCGCGGCATCACCGTCGCGGCGATGCTGCTGGTCAACGATCCCGGTGACTGGGGCCATGTCTATGCCCCGCTGCTGCATTCCGAATGGCACGGCTGCACGCCGACGGATCTGATCTTCCCGTTCTTCCTGTTTATCGTCGGCGTCTCGATATCGCTCGGCATCGCCCCACGGCGGGAAGCCGGTGGCGATCGCGGCGCCCTGTTGCGCGCGGTGCTCTGGCGCGGCACGAAGATTGTCGCCATCGGCCTGCTGCTGCACCTGCTGGCGTTCTGGTGGCTGGACAAGCCGTGGTTCCGGCCTTGGGGCGTGTTGCAGCGGGTCGGCCTGTGCTTCATCGCCGCCGGCACGATGGTCCTGTACCTGCGTCCGCGTGGACAGTGGTGGATGGTGGCCATCCTGCTGCTGGGATACTGGGCATTGCTGGCGGTCGGCGGCACGTATGCACCGCTGGACAACCTGGCCAGCCGTGTCGACACCACGCTGTTCGGGCCGTTGCTCTACCAGTTCGATCCCGCCACCGGGCGCGGCCATGATCCCGAAGGCCTGCTCAGCACGCTGCCGGCCATCGCCACGACGCTGCTCGGCATGCGCGCCGGTGACTGGCTGCGGCGGGGCGAAACCCGGCGCCTGCTGCCTGCCGCCGCACTGGCGCTGGCGCTCGGCGGACTGTGGTCGCTGTGGCTGCCGTTGAACAAGAACCTGTGGACGTCTTCCTACGTGGTGTGGACGGCGGGTTGGGTGCTGCTGGCGTTGTGGTGCGCGCACCTGCTGGTCGACCGCAAGGGCCTGCATCCCTGGGGCCGCAGCTTCGGCGTCAACGCGATCGCCGCCTATGCAGGTTCGGCGGTAATGGTCTATGCGTTCTCCGCGCTGGGCTGGATGCAGGCGATCTATCGCCACGGCTTCGCCGACTGGATGACGCCCCGGTTCGGCCCCTACCTGCCGTCGCTGGCGTTCGCCCTGGCTTTCGTGCTGGTCTGGTGGCTGGTCGTCCGCCTGATGGACCGCCAGCGCTGGTACCTGAAGGTCTGACGGTCGCGCGGCCCGCGCGCGGGATCACGACTTCCTTCGCCGGACCGGAGTAAAAGGGCTCATTCCCCGACTGGAACCCGGCCATGAACCTGTCCGCCTGGAGCGTCACCTGCCTGGCCCTGTCGCTGATCGCCTGCGACGGCAACGCGGTCGTCGTCACCACGACCGACGACAAGCCGAATGAATCCGCGTCACCGATTGCGCTCGCCGGCCACGTGCCATCCCTGCCGGTCGCGAGCGCTGCCCAGGCGGCGCCGGCGCCGCCGCAGGTGACCGGCGGTCCGCAGCCCGCGTTGCGGATTCCCGATCCGCCCTTCATCAGCACCGAGGTGGCGCGTTTCGATCAGCCCTGGGCGATGACCTTCCTGCCGGATGGCCGCCTGCTGGTGACCGAGAAGCCCGGACGCCTGCGCCTGCTGAATCCCGCCACCGGGCAGGGCGGTGAAATCACCGGGGTCCCCACCGTCGCCTATGGCGGCCAGGGCGGGTTCGGCGACGTGATGCTGCATCCGCGCTTCGCCGACAACGGAATCGTCTACGTGAGCTATGCCGAACCCGGCGCCAACAGCACGCGTGGCGCGGCGGTGGCGCGGGCGCGGCTGGTGATCGACGCTGGCGCCAACAGCGGTCATCTGGAAGGACTGCAGGTGATCTGGCGGCAGGTGCCCAAGGTCAACGGCGATGCCCACTACAGCCATCGCATGCTGTTCGATGCGCAGGGCAAGTTGTGGATCAGTTCCGGCGAGCGCCAGAAGGCCTCGCCCGCGCAGGACATGCAGAGCAATCTCGGCAAGATCATCCGGCTCAACGACGACGGCAGCGTGCCGCCCGACAACCCCTTCGCCAATCAGGGTGGCGTGGCCGCACAGGTCTGGTCGCTGGGGCACCGCAATGTATTGGGACTGGCCTTCGATCCCGCCGGCCGGCTGTGGGCGCACGAGATGGGGCCGGCCGGAGGCGACGAACTGAACCTGATCGAACGCGGTTCCAACTACGGCTGGCCGATCGTCTCCAACGGCGACAACTACGACGGCAGCCCGATTCCGGATCATTCGACCCGCCCTGAATTCAATGCGCCGGAGATTTCATGGACGCCAGTGATCGCGCCGGCCGGATTCATCATCTACCAGGCGGATCTGTTCCCCTATTTCCGCGGGCGCGGGTTCATCGGCGGCCTGGCTTCGCAGGCGCTGATCCAGGTCGAGTTCGGGGACGCGCCGCGCGAAGTGAAGCGCTATCCGATGGGGCGCCGCATCCGTGAAGTGGAGCAGGGGCCCGACGGTGCGATCTGGTTGCTGGAGGACGGCGCGGACGCGCGCCTGCTGAAGCTCACCCCCAATCGCGGTTGACGTCCGCCGGGCGCAACGCCCCCGGCGGACATCCGCGCGCGTCAGTCGACGACCACCAGCCGCACGTCGATGTTGCCGCGGGTGGCGTTGGAGTACGGGCACACCTGGTGCGCCTGCTGCACCAGCGCCTCGGCCTGCTCGCGCGGCAGGCCCGGCAGGTGGATGCACAGCTCGGCCTCGATGCCGAAACCGCCCGGGATCTGGCCGATGCCGACACTGCCGTCGATGCGGGTATCCGCCGGCAGCGCGACCTTGGCCTGGCCGGCGACGAACTTCAGCGCGCCGATGAAGCAGGCCGAATAGCCCGCGGCGAACAACTGCTCCGGATTGGTGCCGTCGCCGCCGGCGCCGCCGAGTTCGCGCGGGGTGGTGAGCTTCACGTCCAGCACGTTGTCCGAGGAAACGGCGCGGCCGTCGCGGCCGCCGGTGGCGGTGGCGTGGGCGGTGTAGAGGACTTTCTCGATCGACATGGGAATCTCCGTGGAGGAAAGTGGCGGCGGATCCGGGCGCCACGACCGGTAATGAATTTGTCGCGATTCAATCGCGCGATAGATATTGGGTGAAAGCTGATCCGGCATCCTTCAGGCGTTCGCCCCCAGGTTGTCGCGCAGGGCCTCCAGCTGCTTCTTCAACCCGGCAACCTCGCGCGCGTCGCAGCCGGACGCGCACAGCAGCGCTTCGGGAATGGCCTTGGCTTTCTGCTTGAGGGCGCGACCCTGCGCGGTCAGTTGGATGATCACCTGGCGTTCGTCCTCGCGGGCGCGGGTGCGGGTGATCAGGCCACCCGCCTCCAGCCGCTTCAGCAGGGGCGTCAGCGTGGCCGAATCCAGGAACAACCGCTCCCCGACCTGCGACACCGTCAGCGCATCGCCTTCCCACAACACCAGCATCACCAGGTACTGCGGATAGGTCAGTCCGAGCTTGCCCAGCAACTGCCGATACACCTTGTTGAGCGCCAGCTGCGCCGAATACAGGGCAAAGCAGAGCTGGTTGTCCAGCGCCAGGGGATTGGCGGCGGAACCGGCAGGGGCGGTGGACGTGGCGCGTGGACTCATGGCGCGCAATATAAATAGCGCGCTATTTAATTGCAAGCATCCCGATGGAACGCTGTGTCACCTGGCGTCGGGCTCAGGGTTCGGGCAACCGGTAGTCGAATCCGTAGAAATGGCGGCCACCCTCGATGCGGATGCTCATCTGCCCGCTCAGGCCGGCCAGTTCACCGGTGCCGGAGTCGGGGACCACCCGCACGCTCAGTTCCGGCTGGCCGCGGTCCATGAAGGCGAAATGCTGCAGCACGAAGGTACCGCGCCGGCCATGCAGGAGGCCATCGACGCGCTCCATCGCGACATAGCCGGCCGAGCCGCGCACTTCCGTCATCACCGCCAGCATCTCGCCCAGGCTGCCCGCCTCCAGATCGCCCCGGAAAGTCTTGTCGATGGTCTGCCGGCCCAACCGGGCGGCCTCGATGCCGGCAGCGGCGGGCTGCGGGCTCAGCTTCACGTCGAATTCGCCCTGTGCGTGTCGGGTCATGGCGGTGTCCTCGGGGATGATCCGGAAATCGGAAGGGTGAGGGGGCAACGCGGTGGACGCGGCGCTCCACAAGGTCGCCATGATGGCGGTGCGGATGAGATGTCGCCACATGGCAGGCTCCCGTCGCGCCGGACTCGTCGCCGGCGGAGCCATTGCAGTACATTGCGGCGCCGGAGGATTGGACAAACGCGATCGCATGACAGGCCCAGGCATGCCCCCGCCACCGCGTGATCCCGGCAAGCCGCGCGGCGTGCTCCGGCAACGCCTGGATGCGGGCGCGTTCGCGCATCAGCGCCGCTTGCCGATCTCCGGGTTGAGCGCCTGGGTCGAGCACTTCTGGCAGGTGGATTGGCGTCTGTCCGGATGCCCGCCACAGCAGCAGGAAACCCTGCCGCATCCCAGCGTGCACCTGGTGATTGAGCCTGGAGAGGCGGGCATACACGGCGTGCACACCGGACGGTATGTGCGCCAGCTGGCCGGGGACGGCTACGCCTTCGGCATCAAGTTCCGGCCCGGTGGATTCCAGCCCTTCCTGCGCGGCGAGGTATCGACGCTCACCAATCGAAGCGTGTCGATCACGTCCGTGCTGGGCGGGACGAGTGCGACATGGGTGGAAGCGATCCGCGCCGCGCCGGACTTTCCCGCGCGCGTGCTGCTGGCCGAACGGTTCCTGGACGAGCGCCGCCCCGCGATGGATGCGAAGGTGATGCAGGCGGGGGCCTGCGTGGCGAGGATCGCCGCGGAGCCGGGGATCACTTCGGTAGACCAGCTCATCGGGGAGGGCGACACCGGCAAGCGCGCCCTGCAACGCCTGTTCAAGCACTACGTCGGCGTGGGACCGAAATGGGTCATCAACCGCTATCGGCTGCACGAGGCGGTCGCGCGCATCCAGGCCGGTGAGGTCATGGATTGGGCGCGCATGGCGCTGGAACTGGGTTATTTCGATCAGGCCCATTTCATCCGCGACTTCCGCGCCCTGGTGGGCATGACGCCAGGCGATTTCGCCCGCCGCGAAACGCCGGACTAGCCGGCCGCACCCGCCGACTGCCGGGCCGAGGCAATCGCCTGGATGCGCGCGCGCTTGAGTGCTTCGCCGATCTCCGGGCCGCTCAGGCCAGCCGCCGCGAACCCGCGCGCGTTCACCGCCATCGCCGCCGCATGCAGCCGCACCAGCGCCGGACCCTGCGGATAGGCGGCGGCTTCGCTGCCCAACCTGCCGCGTTTGTCGGCTTCGCATACCCGCGCCAGCCGGGGAATGCGTTCGGGACGGCGGAAGGCATCGCAGCGCGACAGCACCTCGTGGATGGTCGCGTCGCGGAGCTCGTCCAGGCGGTGCACGTTGAGATGTTCGCGACAGGCCATCACCGCCAGATCGCGATGCTCCAGAGGCACCTTCAGCCGTTCGCACAATGCCAGCACCGGCGCGACACCGCGCTGTTCGTGCATGACGTGGCGCGGCAGTTCCTCCTCCGGCGTGAGCGCCTTGCCCAGGTCGTGACACAACGCGGCAAAACCGATCAGATCGTCACCCGGCGCCAATCGCGCGGCCATGTCGCTGACCATCTGCTGATGCATGCCGGTGTCCACTTCGGGATGGAACTCCGCGCGCTGCGGCACGCCGTAGAGCGCATCCACCTCGGGCAGCACACTGGCCAGCGCGCCGGCTTCGCGCAGGGTGGAGAGAAAGGCCGAGGGCTGCGCCGAGGCCAGCGCCCGGCGCAGTTCCTGCCACACCCGTTCCGGCACCAGCGTGTCCAGTTCGCCGCTGGCCGCCATCTCGCGCATCAGCGCCATGGTCTCCGGCGCGACGGTGAAACCCAGCGGCGCGAAGCGGGCCATGAAGCGCGCCGCGCGCAGCACCCGCAGCGGATCCTCGACGAAGGCCGGGCCGACATGGCGCAACACGCGTGCTTCCAGATCCTTCGCGCCGCCGTAAGGATCGACGATGCGGCCGCCCTCATCCTCGGCGATGGCATTGATGGTGAAGTCGCGACGCTGCAGATCCTCCTCCAGCGTGACCGAGGGATCGGCATCGACTTCGAAACCACGATACCCGCGCCCACGCTTGCGCTCGGTCCGCGCCAGCGCGTACTCCTCGGCGCTGTCCGGGTGCAGAAACACCGGGAAATCCTGGCCCACCTGCTTGTAGCCCAGGGCGAGCATCTGCGCGGGCGTGGCGCCGACCACGACATGGTCGCGATCGCCGGGTTCCATGCCCAGCAACCGGTCGCGCACCGCGCCGCCGACGAGATAGGTCTTCATCCGCGCATGATGCCGGATAGTGGCGAGGGGATCAGCTCTTGGGCATCCGCGCGTCCGGGCAGGTGAATTCCCGGCGCTTGCCGTCGAGCTTGCCGAGCATGCGGTCGCTGACCGGCAGGGCATTGCCGTTGAGGCGCCAGTCGTAGATCACGCTGAAGGCGAGGATGCGGGCGACGTACTCGCGGGTTTCCTTGTAGCTGATGGTTTCGATCCAGATGTCCGGATCGTAGCCGGGACGCTGCGACTGCCAGCGCGCGGTCGGGGTGGGGCCGGCGTTGTAGGCGGCGATGGCGATGTAGGGGACGCCGTACTTGTTTTCCATCTCGCGCAGATAGGCGGTGCCCAGCGCGATGTTGGTGTCCGAGTCATACAGGCTGGCGGCGCCGCCCCAGGGCAGGCCCAGGCGCTTGGCGGTGGCCGCGCCGGTGGCGGGCACCACCTGCATCAGGCCCATCGCGTTGGCGCCGGAGCGGGCGCGTGGATTGAACACGCTCTCGGCGCGGATTTCGGCCGCGACCCAGGCCGGATCCAGCGCGTGCCGGGCGGCCTCGCGGCGGATGGTCTCGCCGTGGTGCAGCGGGAAGCGCAACTGGTACAGGCGCTGTTCGTCCGGGCGCTTGCCCAGCGAGAACACCGCGCGATCGAACCAGCCGTTGTCCTGCGCCACTTCCACCGCGATGCGGCGCTGGTTGTCGTCGAACCGCGCCAGCGCGCTATTCCATTCGGCCACCGCCCAGCCCGAGCGATCCAGTTTCCACAGTTCCATTGCCCGCACGATCGCCGGATCCCGGGCGATGGCGTCCTTGGCCGCCTTGCCGTCGTTGGGAATCCACGGGCACAGCGCGTAGGGCTGGTTGAGGCGATCGGCGGCGAGGAAGCCATGGAAGGTCGGCGCGCGCGCGGCTTCGCGCAGCAGCAACTGCGCGGTGGCGTTGTCACCGGTCTTTTCAGCCATGCGCGCCTCGAAGTAGCGCCAGCGCGAATCCTCCCGCTGGGAGGCCGGCATCTTGCGCAGCGCGACCAGCGCGGCGCGCCAGTCGCCGCGCGCCATCGCTTCGCGCACTCGCCACTCGTGCAGGCGTTGGTCGTAGGCCGATTCCGGTACCTCGTTCAATCGCCGCGCCGAATCCGCTTCGTAGGACGCCACCGTCCACAGGGCGATCTGGTAAAGCACGCGACCACGATCGGCTTCGGTCATGCCCAGCGCGCTGGCGTACTGCGGCAATTGCGCCTCGGCGGCGCCAGGATTGCGGCTGGCCAGCCTGGCCAGGCCGTAGCTGGCCATGCGCCGGCTGCGATCGGTCTTCGGCCAGTTCAGCGCGCGCGCGTGCACGGCGTCGATGAAGGCGGCGTAGTCGTTGGCCAGCGCGGCCTCGTCGGCGGGCAGGCCGCGCGCGGCGGTGCGCATCACCGCGGTCTGGCTCTCGGCGGCGGCGGCATCGATGCGTTCCCAGCGCAATGCCGGCGACAGGCCACCCTTGTTGGCGAGAATGGCGAACACCGGATCGCAGCCGTCCGGCAGTGATTTGGCCGCGCCGCGCCACAGGGCCTGGGCATCCTTCGTCCACTGCGCGTCCGCGCGACCGGTGGCCTGGCGCGCATCCAGTTCCGCGCAGCGCAGGGTGGCGCCGTCGCTGGGCTTCCATGCGGTGAGGAAGGTCGGCCAGTCCTGGCGACGCGCCAGCGACGCCAGCCACAGGGAGCGGAAGTTGTCCGCCACGGCCTGGCCTTCGTAGCGCTTGAGGAAGGCCTGTGCCCGGGCGGTGGGGAGATTGTCGATGTCGCGGCGGAGCGCGGCCAGTTCCACCCAGCCGTAGATCGGATGCGATGCCAGCCCCGCGTATTGCGCGGCATTGAACTGGCCGCGTTCGGCGGCTTCCAGCACGGCGCGCAGCTGCGGTCGTTGCGCATCCAGGTTCTGTGCGCGCGCACTGGTCAGGGGCAGGAGGACGAGTGCGGCAGCGAGTACGATGAGCGAGGTGGGACGGTTCATGGCCGGAATATACCCGAGCCGGATGAATGGTCCTGTGCGTGGCGCGCGTGAGGAGCTTGCGTTTGGATCATTTCTGGATATTCCCGCTGCTGGGCGTGGTGGCGGGCGTACTCGCCGGCCTGCTCGGCATTGGCGGCGGCCTGGTGCTGGTGGCGGCGCTGGTGTGGGTGCTGCCCGGATTCGGCATCCCGGCGGAGGCGGCCATGCACGCGGCGTTGGCGAGTTCCCTGGCCAGCATCGTGCTGACCGCGACGTCGTCGGCGTACGCGCACCACCGGCGCGGCAGCGTGATGTGGCCGACGGTGGCCTGGATGGTGCCGGGCCTGTTGCTGGGCGGTTGGCTGGGCAGCGGGCTGGCGGTGTACCTGGACGACGACGTGTTGCGCTGGGTGGTGGCGATCTATTGCCTGATCGCGGGCGCGCAGATGGCATTCGGCGGCACCCGCAAGGGCGGGGCCGGCGACAGCGCCGCGCCGCCTCGCGGCTGGCCGATGACCGCGGCCGGCACCGGTATCGGTGCGATGTCGGCGGTGGTCGGCATCGGCGGCGGCAGCATGACCGTGCCGTTGCTGGTGTGGCGGGGCGTCACGCCGGTGCGCGCGGTCGGAACGTCGAGTGCCTGCGGCGTGGCCATCGCCATCGGCAGCGCGTTGGGCTATGCCTTGCACGCGCCGGCCGGCGCGCTGCCCGAGCATGCGGTCGGCTACGTGTACCTGCCCGCCGCGATCGGCGTGGCGGTGGCATCGGTGCTGGCCGCGCCCTGGGGGACACGACTGGCGCACGCCATCGGCGGCACCGCGCTGAAGCGGGTGTTCGCGATTTTCATGGTGGTGATGGGCATCAGCATCCTGCTCGCGGGCTGATCGCGGGCGGCGGGTGGATGCGGCCGCTCAACGCAGGGCTTCGGCGGGAACGTCGATGCTCATTGCCAGGGCCAGGTGATCCGAATTGGCGGCGGGGACCGCGCGCGCGTCCTCGGCCACCAGCGCCTCGCTGATCAGGATGTGATCGATGGCGCGCTGCGGGCGCCAGCTGGGGAAGGTCGGAATCCGGTGCTGCGGCGGGCGCAGCCGGGTATGCCGGTACAGCACGTCCATTTCCGGCGTGTCGGGCATGCAGTTGAAGTCGCCCATCAGCACCGCGTGCGGATGATCCGACAGCAGTTCGGCGATGAACGACAGTTGCGCGCGGCGGGAATTCGCGCCGAGCGAGAGATGGGCCACCGCCACGGTCAGGCCTTCATCGCCATCGCCGAAACGCGCCACCAGTACGCCGCGGCCGCTGATGCGGCCGGGGAGCGCGTGATCGGAAACCTCGACCGGCTCCAGCCGGCTCAACAGGCCGTTGGCGCTGGACGCCACCCGCCCGACGTTGCGGTTGGGCTGGTGGGTCCAGTAATCGAAACCGGCGCGCTCGGCCAGATAGTGGGTCTGGTTGGTGAAACCCGAGCGCAGGCTGCCCGGATCCGCCTCCTGCAGGCCGACGATGTCGTGCTCGCCAGCCAACTGCGCGATGACGTCGAGACTGCCGCGCTTGTTGCCGGCCGGCAGCGCGTGCGACCAGCTGCGGGTCACGTAGTCGCTGTAGCGGCGGGTGCTGGAGCCAGCCTGGATGTTGGCGCTGAGCACCCGCAGCCGGCGCTTGCCGGGCATCGTCGTCATGGGGATGCGGAACGGTCGGGATTGCGGCTTACTTGGCGGCGCGTTCCTGCGCGATCAAGTGATCGGTGATGCGCAGCATGTCCTCGAAGCTACGGCCCTTCACCTTGTATTTGCCGTTGACCACCAGGCTGGGCGTGCTGTTGACGCCGGACTGGATGGCGAACTGCTTGCCGCGGTTGACCTTGGCATTGATGCCGAAGCTGTTCATCAGGCCGAGGAATTCCTTGGCGTCGACGCCATAGCCGGCGTAGAACGCGGCGACCTTGGCCGGATCCGGCTTCTTGCCTTCGCCCGGCAGGCTACGCTCGGCGTGGATCTTGGTGAACACCGCGTCATGGGTGCGCTCGACCAGGCCTTTGCTCTCGGCGGCGTAGTAGGCCTGCGCGTATGGCAGCCATTCCTGGCCAAACGCGACCGGGACATAGGTCAGGCGCACGTCGGCCGGCAGCGTCCGGCGCCACGGCATGATCTGGGTCTGGAAGCTGGCGCAGGCCGGGCAGACGTAGCCGAACACTTCCACCACTTCGATCTTGCCGTTGAGCGGTGCATACGGCTGGCCATTGGGAATCAGGTCGTAGTCGACGCCGGCCACCGGTGCCGGACCGGCGGGCGCGGTCGGCGTGGCGGCGTTCGCCGGAGCCGGGGTTTCGGTGGTCGCCGGCGCGGCGCCTTCCGCGGGCGCGGCGGGGGTTTCCGCAGGTGTGGCGTCGTCGGTGGCCGGTGCCGCCGGTGTTTCCGCGGCCGGCGCGGTGGCGGGGGCGGCGTCGGTGGCCGGCGGGGTCGCGCCGGGGGCGTTGGTCTGGCCGCAGGCCGCCAGCAGCGGCAGCAGGGCGAGCGTCATCAGGAGCGGACGAAGTTTCATGGCACTGACTCCAGCATGGAAAAAGTTCGTGGGCGGACGATGACGTCCGCGAAGGGACTGCACATTCTCTGCCGCGGGCGAAGTGGTGTCACCCATCGTCCGCGATGGATTTACTTGCGCGTACCGCGTTCGCGCGCGACCAGCCAATCGGTGATGCGCAGCACGTCGTCGTAGCTCTCGCCGCCGGTCACGCGGTACTTGCCGTTGACGACCAGGGTCGGGGTGCCGCGCACGCCGCTGGCGATGGCGAACGCGCGCGCCTTCTCCAGGCGGGCGTCCACCTCGGGGCCGCGCAGCAGGGTGTTGAAGCGCGTCCGGTCCACGCCGTAGCCGGCGTAGAACGCGACCAGTTCGTCCGCCGAGACGTTGTGCAGGGGCAGCGCGCCGTCCTTGTGCAGGGCATCGAACACGGCGGCGTGGGTCTTGCCCAGCACGCCGCTCAGCTCGGCCGCGTAGTAGGCGCGGGCGTAGGGAATCCAGGAGGAGGACAGCGCCGCCGGCACCTGCACCACCTGCACGCCCGGACCCTGCTTGCGCTTCCAGGCCTGCAGGTTGGGTTCGAAATGGGCGCAGTGGACGCAGGCGTAGGAGAACACTTCTACCACTTCGACCTTGCCCTTGACCGGCGCGAAGGGCTTGCCGTCCGGGATGACCTCGTAGTCCACGCCTTCCTTCGGCGCGGGCGCGTCGGCGGCCAGCGCCAGCATCGGCAGCAGCGAGAACAACGCCGTCAACATCAGGCGCAGGGTCGGGCGGGTCTTCATGTGTTTCCTCCGCGGGCGCTGGAAAAAGAAACGCCGGCCATGGTGGGGCCGGCGCAATGAACAGGAGCTGTGAATCAGGACCGCGGCGAAGCGGCGAAGTTCACGACTTCTTGGCAGTCGTGGTCTTCGCGGCGGCTTCGTCGTCGGCACGGTCGTGCAGGCCCTGCAGGTAGCTGCCCAGCGCCTGGATTTCCTGCTCGGTCAGCGAGTGCACGACCTGTGCCATGGTGTTGAAGTGGGTCGGATCCTTCTCGGTGGTCGTGCCGGCCTGGTATTCCTGCAGGCGACGCACCACGTAGGCCTGCTGCTGGCCGCCCACGTGGGGATAGGCCGGACCCGGGTTGCCGGCGCCAGTGGGGCCGTGGCACGCCATGCACGCCGGGACGCCGCGGCTGGCATCGCCGGAGCGATACAGCTTCTGGCCGATTTCGTAGAACTTCATGTCCTTGTAGGTGCCCTCGGCGACGACCGAATCGTCAGCCAGGCCGGCGCCGGCCTTCTGGGTGGCGAAGTAGGCGCCGACATCGCGCATGTCCTGCGCGCTCAGGGTCTGGGCGAACGGCACCATCACCGCGGCCAGGCCGCCGGTGCGCTGGCCATCGGCGAACAGCGCCAGCTGGCGGGAAATGTAGCGCTCGCTCTGGCCGGCGATGCGCGGGTACTGCGGATCGGTCGGGTTGCCGTCGGCGCCATGGCAGGCGGCGCAGGCGGCGGCCTTGGTCTGGCCGGCCTTGGCGTCACCCCAGGTGGTCTTGGTCAGGTCGATATCCAGCGAGGCGGTCTGCACCGGGGCATTGTCCGGTACCGGTACGACGGTGGTCTGTGCATAGGCAACCGCCCCAACGGCCGCAATGGCCAGTCCAGCAAGTCCCCAAACGCGAGCGTGGCGCATGCTAAAGCTCCGAAAAACCTCAAGAAGCGGTGCCCCATGGCAGCCGCGAAACCCCGGAATTATCCCTGCGGGGGGGCTCCGCGGTCAATTCGGCCCTGTCAGCGGGGCGAACCTGGCCGCGATCGGCCCCCGCCCATGCCATCCTAGTGGCATGTCGAACCTGCTCAATTCCGCCCGATACCTGCTCTCGGCGCACAATTTCCGCCAGCTTCCGGCCGATGTCGGCCGCGAAGTGGCCTTTGCCGGGCGCTCCAACGCCGGCAAGTCCAGCGCGCTGAACGCGCTGACCCGCCACAACGCGCTGGCCCGGGTGTCCAAGACGCCCGGCCGGACCCAGCAACTGGTGTTTTTCGAGGTCCGGCCGGATCGCCACCTGGTCGATCTGCCCGGTTACGGCTACGCCAAGGTGCCGCAGGAGCTGCAGGCGCACTGGCAGGCTTTCATCCAGGACTACTTCCAGCGCCGCGAGGCGCTCAAGGGGCTGGTGGTGGTGATGGACATCCGCCACCCCCTCAAGGACTACGACCGGCAGATGCTGGGCTACGCGGTCCAGCGCGGGCTGCCGGCGCACGCGCTGCTGACCAAGGCCGACAAGCTCGGCCGTGGCCAGCAGTCGCAGACCCTGCAGGCGGTGAAGAAGGAATTGTTCTCCGCCTTCGGCGACAGCGTGGGCGTGCAGGTGTTCTCGTCCGAGTCCAAGCAGGGCGTGGACGAGGCGCGCCAGGTGGTGACGGACTGGCTGGAGCTCGCCTGAGCAACCGCCAGCGCGCTTACTGCTCGCCCGGCAGCGGCGAGAATTCGGCGGGCACCCAGGCAAAGGCGTCGTCGTCGCGGCGGACATGGCCCAGGCCGGGAAACGGCAGATGCGCGCCGGCCAGCCACCAGCCGCCATCGGCCACCTGCGCCATGAGCGCGCGGCGGCTGGCGATCGCCTGGCCGCGATCCAGATCGGCCTCGAACGAGGCATCCGGGCGGGCGAACTGCACCGCGTGGTAGTGGACGATGTCGCCCCAGACCAGCAATGCCTGGCCGGCACCGGCGTCGAACAGGAACGAGGTATGGCCGGGCGTGTGGCCGGGTGAAGCCAGGCCGCGCACGCCTTCGGGCAGGCGCTCGCCGTCGGTGAACAGCCGCAGCCGCCCCGCCGCCCGGTAGGGAGCCACCGCATCGCGCGCCATCTTGAACAGCGGGCGGAACATGGTCCGCGTGTCGGCACGGGTTTCGGTGGCCGGATCCAGCCAGTAGTCGGCGTCCGCGCGCGCCAGCCACACCGTCGCCTTCGGGAACGCCTCGCGGCCCTGCGCATCGAGCAGGCCGCACAGGTGATCCGGATGCGCGTGGGTGATCAGCACCTGGTCGACCTGTTCGGGCGTGTAGCCGGCGCTGCGCAGGTTCTCCAGCACGTGGCCCAGGCCCGGACCGAAGCAGCGCGCGGTGCCGGCATCCACCAGGGTCAGCACGTCGCCGCGCTGCACCAGGTAGGCGTTGACCGCGGTCTGCAGGCCCTGCGCGGTTTCCGGAACGTGGCGCGAGGCCAGCAGCGCCTGTTTGCCGGCCTCGTCGATGCCGGACAGCTCGGCGCGCGCCAACGGCACGACGCCGTCGAACAACGCGGTGACGCGAAGGTCGCCAATCGCCTGGTGATGGACGCCCGCGACTTGGCGGGTGGGGGCGGTCTGCGCGACGGCGGGCAGGGCCACGGGCGCCAGCGCCATCAGCGCGGCCAGGGAGAAGGGACGAAGAGGCGCGAAAGACATGAGGGTTCGGGAAGGACGCGGCACCGCCGCGGAGCCGTCATCGTAGACAGGCGCGATCGAGCGCAACGCTCAATCCACGGCGTCAAACGCTCACGTTCGCGCGGGGCTCAGGCGTTGCCGATGCGGGCCGGATCCAGGCCGTAGCGCGCGCTGAAGCGGCGGCTGAAGCTGGCGACGGAGCGATAGCCGACCCGCGCGGCCACCGTCTTCACCGGCCAGTGGGTGGTGTAGAGCAGATCCATCGCGCAGGCCAGCCGGGCCGCCGCGATTACCTCGCGCAGGCCGGTGCCTTCGGCGGCCAGGCGCCGGCGCAGGGTGGCGCCGCTCACGCCCAGCGCGGTTTCGACAAGCCGGGACTGCCAGTCGCGCGCGGGATCGGCGCGGATCAGATCGCGGATCCGCATCGCCAGGCTGGGCGGCGGCGGCACCAGCAGGGTGGTATGGCCGCGACGGCACAGCGCCACCGTCAGCGCGGCCAGCGCCAGCCGCGCCTCGATGTACTGGCCGGCCTGCAGCGCGGCCAGCCAGCGTTGCAGATCGAATGCGAATTCGGCGCTGTCCAGGCGCGCGAGATCGTCGCCCTGGCCGGTGACCGGTTCGGTCCACAGCAGGCGGGCGGCGGCGAGCACTTCCTCGCACAGCGGGATGGTGACGGTCAGATAGAGGCCGCTGTCGGGATCGGGAATGTTGACCACGTCCATGCGACAGCGGCGCGCGATCAGGAACAGATCGCCCGGCATGAATTCGAGTGCCTGCGCATGCGTGCGCGCCTGCTTGCGACCGCGCAGGACGATCGCGATGCAGGGATGATCGATGTCGACCGCATGCGCACCGTGCTCATGGCGCGCGGTGATGCAGGCATAGCCTTCGGCACGGGTGCAGTCGATCAGCGAACCCAGGCGGGCGAGCAGCAGCGAACGGGGATCCTGCGGTGCGTTCATCCGGAATGCGGGTGATTCAGACCGAGACGTTGAACAGCCTGCCCACCAGCGCCGCCGCGGCCATCGCCGCCGCGCCCCAGAAGCCGACGCGCCACGCGCCGCGCAGCACCGGCGCGCCGCCGATCCGCGCGGCGAGGCCACCCGAGATCAGCAGGCCGACGAGGGTGACCGCGGTGGTCACGGCGACCACCCGGTTCACCGGGGCCAGCACCGAAGCGGCGATCGGCAATGCCGCGCCGACGGTGAACGCGGCCGCCGAGGCGAGCGCCGCCTGCAGCGGGCGCGCGCGCAGTTCCTCGGTGAGGCCGAGTTCGTCGCGCGCGTGCGCGGCCAGCGCATCGTGGGCGGTGAGCTGCTCGGCAACCTGGCGCGCGAGCGCGGGTTCGAGTCCGCGTTGCACGTAGATCTGGGTGAGCTCGGCAAGTTCCAGGTCGGGGGCGGCGCGCAGTTCGCGCTTCTCGATCGCCAGATCCGCCGCCTCGGTGTCTGCCTGTGATTGAACTGACACATATTCGCCGGCGGCCATCGACATCGCGCCGGCGACCACGCCGGCCACGCCGGTCAGCAGGATGGTCTCGGAAGTCGCGCCGCTGGCGGCCACGCCGACCACGATGCCCGCCACCGAGACGATGCCGTCATTGGCGCCCAGCACCGCCGCGCGCAACCAGCCGACCCGGTTGGTGCGGTGCAGTTCGGGATGGCGGCTGGTCGGAGGTGGGCGATGGCGCGGCATGCCGGGCAGGGTAGCGTCCGCACCACGCGGGGTCGAGCCCGGGGCGGCCAGCACAGGCGCGGAACACTGCGATGTGGGCGGTGGCGATGATGCGGGGACGGGCGGCACGCTATATTGCCGCCCTTGTGGCGCCTGCGCCGCAGCCCCACATCGTCGTTCCCCAGCCGTGCGAGCCCGCCTTTGTCCAGCCCCAGCCACGTCGCCGATACGCTCGTCACCGATCGCACGCAGCTCGTGCAGTACGTCGCCAGCGGCGAGAAGGTGCGCGCCGACTGGCGCATCGGCACCGAGCACGAGAAGTTCGGTTTCCGCCTGGACGATCTGCGTCCGCCGGAGTTCGATGGCGATCGCGGCATCGAGGCGCTGCTGAAGGGACTGGTCCGTTTCGGCTGGGAAGCGGTCGAGGAGAAGGGCCGGGTGATCGCGCTGACCCGCGATGGCGCTTCGGTGACGCTGGAACCGGCGGGACAACTGGAGCTTTCCGGCGCGGCGCTGGAAACCATCCACCAGACCTGCGTCGAAGTCGGCACCCACCTGAAGGAAGTCAAGGAAGTCGCCGACGAACTGCGATTGGGTTTCCTCGGCATGGGTTTCCAGCCCAAATGGCGGCGCGACGAGATGCCGTGGATGCCCAAGGGCCGCTACAAGATCATGAAGGCGTACATGCCGAAGGTCGGCTCGCTCGGCCTGGACATGATGACCCGCACCTGCACCGTCCAGGTCAACCTGGACTACGCCAGCGAAGCGGACATGGTGAAGAAGTTCCGCGTGTCGCTGGCACTGCAGCCGGTGGCCACGGCGCTGTTCGCCGATTCGCCGTTCACCGACGGCGTGCCCAACGGCTACCAGAGCTATCGCTCGCACGTGTGGACCGACACCGACCCGGACCGCACCGGCCTGCTGGACTTCGTGTTCGAGGACGGTTTCGGCTACGAGCGCTACGTCGACTACATGCTCGACGTGCCGATGTACTTCGTCTATCGCGACGGCCGCTACGTCGATGCGCTCGGGCAGAGCTTCCGCGACTTCCTCGGTGGCCGCCTGCCGGCGCTGGAGGGCGAGCGGCCGACGCTGGGCGACTGGGCCGACCACCTGACCACCGCGTTCCCGGAAGTGCGCCTGAAGCGTTACCTGGAAATGCGCGGCGCCGACAGCGGACCGTGGAACCGCATCTGTGCGCTGCCGGCGCTGTGGGTCGGATTGCTGTATGACCAGACCGCGCTGGACGCTGCCTGGGACCTGTGCAGGGACTGGACGCTGGAAGAGCGCCACCACCTGCGCGACTCGGTACCGCGCCTCGGCCTGCGCACGCAGCACCGGGGCGACAGCCTGCGCGCGGTCGCCGAGCGCGTGCTGGCGATTTCCGCCGAAGGCCTGCGCCGGCGCAACCGCCTGAATCGCAACGGTGTCGACGAGCGCATCTACCTCGATCCACTGCTGGAGTTCACGGCCGCCGGCATATCCCCGGCAGACCGCAAACTGGCGCTGTACCAGGGCGCCTGGCAGGGCGACATCGACCGGGTGTTCCGCGAGTTCGCCTACTGACCGGCGGGTCGCCG
>NZ_JANJUE010000125.1 GCF_024710765.1 Pseudoxanthomonas sp.
CGGACGACGCCAGGGGAAGCGTGACAACGACGGAGGTGCCGCCCGTGGGCGGGCATTCGATCCGGATCCCGCCGCCCGCATCCACCACGATGTCGCGCACCACGGACAGGCCCAGGCCGGTGCCTTCGCCTTTGGGCTTGGTGGTGAAGAACGGCGTGAACACGCTGGCCCGTATCGATTCGGGTATCCCGGGGCCGTTGTCGCTGAGGGTCAGCGTGAGCGAGCTGGTCGCGTCGTTCCGTGCGGCGATGAGGCGGAAGGATCCCCCTTCCGGGAGCGCATCCCTGGCATTGCCGGCGATGTTGAGCACCGTCAGCTCGAAGTTGCCCTTGTCCATATGGAGGGGAAGGGGAGCCTCCGGCCGCTCCAGCGACAGACGGATCTCCGGGCCGAGCAACTGGTGAAGCATCGTCTGCAGTTCGTGCAGTGCGGCGCCGGCATCGAAGGTTTCCGGATGGGAGACGTCCAGGCGGCTGAAATTCAGCAGCTTCCGGCTGACCGCCATGGCGCGGCGGGCTGCCATTTCCACGCGTTCCAGCGCCGATACGAGTGCCGGCGCACCGCCATCGGCGGCCAGCCGATCCCGTTTCTGGGCGTAGCCCAGGATGATGGTGAGGACGTTGCCGAAGTCGTGTGCGAGACCGCTGGCCAAGCGTCCCGTCAGATCCATCTTCCGCGAATGGAACAGTTGCTCGCGCGTGCGGTCGCGCTCGGCGATTTCTTCCTCCAGGCGCGCATAGGCCAGTTCCAGCGCCCGGTTGCGCTGTTCGGATTCCTCCAGGCTGTTGCGCAGCGCGGCCACCGTGCGATCCAGCACCAGCGCGATGATGAGCCAGATTCCGGCAATGGAAATGGTCTTGCCGACGGTCGAGGCCACCGGCGCCGCGTCGGCGCGGAACATGTCCAGGGCCATGCAGGCCAGCAGCATCACCGTCAGCGCGCCCAGCATCATCCACAGGGCACGCCGGCCCATCACCAGGCCGGCCAGCGACAGCAGCACCAGCGGGATCGGGTCCAGGCCAACCCGCACCAGTCCGACGCTGGCATAGGCGATGCCGACGCACACGGACGCCACGGAGAGAAACAGCGCCACGCCCTTGCGGAAACGACCCCGGCGGATCAGCCACAGGGCAACCCACGCCGAACCGACGAGCAGGGTATCGGTGGCCAGGTCCGCGGACAGCTGCAGGGTGCCCGGCCGGGGAGCCTGTCCTGAACTCACCGCGTAAAGGAAGATCGCCTTGTTGAGCGGGACGAAGATGCCGAAGAAAAGCAGGAGCACCTGCAGGAACGGCGCATTGCGCCGATCCACCGGGTGGGACGAGGGCGCGCTCCGCAACCAGCGAAGAAAGCGCTTCATGGCGCATCCTTCGTAGCGCTGGCAGTGGGCTCGGCAGGCGCTGTTTCCAGCGTGCGTTCGGGAACGGGCGAGGCACGCGTGGGGTCCGGCATTTTCCACCGCTGTCTGGAAGATGGACGATTATAGGCAGGGCAGGCCGGGAAAAAATGAGGCGGAACACGCGCTGGATCCGAGCCTTTGCAATCGGGTGCCCGGGTATCGACATTCGCCCGGGACGCGGTCGGCGCGGGTACCCACCAGTCATCCCACTAACATTGAACGCCAAGGCATTGAACGCTTTCGATGGCGAAGGCAGACTCGTCGCCGGAGCTCCAAAACTCCTTCGTAACGTAGAGCCACCGACGAAGCTTCTGGTGGCCTTCTTTTGTACCAGCATCATCGGTACTTCCGACGCAAGGAAAGTTCAGCGTCGGGAGGGCGGCTAATACAAGACCTCTTCCGAGGGAATACGCCCGCCGACGTTACGCGGTTTTGGCCTCCCGACATCCCCCTGCCCCTGCGGCAGGCGGGATTCTTTCTCTACGGAATGGAGTACCGCCCATGAGTTCGACCTCCCCTTCGCCGGCTGCGCGCCGCACCGGCTTCCTGTTTTCCGAATCGGCTTTCTACGAGTTGCGGCAGTTGCGCAACCATCTCAAGTTGATGGGCTACCTCAGCGCCGCGTGCGCGGGTGATGAAACGCACGAGCCCACCATGGCCATCCATCACTGGTATGCAGGCTTCGACAGTCTGGAACGGCAGGTCGGGCAGCTCATGAGCCGGGCGGAGTGGATATCGGTCGGGACGGATGGAGCCGCGAAGAGACGAAGGCGCTCACGGCGCAAGCGCGCGCCGCGCTAGCCACGCGGATTCGTTCGCCATGCCAGGCGGCGGAAGTCCGTCCTGGCATGTGCGGATCTTCAGGAATCAGCGCGGCGTGCCTGCACAACCGGACCGGGTCACGCAGACGACTCGGTCGCAAGAATCTTTGTCGCATTCCCCTGCATGGTTTTGCATGAGTTGCGACGACGCGCGAACCTGCGTTGTGCCGTGCAGCATAAGATCCTGTGCGCGGAGTCTTGCATGAACACGCGGGGCTGCTTTATGGTGCAATCGATTGCATCAGGGCGAATCTTCGAGGTTTCGTGCCGGTTGGGAGGCCGGGGATGGATGGATGTCTATTCGATCGGACCGGTGCGCCGCGTGGGCGGCCGGTGTGCTTCCCGTGGCAGGGGCGACGCCTCGAAAGATTCGTTTGAGCAAGCTTTCTTTTGGTGAGGACGCCGGGATGAGCCCCCTGGACCCGAAGTTCACAAGACGAAGCGCGTTGCGCGCGGCGATGTTGGGCGGCCTTGGACTGGCGACCGCCGGTGTGGTGCCTGCCGGTTTCGCCGCCGAGAAGCCGCTTGCGTTGAAGGGCAAACTGAAGCATTCGGTCGCCCGCTGGACGTTCCCGGACCTGTCCGTCGCGCAGCTTTGCCAGACGGTGAAGGACATCGGCTTTTCCGCCATCGACCTGGTCGGCCCGGACGACTGGCCGACGCTGAAGGCGCATGGCGTGTTCAGCTCGATGTGCAATGGCGCGGAGATCAACCTGGTGAAGGGTTTCGCCGGGGCCGAATTCCACGATGAACTGGTGGCGCGCTACACCCGCCATATCGATCTGGTCGCCGATGCCGGCTACCGCAACCTCATCTGTTTTTCCGGCAACCGCAACGGCATGGATCCCGAGCAGGGGCTGGCCAATGCCGAGGCGGGACTGAAGCGCATCCTCGGCCATGCCGAGAAGCGCGGCGTGATGCTGGTGATGGAACTGCTGAATTCCAAGGTGGATCACCACGACTACCTGTGTGATCACTCCGAGTGGGGCGTGGCGCTGTGCAAGCGGCTGGGGTCGAGGAACTTCAGCCTGCTGTACGACATCTACCACATGCAGATCATGGAAGGCGACGTCATCGCCACCATCCGCAAGCACCACGAATTCTTCACCCATTACCACACGGCGGGGGTGCCGGGGCGGCACGAAATCGGCGACGACCAGGAACTCAACTATCCCGCCATATGCCGCGCCATCCGCGACACCGGTTTCGACGGGTACCTGGCCCAGGAGTTCATGCCTGCCGCGCCGGATCCCGTCCGCTCCTTGCGTGAGGCGATTCGCCTCTGCGACGTCTGAAACAGCTATCCACCCAGGGAAAAAGAGTACCCATGGCAGACAATCACTACGACGCCATCGTCGTTGGCTCAGGAATCAGTGGCGGTTGGGCTGCCAAGGAACTGACCGAGAAGGGCCTGAAGGTCCTGATGCTGGAGCGCGGTCGCAACATCGAGCACGTCAAGGACTACGTCAATGCGATGAAGGAGTCCTGGGACTACCCGCATCGCGGCCGGCCGACCCAGGCGATGAAGGCGGATCATCCGGTGCTGATGCGCGACTACCCGCTCTCCGAGGAAACGATGGGGATGTGGGCGGACGAGAAGGATTGCCCGTATACGGAAACCAAGCGCTTCGACTGGTTCCGCGGCTATCACGTCGGCGGCCGTTCGCTGCTGTGGGGCCGGCAGAGCTATCGCCTGTCGGAGATGGACTTCGAGGCCAACCTCAAGGAAGGCATCGCCGTCGACTGGCCGGTCCGCTATGCCGACATCGCACCCTGGTACGACTACGTCGAGAAGTTCGCCGGCATCGCCGGCACCCGCGAGGGGCTGGACGTGCTGCCCGACGGCGAGTTCCTGCCGCCGATCCCGCTGAACATCGTCGAGAAGGACGTGGCGGCGCGGATCAAGCAGGCTTTCGGCGGCACCCGCCACATGATCCATTCGCGCACCGCCAACATCACCCAGCCCAAGCCCGAGCAAGGCCGGGTCAACTGCCAGTACCGCAACAAGTGCATCCTGGGCTGCCCCTACGGCGCGTACTTCTCGACCCAGTCGGCGACGCTGCCGGCGGCGATGAAGACCGGCAACCTCACCCTGCGCCCGTTCTCGATCGTCAAGGAAGTGCTGTACGACAAGGATCGCAAGCGCGCGCGCGGCGTGGAGATCATCGATGCCGAGACCGGCCAGACCTACGTGTACACGGCCAAGGTCATCTTCCTCAATGCCTCCTCGTTCAACTCCACCTGGGTGCTGATGAACTCGGCGACCGACGTGTGGGAAGGCGGCCTGGGTTCCTCGTCCGGCGAGCTGGGCCACAACGTCATGGACCATCATTTCCGCGTCGGCGCGTCCGGCCGGGTCGACGGCTACGAGGACAAGTACTACTTCGGCCGCCGTCCCTGCGGGTTCTACATTCCGCGCTTCCGCAACGTCGGCAACGACAAGCGCGATTACCTGCGCGGTTTCGGCTACCAGGGTGGCGCCAGCCGCTCGGGCTGGTCGCGCGAGATCGCCGAACTCAACGTCGGCGCCGAGCTGAAGGACGCACTGACCGTGCCGGGCGACTGGTCCATCGGCATGACCGCCTTCGGCGAGATGCTGCCCTACCACGAGAACCGGATCAGCCTGGATCCGGACCGCAAGGACAAGTGGGGGCTGCCGGTGCTGGCGATGGACGTGTCCATGCGCGAGAACGAGTTGGCGATGCGCCACGACATGGGCGCGGACGCGGCCGAGATGCTGGAGGCCGCGGGCGTCAAGGACGTCAGGACGCACGACAGCGACTACGCGCCCGGCATGGGCATCCACGAAATGGGCACGGCGCGCATGGGCAGGGATCCGAAGAGCTCGGTGCTGAACAAGCACAACCAGGTCTGGGATGCGCCCAACGTCTATGTCACCGATGGCGCCTGCATGACTTCCAGCGCCTGCGTGAATCCGTCGCTGACCTACATGGCGATGACGGCGCGCGCGGCCGATCACGCGGTGCGCGAACTCAAGGCGGGGAACCTGTGATGGAACGTCGTGAACTCCTGAAGATGATCGCCGCCGCCACCGGCGCGGCCATGATTGGCGTGCCGGGCCTGGTGTTTTCCCAGGCGCCGGGTACCGCGGGTGCGACGGGCGCCTTTTCGGCCACCGACATCGCCCTGCTGGACGAGATCGCGGACACCATCCTGCCGCGGACCAGGACGCCCGGCGCGAAGGATGCGGGCGCGGGCCCGTTCATGGCGCTGTACGTGACCGATTGCTACACGCCGGAGCAGCAGGCGATTTTCCGCGCGGGGCTGGCCGACATCGACAAGCGCGCCGGCGGCCGCTTCATCGCGCTCGCGCCGCAGGCCCGCACGGAACTGCTGCGCAGCCTGGATGCCGAAGCCCGCAAGCAGATCAGCGCGACGGCGGCGGCCGCCGGCGGAACCCATCAGGGGCCGGTCAAGCCGCATTACTTCACGATGCTCAAGCAGCTGTCGATCTTCAGCTTCTTCACCTCGCAGGTGGGCGCGAACGAGGTCCTGCAGTACGTCGCCGTGCCGGGCCGCTATGACGGCGACATGCCCTACGTGCCGGGTACGCCCGCGTGGGCGACCGACTGAGCGACTTCACCGATTTGCCTGATCCGCGTACGCGGGGGACATGATGAGCAAACCAATCTTGATGGCTGCCTGCCTGCTGGCCGCGGGCCCCGCGTTCGCGCAGGCGCAGCCCGACCCGGCGCGTGATCCCGCGAAGACCGAGGTCTGGAAGCCGGTTCCGACCAGCGTGGCGACGCCCGAGCACGCCGCCCCGTCCGATGCGGTAGTGCTGTTCGGCGGCAAGGATCTTTCGGCCTGGGAAGGCGAGCAGGGCGGCCCCGCGCCGTGGACCGTCGCCGATGGCGCGGTCACCGTGGTGCCGGGCAGCAAGGGCATCCGCACCAGGCAGCGCTTCTGCGACATCCAGTTGCACGTCGAATGGCGTA